>URIE01000010.1 GCA_900547805.1 uncultured Collinsella sp.
GACTTTATCGAACGCGTGCGTGCGGCCTATCCCGCAGGGTCGGGCAAGACCATTTGGTGCTTTACCGGTGATGTGCTCGAGGAGCTTATGCCGGGCGGTCGTCATCATACCGAGGTGACGGACCGCATCCTCGCCTGTCTTGATATGTTGGTGGACGGTCCGTTCGTTCAGGATCTGTATGATATCTCGTTGCGCTTTAGGGGCTCGAGCAATCAGCGCGTGATTGATATGAACGCCACGCGTGCCCGTGCCGAGCGCGAGAACGTTGCGCTTTGCGACGCCGTGGAGCTTTGGCGGGACGATCCGATCTATTCGACCCATACTATGTAGCTTGTGGCCGATGCCGGAGGGCGTGGTACCATAGCGCGAACGCAAAATCGGAAAAGTGAGGCCCAGATGGTCGATCAGGAAAAAGTCGAGGCCGCCATAAGGCTGTTGCTTGAGAGCATAGGCGAGGACCCAACTCGTGAGGGCCTGCTGGAGACCCCGGCGCGCGTTGCCCGTATGTATGGTGAGATCGCCGGCGGTATGGACCAGAGTGCCGAGGAACACCTGTCTAAAACCTTTGCCGTCGCTTCGAACGATTTGGTTATCGAGCGCGACATTACGTTTTACTCGCTGTGCGAGCACCATCTGCTGCCGTTTTATGGCAAGGCTGCGATCGGCTATATCCCTAACGGTCGCGTGGCGGGTCTGTCTAAGCTTGCTCGCACAGTTGAGGTCTATGCCCGTCGTCTGCAGCTGCAGGAGCAGCTGTGTGCACAGGTTGCCGACGCCCTCATGGAATATCTTGCCCCTCAAGGAGCGATTGTGCTGATGGAAGCCGAGCATATGTGCATGACCATGCGCGGCGTGCAAAAGCCCGGTACCAAGACCGTAACGCTTGCTCGTCGCGGTGTCTTTGAGACCGATTCGTCGCTCGAGGAGCGATTCTTTAGGATGCTGGGCCGCTAGCATGAGGGTCGTCAACGACTTTGCATCGAAGACCGACGAGGGAACGCCACGGCGTGGCTTTATGGCTTCGGGCATGGCTCCCTTTGGCGTCATGCCCCGTATTGACTATGTCTGTGCCAGTGGGCTGTTCCGGCGGCACTTGGGCAACATCGCGCGTCTGGAATCCGGGCGCGTCTTTTGCCGTCATGGCATCGATCATCTGCTGGATGTCGCGCGCATTATGTGGATCAAAAATCTTGAGGAGCAGATGGGATTTGACCGTGAGGTCATCTATGCCACGGCACTTCTTCACGATATCGGCAAAGATGAACAGTATGAATCGGGTATATCCCATGATGTTGCAAGCGAGCGCGTCGCTGATGCAATTCTGGACGGCATGCCCGATGACGTGGCGTTTGATTCGGCCGATGCCGCTGCGATTAAGACGGCTATCCTGGGTCATCGAAAGCTGCGCGTGAACAGCCAACCGCTTGAGCGTCTGCTCTATGCAGCCGACAAAGCGTCGCGCGCCTGCTTTGCATGCCCCGCGCGCAATGCTTGCAACTGGAGCGATGATAAAAAGAACCTGTCGATTCGCGTGTAGTTAGTTGCGCGGTCGGGGTTCTAAACGAAGGAGACGATCGCGATGAGTAACAAGAAACTGCCCGAGAATGCAACCAAGACTGAAGGCGCCGAGCTCGCCCGCCGTGGAAGGGGCGAAATATCCACTGCAACGGCGGTGCCCCACGTGAGCTATGACGATCTGCGCCATGCCGACCGCATTGCTATCGACGGTCTCGAGGTCTTTGCCAACCACGGCGTGTATCCCGAAGAGAACGCGCTGGGCCAGAAATTCATCGTGTCCTTGGTGCTCTACGCCGACCTGCGTGCAGCGGGGGAGCACGATAACCTGGACGCCTCGATTGACTACGGCTCGGTGTGCCACGATGTCGATGGCTATCTGCGCGAGCATACGTTTAAGCTCATCGAGGCTGCAGCCGAGGGTGTGGCCCAGATGCTGCTGCGTCGTTACCCCTTGCTGCTTGGCGTGCGTGTTAAGCTCGATAAGCCTTGGGCGCCCGTCGGTCTTCCCCTGGCAAGCTGCGGCGTCGAGATCGAGCGCGTGCGCTAACCGGTTCTAATACGTCTCTATGGGCGGCTGCTTGAGCCGCTGCGATAGAGCTCTATTGTTGGGACAGTACGTGTCGAGCAGGGCGTGAAACCGCTGATTGTGGCTTGGCTCGAGCAAGTGGACGAGCTCGTGGGCGACAACCATGTCGAGACATTCGACGGGGTAGGCGGCAAGTTCTCGTGCGATGCGAACGGCGCCGGATTTGGGCGTGCAGGAGCCCCAACGCGTTTTCATGCTGCGTACGGAAACGCGGGAAACGGCGACACCCATTGCGATTTCGTATGCGTGCACCATATCGCGTAGCGCCGATGTGACTTCGGACGTATAAAGCTGGTCGATGTGGGTCTGGAGTTCTTTGGGGGTTAGGCCGTCGAGGGCTGTGCGCTGCATTGCCTGCGTGCACCCACTTGGCTCGTCGGCGCCCATAAAACTTGCGAAGGTGGCCTGCTTGGGCCGCGGTGCGGGTGATACAAAGTTGTGGTCGAGTGCATCCTGAACGGTGATGGGCTTGCCCCAAAGTGCAATGACGTACGAGGGGCTGAGCGGCTCTCGCGCCGTCGCCTGACGTTGCTCGCGCTGGGCAAGTCGGCTGACAATCCAGGTGCTGTTGCGCTTCACAAATGCCTCGATGCGCTCGCGGCTGGCGCCGAGCGGTGCGCTGGCGTGGACCTCACCGCTTGATGTGACGCGTAGGTTGAAGTTTTTGACGCGCTTTTTGGTAACGACGACGGGGATGGGCGTCCCATCCGGTCGGGATACGGAAATCGTAAACTGCTGCGTCAAAAGCGGTCCTTCAGATTGGGGACGGGCCGGCATGTCGACCGTTCGGCATGCCGGCCCGCTCAAGGGATGTGAAATTAATAACGCTCAAAGAAGGCAAGCGCGTTGTCGCTGCAGAGCTTTTGCATCACGGTCTTGCCAAAATGCTTGGAAAGCATGTTCTGGAACTCGGGCATCTTGCTGGCATCGGAGAGGAAAGCGGGCACAGTGGCGCCGTCCCAGTCGCCGCCGAGCGCGATGACGTCCTCGCCGCCCAGGTCGAGCCAGTGCTCGATATGTGCCGCCAGCTGGTCGAAGGTGACGTCTGCGGCGGTCTTGTCGGTTGCGTCGTTGGAAAGGAACTCGCTGCAGTAGTTGAGGCCGACGATGCCACCCATGTCGCGAATGGTGCGGAACTGGTCGTCGGTAAGGTTGCGTTTGGCGCCGCAAACCGCACGGGAGTTGGAGTGGCTGGCGACGAAGGGACGCGTGGCGCGGGCGGCGACCTCGTCAAAGCACTCATCGTTGAGGTGGGAGACGTCGAGTACCATGCCGGCGTGCTCCATCTGCGTAAGTGCCTCGATGCCGGCGGCGGTGAGACCGGCGTGGGTATCGTGCCCGCTCGCGAGCGGTCCCTGCGCGTTCCAGCTGAGTGATGACATGAGTACGCCCAGGCTCTTAAGCACTTCGATCAGCGCGGGGTCCTCGGCAAAGAACGTAGCGTTTTCGATGGTGTGGATGCAGGCGACCTTGCCGTCTTTGAGCGCAGGGCGAATGTCTGCCGCGCCGCGTACGTTGACCATCCGGTCGTGGTTGAGCATTGCCTGGCCGCTCATGTGCGCCATGATCTGCGCCTGGAAGCGCGCGGCGTGGGCGGTGGGAATCTCGTCGGGGACAAACGTGGCGAAGCACTGTGCCCACGGCGTGTTGCCGATCTTTGCGAGCGAGATGGCGCAGGCGTTGCCCTCGATGAGGTCGAAATCTTGCGGATGCGTTTCGTCGCCGGGGAAATAACCGTCGGTGCCGGCGGTAAAGCGCAGGTCGAGATCGAGCGTGGCCCAGCCGATGCGGTCGGCGGTGTCGCAGTGTAGGTCAAATACGGGATATGCCATGGTTCCTCCGGTTGCAGCGTTTCTTTGCAAACTGTCTTTGAATTGTATGACTAGGGTATAGTTAGCGCCATATGTTCACGGCGGCCCACGTTGTGCGCCGCCCTTATCACGGAGGTTACCATGTCCAACCAGGGCAAGAAGGTCAAGACTCATTATCGCGGCACGCTCGACGACGGCACGCAGTTCGATAGCTCCTACGATCGCGGCGAGCCGCTGGAGTTCACCTGCGGCGCCGGTCAGATGATCAAGGGCTTCGACGCCGCTGTTGTCGACATGCAGGTGGGCGAGAAGAAGACTGTGCACATTCCTGCTGCCGATGCCTACGGCGAGCACAATCCCGAGATGGTTATTACCTTCCCGGCCGAACAGGTTCCCAACATCGAGCAGATCGAGAAGGGCATGAAGCTTTTCCTGTCCACGCCGAGCGGCATGCCCGTTCCTGCCGTGGTCATTGACGTGACGCCCGAGGCCGTGACGCTCGATGCCAACCACGAGCTTGCCGGCAAGGACCTCAACTTTGATATCGAGCTCGTAGAGGTCGAGGGTTAGAGTATGCCTGAACGCTTGGTTTCGACGACATGCTTGGGAAATCTCAACGATCCGTCCTATGAACTCCTGCTTCGCCGGAAGCTGGGCGGCGTCTTTGAAGTTGACGAGCTGCTGCTCGATTGGGACCAGGCTGATGTATGCGCGTTTGTGGGCGTGACGGAGCTGGGACGCACGGTCGATGTTCGGCTGGATACTGCCGACGGTGGTCGTCTTGTCGACGGCGACGTGCTTGCCGTCGACTGTTCGGGCGTGGTGCCCGTGGCGGTTGTCGTGCGCCTGCGCAGCGCCGAGGTTTATTTGGTCGAAGTTGACCGCATGGACCCGATTGCGCTCGCGCATGCGTGCTGGGAGATCGGCAATATGCATGCGCCGCTTTTCCGAGGCGATTCGGACGAGCATACCGTGCGCATGTATACGCCGGTGCAGCCTGTTTTGGGCCGCATGCTCCGGGGTGTCGAGGGCGCTCGGCTCTCGGTGGTTACCCGTGAACTCGATGCGGACCGGCGCTTTGCGTCGAGTGCGGCGGAGGTCGTCGTGAGCATGGCTCCAGACTTTACGATCGTAAAGAAGGCGCGCGGTTAACGTGCGTATAAGTATGACGGACTTTGAGAGGCAACTATTCAAAGTCCGTCTTTCTGTTGATGAGATGCTGTGGGGGAAAGCATATGGGTCTTGAGGGAATCAAGCTGATTGCATGCGATTTGGACGGCACGTTGCTGCATCCGGGGGAGCGCGAGCCGCGTTCCGAGGCCTTTGAGCTCATCGATGAGCTGCATCGTCGCGGTATCGTGTTTATGCCGGCGAGCGGCCGTCAATATGCGAGCTTGCGCTATCTGTTTGCCCCGGTGGCCGATGAGCTCGCCTATGTATGCGAAAACGGAGCTCTGGTGATGAGCGAGGGGCGTGCCGTTGTCAAGCGCTCCATGGAGCGTAGCCTTGCTATGGATATCGCGAATGCCGTGGTTGCGTATCCCCATGCCGACGTGACCCTTTCGTGTGAGGGGCACCTTTACACCATAAGCGGCAACGATGCGTTCGTCGACCATTTGCGTTACGAGGTCCATTGCGATGTGGCGGTGGTCGACCGTCCCGAGGACATTGACGAGGATGTCATTAAGATTGCGTTTCAAACGCCTGAGACAGAGCAGTCGGCGGCGCTGGAGTATTTTGTGCGTCGCTTTAGCGATCGGGTTGATGTGATGACGTCGGGAACCGAATGGACGGACTTTATCGGCTTTGATTCGGGTAAGGGTT
The DNA here is from genome assembly GCA_900547805.1 of uncultured Collinsella sp. Taxonomy (GTDB): domain Bacteria; phylum Actinomycetota; class Coriobacteriia; order Coriobacteriales; family Coriobacteriaceae; genus Collinsella. Next base: position 5,740 of record URIE01000010.1, read on the forward strand.
CCGCGCTTGCCGATTACGGTCGTGCCTTGGGTATTTCGCCCGATGAGATGATGGCGTTTGGCGATAACGAAAACGATCGCGACATGCTCAACGTCGTGGGCCATCCCTATCTGATGGAGAACTGCAACCCCACCATGCGCGGCATCAACGACCGCGTCCGTTACGTGCGCACGGTCGAAGAAGAGCTGCGTCGCCTGCTCGCCGAGTAGGCATGTCCCAAACATCTACCGGCAGTCGGGGCAGAGACCCTCGAAGATGGTGTAGTGCGACGTGACGTGCCAGCCGATTTGCTCGGACGCTTTGGCGTCGAGCTGGGCATCGAAGGGGAGCGGTACGTCGATGACGCGGCTGCATGAGGTGCAGATGATATGCGCATGCGGCTCGATCGTGCGATCGAAGCGGCTGCCGCCCGGCGTCTTGATGGAGAGAATCTCGCCGGCGTCGGCCAAGAGATTGAGGTTGCGGTAGACCGTGCCGCGGCTGATCTTGTCATCCTGTTCGCGCACGGCGTTGTAGATTTCGTCGGCGGTGGGATGGTTATAGCTTTGGCGCACGGCGTCAAGAACCAGCTTTCGCTGCTTGGTATTCCTTCTTTGCACCGCCATGCGCCTCGCCTCTTTTCTATCAACGGTCGTAGGTAAATGATACCGTATTTAGCACACAATACTAATAACGAGGCGTGAAACCGTCTTCATTGGTAAGTGGGGCTCGGGCCTGGGCGTCTACGAGGCGAAAACGCGTTCCCATGCGCTCGTAGGAGGCATGAAGCGCCTCGAGATGAGATAGGATATTTGCCGGAGCTCCCTGTATCTCCATCTCGACTGAGCCGTCTTCCATGTTACGCACCCAGCCGGTGAGCGCGCGTGCCTGCGCGAGGTTGGTGTTGGTAAAGCGAAAGCCAACGCCCTGGACTTGCCCCGCCCAGCGCAGGAAATAGCGCAGGGGAGTGTCTTGAGTGGCCTCGTCGCTTGCGAGCACAGTAAGCCTGCGGCGCAGCTCGAGCTCGACGTTTGATGGTTTTTGAGGCTCTCGACTGCCGCCGGTGACGCTGGAGAAGAACGTATCGAAGAGGCCCATAGCTATGCCTGCTTGCCTGCGTCGGCCGGGAAGGTTATGCCGGCCTGCTGGCGCACGGCATCCATGATGCGCAGTGAGACGAGTGTGACATCGCGGTAGTGGCCAAGCTCGTGGCGTCCCGCCGGGGTCTCCCAAATCTCTTCCTTAACGTTATCGATGCCGCCGATGGCGGTGATAAAGTCTGTGAGTTCGTATTCCATAGTGTTGCTCGATTTGGGCAGGTCGAGCACGTGGCCGTTCTCGCCCTGTTCGCGCGGTGCCTCGGTCGCCGAGCCGCGTACGACGTCGCCGCGATAGTCGATGCGGACGTTGCGGGGCGTGGACAGATGGTCGATCTGGATAGTGCCACGCTCGCCTTCGATCTGCGAGGGCAGCAGGTCATTCGTAATTTTGGAGTGCGCGAGCTCGACGGAGATGCGGCCACCGCCGTAGCTGGCGAGGATGGAACCGCAGCCGTCGATGGGGCCGTGCGTGAGCTGTCGCGTGGTGGGGTCGAGCAGAGTAGTCATGCTCGTAAGGCCGGAGGGCATGCCGAAAATCTCGACCATGGGCTCGACGGTGTAGACGCCAATGTCCATGAGGGAACCCGATGCCATATTGCAGTCGAAGATATTGGTGGCGCGTCCCGCGAGAATCTCGTTGTAGCGCGAGGAATACTTGCCAAAGCGCAATGAGGCGCGGCGGATGGGGGCGATCTCGCCCAGGGCGTCCTCGATGGCGTGGAAGGCGGGATCGTGAAGGGGACGCATGGCCTCGAGGGCCACGACACCTGCTGCCTCGGCAGCGCGGAAGACTTCCAGCGCCTGCGCTTCGGTGGCGCAGAACGGCTTTTCGACGATGACGTGCTTGCCACCGGCGATGCAGGCAAGGGCCTGCTCGTAGTGGAGCGCATTGGGGCTGCCGATGTAGACGGCGTCGACGTCGTCGGCGGACGCAAGCTCGTCAAGTGCGGTGAAGTTACGCTCGCCGCCGTGTTCGGCGGTAAAGGCGGCGCCGCGCTCGGCATCGCGCGAGAGCGTGCCCACAAACGCGGCTTGGTCGTTGGCGTTGACGACCTGGATAAAGTCGTCGGTAATCATGGATGTGCCGATGGTCGCTATACGCAGCATGTATCCCCCTCGTGCCGTTCGGTTTACAGGATGAGTGTAGCGCGAGGGGGCAGGAAATAGCGTGCGAAAACGCCGTTACAGGTCGCTCTCGTTAAAGCCGGTATCGATATCGAGGTTGCTGCCGTCGGCCGCCGTGGTGGCGAGCTCATCGCAGCGTTCGTTGAGCTCGTGGCCGGCGTGACCCTTAACCCAGATGAACTCAACCTTGTGCTTGCTTTTGGCGGTGAGTAGGCGCTCCCACAGGTCGCGGTTCTTGACGGGCTGCTTGTTGGCGGTTTTCCATCCGCGCTTTTTCCAGCCGTCGATCCAGTGCTTGTTAAAGGCGTTGACGACGTACTGCGAATCGGAATGGACCTCGACCTCGCAGGGGCGGTTAAGTGCCTCGAGCGCCACGATGACCGCCATGAGCTCCATGCGGTTGTTGGTGGTCTTGGCGTAGCCGCGCGAAAGCTCGGAGGTGAAGGTCTTGCCGGCGGGGTTGGTGTATTTGAGCACGGCGCCGTAGCCGCCGCGTCCCGGATTTGATCGGGCCGAGCCGTCGGTATAGATGATGACCTTCACGGGCTTCCTTTCGTTGGGTACGTTTCGTGTGAGTGACCATTGTAGCGCCATGCCCGCCGGGGGCTAGCAATCTACGATTTCTACCCCGTCTTCCGACAGTTAGTTGGCATGGATGATGCGGTTGAGCTCGTCGAGGTATTGCTGCAAGAGGGGAGAGGGCTTGCGCTCGTCGTGCATGATATAGCCTACGTGCATCGTTGGGGCGTCTGCTAACGGGATCGATGCCATACCCCATTGCATTTCATTGGAGAGGACACCGGTCGACAGGGTGTAGCCGTTCGACGTGATAAGTAAGTTAGTAAGTGTTCCGCGGTCCGAGATTCGTATGTTGCGGTCGCAAGGGATATAGCTAAAAGGTTCCTCGGCGTAATAGAAGGAGTTTGAGGTTCCCTGCTCAAAGCTGTAGCGCGTATATGGTGTGAGGTCGGCAAGGGACAGCTGCGGGCGGCGGGCAAGCGGGTGGCGCTCGCTAACGAAGACGTGGACCGTCGCGTCGAAGAGGGGATGGAAGCTCGCGCGCGCATCGGCAAAAGCCTTCTGCAGAACGCGGGCGTTAAAGTCGTCCAGATAGAGGATGCCGATGTCGCTGCGAAATGCGCGGACGTCATCGATGATCTGCGATGTGGTGGTCTCGCGCATGATGAACTCGAACTTGCTGTCGCGGCAGCGCTCGACTACGTTGACAAAGGCCTCGACCGAAAAGGCGTAGTGCTGGGCGGAAATGGCGAGGCGGGCTTGCGGGGTACCGCCGTCCTCGTAGCGGGCCTCGAGCATGTCGGCCTGCTCTACGACCTGGCGTGCATAACCCAAAAGCTCGGTGCCGTCGTTGGTGAGTGCAACACCGCGGCTAGAGCGCGTAAAGATTTCGATATGGAGTTCCTGTTCCAGGCTTTTGACGGCGTTTGAGATGTTGGACTGAGCGGTATAGAGGCGCTGAGCTGCGGCGTTGATTGAGCCGGACTCTGCCACGGCAATCAGAAAACGAAGCTGCTGAAGGGTCATCGACGCCATCCTTTCGATTGCTATCTATAAAACCGATAACAGGTTAGCGCTTTTAAGTGATTGACCGAGCGAAACAATGCTCGTACTATTCAAAACACACAAAGGCGGTAGGTAATTAAACCGACCACGGAACCGGGATGCGAAAGGAGGCCCGCATATGAATTGCTTACCAAGACGAATGCCGGGCTCCTGTTTGCGCCCGTCGGCGTGATCAGGAGACAGCGACTTACTCCTCTCTAATTTATTTACTTTTGTTCGATCAAGGAGATCATCATGAGCCAGTTCATCAACAACCCCGAGCACACCTTTGGTTTCGATACCCTGCAGCTGCACGTTGGCCAGGAGAGCGCCGATCCCGCATCCGACTCCCGCGCCGTGCCTATCTACCAGACCACGAGCTATGTGTTCCGCAACTCCCAGCACGCCGCCGACCGCTTTGGTCTTGCCGACGCCGGTAACATCTACGGCCGTCTGACCAACTCCACCCAGGGCGTCTTCGAGGACCGTATCGCCGCACTCGAGGGTGGTGTGGCAGGTCTTGCCGTCGCCTCCGGTGCTGCTGCCATCACCTATACCCTGCAGGCTCTTGCCCAGGCCGGTGACCACGTGGTGGCTCAGAAGACCATCTACGGTGGCTCCTACAACTTGCTGGAGCATACACTCTCCCAGTTTGGCGTCGAGACCACCTTCGTCGATGCCCACAACCTGGACGAGGTCGAGGGCGCCATCAAGGACAACACCACGGTCATCTATCTCGAGACGCTCGGCAACCCCAACTCCGACATCCCCAACATCGACGCCATCTCCGAGATCGCCAAGAAGCACGGTCTGCCGGTTGTCGTCGACAACACCTTCGGCACCCCGTATCTGTTCCGTCCGCTGGAGCATGGTGCCAACATCGTCGTCCACTCCGCAACCAAGTTCATCGGCGGCCACGGCACCTCGCTGGGCGGCGTGATCGTCGACGGCGGTAACTTCGATTGGAAGGCGAGCGGAAAGTACGCCCAGATCGCTGAACCCAACCCCTCCTACCACGGCGTCTCGTTTGCCGAGGCTGCCGGTCCCGCCGCCTTCGCAACCTATGTCCGCGCTATCCTGCTGCGTGACGAGGGCGCCTGCATCAGCCCGTTCAACGCCTGGGTCCTGCTCCAGGGCACCGAGACTCTGTCGCTGCGCGTTGACCGTCATGTCGAGAACACCAAGAAGGTCGTTGAGTTCCTGACCGGTGACAGCCATGTTGCCAAGGTGAACCACCCGAGCCTGCCTGAGCACCCCGACCATGAGCTCTACAAGCAATATTTCCCCAACGGCGGTGCCTCGATCTTTACCTTTGAGATTAAGGGTGGCCAGGAGGCCGCCTGGAAGTTCATTGATCATCTGCAGGTGTTCTCGCTGCTCGCCAACGTGGCCGACGTCAAGTCGCTCGTCGTGCATCCGGCTACCACCACGCACTCCCAGCTCTCTGCCGAGGAGCTCGCCGAGCAGAACATCACGCCCTCCACGATCCGTCTTTCCATCGGTACCGAGAACGCCGAGGATATCATTTGGGATCTGAAGCAGGCCTTCGCCGCGCTGGACGAGTAAGGCGACTTGTGCAAGGACCCCTTGCGACTCGATAGGTATAACTGCATAAAATGCCTGCTCAAGGCGCCTGTGCGAACAATGGTTGCACAGGCGCCTTTTTTGCATAGAACGGGTGCAAAAACAGGGTTTTTGACACGCTTTATGCATTCGAGTTGTGGAAAACTCCTGTTGAGAGGATGTGAGTTTTACGCAATTGACGTGCGCCTTTTGAGTAAAACCGCAGGTCGCGATTTGCTCGGGGTACTATGCAGCGCGATCGAATCACACGCAGCTCAAACGCAGCAAAAACGCACTACGGAGGTTTCCAGCTACATGAGGATCGATTCACGAAAACCGAAAGCCGCCGCCCTTTCCGCCGCTCTGACCGTGGCACTTTTGGCGGGCGCCGGTGCAACTGATGCCCACGCCGCAACACTGTCCGATACGGTTGGATCTACGCCGTCCGAGACGACGCTTGTACAGCCCGTTGACTATCGCGGCGATGGTTATGGTTCCATGCAGGAGTGGAACGCCTCGATGGAGGCCAAGCGCGATTCCCTGGAGATGCGCGCTCAGATCATTATGAATATGTATGGCGACTATGCTACCGATGACGAGCGCGCTGTGTTGCAGGGCTGCATCGACGGTGCGGGTGGCCTGTTGACGATGGGGGAGGTCGACGCCAAGTCGACCGAGCTCGACGAGCTTCGCTCCACGCTTGAGGATGTCAAGCGTGAGGCGCTCGAGGCTGCCGCCGCCGAGGCGGAGGCTGCCGAGGCCGCTCAGGCTTCGTACTACAACGCCGGTTACACTCCGTCCTACGCGTCTGCCGCGTCCTGCGCGAACGGATCGGGCCTGACGCGCTCTGCGGGTGTCAATAACTACAACGGACGCCGCGAGACCTATTACAGTAGCAACGTGCTTTATCACTATCGCACGGGCGAATGGACTCAGGATTCTGAGGGCTTCTGGCGCGATTCCGACGGCTATTACGTTGTTGCCGCGGGCGATATGGCCCAGGGCTCGACCTTTACGGGCTCCAAGGGTGATTGCAAGGTCTATGACTCCGGCTGCGCTGCCGGAACCACCGACTACTACACCGGTTGGTAATCTGCCATAAGCAAAATAGGTACATGATGGGCGGACGTCTTTACTGAGCTTTTAGGCAACGTAAAGCCGCCCGTTCTTTATGTGCGTTTGAGTTAACAGAGCCCTTACCGTGGCGGTACGCTGGGCGTATGGATGCGGGGCACACTAGTTCATGAGTAATAAGGTCTTTCTCGTGGAGGAAGTGGTCTTGTGAACGCTCGAGATATCGCCGTTGCCGCCATTGCATTGACGCTTGGTTGCCTTGGTCCTACGGCCGCGCTCGTCGCAGGTGTGCAGGGGTCTTGTGGGGCTGCCTCTATTGTGGTCGGCGCGTTGATCGCGGCCGCGCTGCTGGGAAGTGCGGGTGTAGTCCTTTGTCGCGACGATGAGGACGAGGTGCCGGAGTCGCAACGCTAGCTGTTGTGAGATTGGCCGCCGGTCATAGATGAAGATGAAGGCCGCCGCAGGGGAAAGGTTCCCTTGCGGCGGCCTTGCTGTTAAGGCTGCTGAATGCGGCGCGTTGGCGCTACCAGCTTTTCTCGATATCGCGGATGCGCCGATAGAGCCACTCGTTTTGCGGTGCCTGGATATGGTGTTTGGCTGCGAGGCGGCAGATGGTGCCCGCGAACTCCTCGACTTCGGTTTTTCGTTGTGCGATGCGGTCCTGCGCCATCGAGGGCATACCGGCGGGGTCGATTCCCTCGATGAGGTGCACCATTTGCGTCAGGTCTGCTTCGGTCAGCTCAACGCCCTCGGCATTGGCGACCGCAAGCGTTTCGCGCATGGCGGAAACAAAGCAGCAACGCTGCTCGGAGCCCGGCTCCGTGGCGCTTCCGTAGGTCCCGCCGTAGGCCATGCAGGTCTGGTTGATGCCGTCGTTGAGCATGAGTTTGGCCCACATGCGGTGCGCAATGTCGCGCTCGACGGTATGGGCGATGCCGCAGCGCGTGTAGAGCCCGTCGATAGCGGCGACGGTTGCGGGGTCCGTGCCGGCCGCCGCGCCAAAGCGGATCTCGCCCGCATTGGTAAAGGTGAGCGCGCCGTTGAGGAACATGGCGTCCATGCCCTGGCAGATACCAAGAACGGTGTGCTCCCAGCCAAAGCGTTCGGCAATCTTTTGCTCGCTCGTAATGCCGTTGCACAGCGAGGCGATGAGCGTGTTGGGTCCCACGACACGCTCCATAGTCTTGAGTGCTTGGTCGAGACCGGTGGTCTTGACTGTCAGGATGACCAGATCGGCGGGCGTCGCCTCGCTGGCGCGGACGGACGTGAGATCGCAAGGCTTTCCGTTGACGGTGAGCGCATTGCCCGCGTGACGCTCAAAACGGGCGTCATCCATAACGTATTCGACGGCGTCATTGCCGAGGGCCTTGGCAATCATGCTGCCGTAGAGCAGGCCGACGCCGCCCTTGCCGATAAAGGCGACCTTGTTGATCTGCATGTGAATCATCTCCTCACAAAAAGGCGCCCGCGTGCGGGGCGCCTGGTGGATTGTATGCCGCTGGAGCATGTAGCGTGCACCGGAGGCGGAATTTAGAAGAACAAAACGCATGGGAACTTATGCCGCGGGGCAGATGGCAAAAACGCGTGCAGGATATCCAACACCATCACGGACCTTAGGGAAGGTGCAGAAGATGACGGCGCCTGTGGCGGGAAGCTCGTCCAGATGGTCCATGACCTCGATCTGATAGCGGTCGACCGAGAGGATGTATTGCTCGCCGGGGTGGGGGTAGGCGTCCTCACGCGCGGGCATGGTTGGCTCCTTTCATCGGGCTTTTTGCTGATGTTAAAGCGGTGCCGTGACGGCTTGATTTCTGCTGCGTTACGATACGTTCTCAATTGCGATTCCGATGTGTTTCGATGACGTGACGGGTTTGTTTCGCCTTGTCAGGGCTTCGATGGGAGGGGAGGGGCCGTGCAATATCGCGTTGACCCCAAAAGCGGCAACCGTATCTCGGCGTTGGGGCTGGGCTGCATGAGGTTTCCCGGTGCGCCGGGACGCCCGGATGCGAAGGCAGCCGACGCCATCATTTCCCGTGCGGTGGAGCAGGGGATTAATTATCTGGACACCGCGTATCTCTATCCCGGTAACGAGGTGTGCGTGGGCGCCTCGCTTGAGCGCTTGGGGCTGCGTGACCGGGTGTTGCTGGCGACTAAGTTGCCGCATGCTTCGTGCAAGTGCGCGGAGGATTTCGACCGGTTCTTCGACGAGCAACTGCGCCGCCTGCAGACCGACCATATCGACTATTACCTTATGCACAACATTACCTCGCCCGCCCAGTGGGAGCGCTTGGTGGCACTGGGCATCGAGGACTGGATTGCGCGCCAAAAGGCTGCGGGGCGTATCCGCCAGATCGGCTTTTCGTACCACGGCAGCGCGGCGGACTTCCTCACGATGCTCGATGCGTATGACTGGGATTTTTGCCAGATCCAGTACAACTATGCCGGCGAGCGCTACCAGGCGGGAACGGCGGGGCTCTTGGCCGCTGCCGAGCGCGGGCTCGCGGTGTTTGTGATGGAGCCGCTCTTGGGCGGACGACTGGCGGGCAAGCTGCCGCCGCGGGCTCGCGCCGTGCTCGATGAGGCACACGACCCACATTTGCATACGCCTGCCGCATGGGGGCTTTCGTGGGTGTGGAACCATCCACAGGTGACGATGCTGCTTTCGGGCATGACCGATACCGCGCAGGTGGATGAGAACGCGGCGCTGGCAGATCGCGCGCTGCCGGACTCGATGTCAACAGGCCAGCTCGATACCATCGCGCATGTGCTGGAAGAGTTTGAGAAATCGAATCGTGTGCCCTGCACGGGTTGCGGTTACTGTATGCCGTGTCCCAAGGGCATCAATATTCCTGGCTGCTTTGCCGCCTACAACGCGAGCTATGCACATAGCTGGTTTACGGGCATCTCGCAATACTTTACGGCGAGCGCGGTGCGCACAAGCGAGCCCAAGTTGGTGAGCAATTGCGTCAAATGCGGCAAATGCGCGCGGCACTGCCCGCAGCACATCGATATTCCCGAGCGTCTCGACGATGTGCGCCGACGTTTCCAGCCTGGTCCCGTGACGGCCATGCTTAAAGTCTTCGGCAAAACTCGCTCCTCATGACCCTTTTATATCTTGTGATGGAATAGTTCCTGTTTGCGGCAGAATAAGGCATCAACAGGAACTATTTCACCGCAACTGATGGGAGGCTATCGTGGGTGACCGAGGTTTACGAAATGATTCGCGTGAGGTTCGTTGGGGCATTTTGGGCGCTGGGCAAATTTCTCATCGATTTGCATCGTCGCTCAAGAAGGTCGACGGGGCACGGCTGGTGGCTGCGGCCGGCCGCACTCCTGCACATGTCGAGGAATTTTCCCGAGCGTTTTCGATCGATGCTGCGCATGGCCATGCCTCGGTCGACGATAGCGGCGATGCGGCTTATGACGCGCTGATTGCCGACCCCGATGTCGACGCAATCTACTTGGCTCTTCCGCATGGCATGCATACGCGTTGGGCCTGTCGCGCGCTGTGCGCCGGAAAGGCCGTGCTGTGCGAAAAGCCGGCCGTTTTGAGTGAAGAAGAGGCTCTCTCGATTGCTTCCACCTCTCGCGAGCGCGGCGTGCTGTTTATGGAGGCGATGAAGAATCGGTTTTGCCCGATGCGCACTCGCGTGAAAGACTTGCTTGCGTCGGGTGAGCTTGGCCGTATTGTCTCGATTGAAAGCGTGCAAAAGCTCGATTACGGCGAGTCTCCTTCGGGCTATCTGCTTGATCCGTTGCAGGGCGGCTGTCTATATGACATGGGCTGTTATGCGGTCGGTTGGTTTGAGGATTTGCTCGCGGGCGCGTGCGAGGTTTCGTCCCGTGAAGTTCGCTGGCGTGACGTATCGGGCGGTCGCGTCGATTGGGCCGACGAGATCCATATGAGCGTCGGCGGTATACCCATTCATATGGTGTGCGACGGCAAAGCAACATATGAAAGCCGCTTAACGATTGCCTGTGAGCTGGGCTCGTTGGAAATCGAGCGTCTCCATCGCCCCGAGCTCGCTCATGTGAAGTATTCCGACGGTCGAGTACTCGAAATCGACGCACCATTTGAGGTCGATGATTTTTACGGTGAGGTATCGCATGCGACACAGCTCATTCAGGCGGGGAAACTCGAAAGCCCCATCATGTCCCTAGCCGCCACACGGCGCTGCGCACGCATCATCGATGCGATTCGTTTGAAACTTTAGGGCGTGGGGGCATGGCCCCAGCGCTTGGAATGCCTGGAGGCCTTTGCCCCTGATGCCCCTTTTATAACTTGCGGTGGAATACGGTCTGTTTGCGCCAAAATAAGGCACCAATAGACCGTATTTCACCGCAACTGATGAGGGGGAGTTGGAGATGCTGACGATCGGGTGTCATCTTTCGACGACGAAGGGCTATCGGGCAATGGGGGAGACAGCGTTGTCCATTGGCGCCAATACCTTTGCGTTCTTTACGCGCAACCCGCGCGGCGGCAAGGCAAAAGACCTTGACATGGATGACGTGGCGGCCCTGCGCGAGCTTATGGAGCAAAACGACTTTGGCCCGCTCGTGGCTCATGCCCCGTATACCTATAACCCCTGCTCAGCCAAAGAGCGGGCGCGCGAGTTTGCCCTGGAGGCCATGGCAGAGGACCTGCGGCGCATGGAGGCGCTGCCCGGCAACTACTACAACTTCCATCCCGGTGCGCATGTGGGGCAGGGCTCCGACGCCGGCATTCAGATGATTGTCGACACCCTGTGCCAAGTGATGTTTGAGGGCCAGCAGACGACGGTGCTGCTCGAGACCATGGCCGGCAAGGGTACCGAGGTGGGCCGCAGCTTTGAGGAGCTGGCGTGCATTATCGAGGGCGTTGCCGCCAAGTGCCCAGAGCTGTCCGATAAGCTGGGCGTTTGTTTGGACACCTGCCATGTGAGCGATGCCGGCTACGACATCATCCATGATCTGGACGGCGTACTCGACGAGTTCGACCGCGTGGTGGGTATCGATCGCTTGCATGCCGTACACATCAACGATTCGAAGAACCCTTGTGGCGCCCATAAAGATCGTCACGAGTGCATCGGCAAGGGATACCTTGGCAGCGAGGAATTTGGTGGCGGTATGCAGGTTATGCAGAATATTGTATCGAATGGCCACTTGCGTTCGCTGCCGTTTATTTTGGAGACTCCGAACGAACTTGCAGGTTATGCAGCTGAAATTAGACTATTAAGGTCATTGCAGCAGTAATGACTGTCACAAAGTAGAGTATTCCATTCACGTTATGGGTTTGTTTCAATCAGTTTTCTCATTGCAGATTCGTAATTCCGGGTGCATAATAGCCAACAGTTTTTGCAGACCTCTGAATCAAACGAGGTCACCGGAAGGAGACTGATTATGAAGCTGAAGAAGCTTGGCGCATTTGCCGCCACGGGTGCTATGGCACTCGCCCTTGCTCTGACGGGCTGCGGTTCGTCCAACGCCACCTCTGGTTCTGATGCCGGTTCCAGCAGCTCTGACGACGCTAAGGTCGAGAAGGTCGACGGCTCCAAGGAGTACGCGCTCGTCAAGGACGGCACGCTGACCGTCGGCACCTCTGCCGAGTACGCGCCGTTTGAGTACAAGGATGACAACGGCGACTACCAGGGCTTTGACCTTGAGCTCATCAAGGCTATCGGTGACAAGCTGGGTCTGGATGTCGAGTACGTCAACAATGACTTTGACACGCTGGTTCCGGGCGTCGCTTCGGGCGCCAAGTATGACGTTTCCATCGCGGCTATCACCGACACGCCCGAGCGTGAGAAGGAAGTCACTTTCTCTGATTCCTACTACATGGACGATCAGGCTATCGTGACCAAGGTCGATAACACCGACATCACGGCCGACAACTACAGCGAGAAGCTCAACAACGCCGACGCTACCATCATCGTCCAGTCTGGCTCGACCGCCGAGGCCTTTGCCCAGGAGAACTTCCCCAAGGCCAAGATCGTCCCCTACAAGGACGCCACCGAGTGCTTCAGCGCCCTGCAGTCCGATAAGGGCGACGCCGTAGTCACCAACCGCTCCGTTGCCAGCCAGCTGACCGCCGAGCAGTTCAACACCTGCCAGACCATCAAGCAGATCAGCACCGGCGAGGAGTACGCCATCGCCATCAACCAGGGCAACACCAAGCTCAAGGACGACATCAACCAGGCTATCAAGGACCTGACCGACGACGGTACCGTCGACGCCCTCATGGCTAAGTACAATATCAAGTAAAATAACTACTTGATTGCGCGCGGGCCCTTTCCGTTTTGGCGGAAAGGGCCTTTGCGCTTCTCTTGACGGAGAGCGTTTCCGTCTCGTTTTGCCGGCAACTTCTACGATAGGAGCCACCTTGTCTCGACTGAACAAAGGGGCCGCGGAGCAGCGTTTTCCACTGCCCTCGATGCTCCAAAAGCTGGCCTGTGCCCTGGCTGTGGCGCTCGCCCTGGTATGCGCGGGGGCCTGCGTGCCCACGACCGCCCAGGCGCTTGAGACCGCAAAGATTACCGCCCGACCCAATACCGGTTCGGGTAGCGATGTGGTCGGCGGCACCGAGACGCGCATCACTTGGGAAGTTCAGGCCGATGCCGACGAGGAGCTGAGCGGTCTTTCGCTGACGTTTGTCGACGGCACGACGTTTGGTACCGATGACACGCGATTGACGATGCTCTCGGGCGAGGACCTCATGGATCGTACGCCCATGAAGCCCACGTGCAAGGCTGACGGCCAGACGCTCAAGATTGACTTTGGCGAGACGGCGCCTGCCGGCGGCTATTTCCGCGTCGAGGTTTACGGTGTGACGTTTCCCGTCGAGGGCGGCGATGAGGCCTTTAGCGGCACCTATACGCTCGCCGACGGTTCGACCAAGAAGATCTCCAAGATTCCGTCGGTGGAGATCAAGGGCGTGACGGCCTTCGATAACTTCCTGGCCGACCTTAAGGAGCAGCCGTGGGTCGAGGCGTGGAACTCCAATATGTTCCTGCGCCTGTTCCTGAACCCGGTCATTTTGGTCCAGAGCCTGCCGATCGTCTTCAAGGGCTTCCTTATGTCGCTTTCGATCGTGCTCGTGGCGTTTCCGCTGGCAATTCCCTTTGGCTTTGCCCTGTCGCTTATGCGCATCTCCAAGTCGCGCATCCTGCGCTGCCTCGCCGGCATCTACGTGAATATCATTCGCGGTACGCCGGCGTTCCTGCAGATCTATATCGCGTTCTTCGGTCTGCCGTTGGCCGGCGTCAAGGTGGACGACTATGTTTTGGGCGTTATCGTCATGGCCATGAACTCGTCTGCGTACCTGTGCGAGATCTTCCGTGCCGGTATTCAATCGATCCCCAAGGGCCAAAACGAGGCTGCTCGCTCTCTGGGCATGAATGCCTTCCAGACGCTGCTCTACGTTATGATTCCGCAGACGTTCCGCAATGTTTTGCCTACGCTGACCAGCGAGTTTATCTTGCTTTACAAGGATACGTCGCTGCTTGCCGCCGTGGGTGTGGTCGAAATCGTCATGAACGCCCGTACCATCGTGGCCACGACGGGCTCCATTACACCGTACGTGGTTGCCGCCCTGTTCTATCTGGTCATCACCCTGCCGCTCGCTCGCTTGGTGAGCGGTCTTGAGGCGAGGCTTTTGGGTACGACCGAGACCAAGAAGAAGCGTCCCGCTAAGAGCGCCGGACAGGTTGTCGCGACGCCTGCCGATCACATCGCCGGTCTGTAAGGAGGTCCTATCATGAGCGAAACCAATAACTCGAACGAGGTCGTCGTCAGCATTAAGAACCTCCAGAAGGCCTTTGGCGATAACGTGGTCCTGCGCGATATCGATCTGGATGTGCATAAGGGCGAGGTCGTCGTAGTTCTGGGTCCTTCGGGCTCGGGCAAGTCGACGATGCTTCGCTGCATCAATCGTCTGGAGCATCCTACGAGTGGTTCGATTGTCGTCGAGGGCGTGGATGTGTGCGCCAAGGGCGTCGACCTCAATAAGGTGCGTACGCACTTGGGCATGGTGTTTCAGCAGTTCAACCTGTTCCCGCACCTGTCGGTCAAAAAGAACGTCATGCTTGCGCAGCAAAAGGTGCTCAAGCGCAGCAAGGAAGAGGCCGAGAAGATCGCCGTCGAGGAGCTGACCAAGGTCGGTCTTGCCGAGCGTATCGACTTTATGCCGAGCCAGCTCTCGGGCGGCCAGCAGCAGCGCGTTGCCATCGCCCGCGCCCTGTCGATGAACCCTCACGTTATGCTCTTTGACGAGGCCACGTCGGCGCTCGATCCCGAGCTGGTTCGCGACGTTCTGGGTGTCATGCGCGACCTGGCACGCGATGGCATGACCATGATCGTCGTGACGCACGAGATGGGCTTTGCCCGCGACGTCGCCGACCGCGTCGTCTTTATGGACGGCGGCGTCATTGTGGAAGAGGGTACGCCGAGCGAGGTCTTCGACCACCCCAAGAGCGAGCGCACCAAGGCGTTCTTGGGCAACATCTCGTAGCCGGTTGATGTAACTGCCGTTATAAAAGAGCGGGGGCTGGACTTGAATCCAGCCCCCGCTCTTTTGTAGGGATGAGGATGCGCTTTGATGCAGGCTCTTTTGGAGGCCCTGGGTTCGTTACGCGAGCTCGGCTCCGAGGGCCTTGCAAGCGGTCTCGCCCTCATCATCGGGCGCATCGTAGCAGATGACGGAATCGACGACGTTGACGCCCACCTCGTCGGCGTCCGCCTTCCAGTTGTCCATCCATTCGCCCTCGGCCCACGAATAAGAGCCAAAGAGGACGACCTTCTTGTCGCCGAGGGTCTCCTTGACCTCATCCCACATGGGCTGGAACTCATCGTATTCAAGCTCCTCGGAACCCATGGCGGGGCAGCCGAAGGCGAAGGCATCATATTCGGCGGCCTTGTCGGCAGAGAAGTCGGCGCAGGAGATGACCTCTGCCTCGGCGCCGGCACCGGTTGCGCCCTCGGCAACGAAGTTTGCCATGGCCTCGGTGTTGCCTGTACCGCTCCAGTAGACGACTGCGATCTTGCTCATATGTCTTCCTTTCGGTTGTGCGGCGTGCGGCCGCGTTTTGTATGCTCTATCGGGTTGCCTGGACAAGTTGTCCCAGAGTGCAGCCCTGTTGATAGATGTAGGTAAGGTATTGCGTGCATGCGCGATAGGAATCGAAGGTCGTGAGCGCCTGCTCAACGTTTGTGTATACCTTCCATGCGCCAAAGACCTTATAGTTTTCGCCGTGCTGGACGATAAACTGATGGACATCTTCGTAGGGATAGCCCAAAAAATAGCCAATTTCGTGGGGGAACTCGCACGTGCAGCCCGTATCGCAGTGCCTATTTCGCGCGAGTGCGCAGACGCTGCCGTCATAGGCGCTCTCTGCGGCATTGCTGCTTGCCAGCGTGATGCGCGCGGCGAGATGCACCAGGGACGCGGGCAGGTTGTGGACATCGTAACCTTCGGCGGTAAGCGCCGTCGTGGCGCGGGGGTCGGAGAGGTATCGCATGAGGTCTGCAGGGCGGTACACATAGATGAGCGCTCCGCAGGGGCGCCAGACCAAAACGCTCATATGGATCCCGAGTGGCTGGAGCTCGCGGTTGCATTGGGCTATGACGGCGAGCAGGCGAGAGCGTCGCTCTTCGATATGGGTGGCGCTGGGTTTTCCGTTTTGGTTGGCGTAAACGCCGGGATAGGTAAAGAGCGAAGCCGGCTTGATACCTGCGAGCGTAGGGGAGCAGTTGCGCACGACAGCCGTTTGGTATGTTGGGATGTCAATGGTTCGAGTCACGATGCCCCTTTCGGGTCCTCAGTTGTTAGCCTAGGAAAACTTATACACGAAAGTAAGCCATGGTCAACAAAAAAGTTTGAAGAGGGAAACTAATTGACCGAACAGACATGATTTTGGGTTAAGATGGGGACACCCCATGGGGGTATCTAGATAGGGCTACTTGAAAGGGGAACGCATGAGTGACTTGCTCAGCCCTGCGAATCTCATCGTGCTGGCCGTCATTGCCGTCGGCATGTTTTTTGGACTGCGTCGCATTGTCGCTTCGACGCGCGGGAAAAGTTGCTGCAGCGATGGTGCGTGCGGCAAGAAGGCCAAAAAGGTTGTTGTGGTGGATACCGATGCGTCACACTATCCCTATAGCGATGAGCTGCTCATCGGCGGCATGAGCTGTGACGGCTGCGCTCAGAACGTAGCCAATGCCCTCAATGCACTGGATGGCGTGTGGGCTACGGTAACGTACGCGGACCACACGGCACGCGTGCGCTCTAAGCAGCCGATCGATCGCGGTGTCCTTGAGGCTGCCGTGAGAGATGCGGGTTACTACGTCATGACGCTGTAGGCCTTGCCTTGGATGCGCGTCCTTGTCTAGGCTCGTCCGCGTAGCTCGATGTCCTGGATGTCGTCGAAGTCGATGGCGATATCTTTGAGCTTGAGGAGCTTGAAAGTGGGGAGCACCTCGTCGAGGATGCCGGTGCGGCTGCGATAGCCGTATGTATCGTAATAGGTGACACGAACCAAGTCGCCACGTTTGAGACCCTCGAGTTTTTTAGAAAGCACGAGGGCTTTTTCTTCCGTGAGCTCACGTTTTGGTTCGACGGTGATTTCCTGCTTGCGCACGAGTTCGTAGTATCCCGCGAGGGCGGCAAAGGGCATAAACTGTGCGGCGCGGTTGGCGCGCACGGCGCCGTTGGCAGTGAGGTTGGGGTCGGCGGCGCGGTGCCTTCCTTCGGGGTCTGCCAAGCGCTCGAAGGCGGTCGGTGGCCTCATGGGCTGCCGTTTTGGTTTAGGCACGGTGTCCTCCAACTTGTTCGTTGCGTTCGCGCGCGGTGGCGCCGGCGGTAAAGCTTAATCCCTTGACGAGCGCGTTCTTGCCGTACTTGCCTTTCACGGCCAGGACGGCGCGCGCCAGGTCGCGCTCGCGCTCATCGGCCTCGATATCGCTGAACAGATCGATGGTGGCAAATTCCTCGGGCATGAGGTTGCCAAATCCCAGGTTGATGCGCTTGACCGGTCGTTTGGGATCGACAGTCTGCGCCCAGAGCTCATCGAAATAGCCCATGATCTTCTTAAACGAATTGGTACGCTCGCTCAGCTTTCGCGAGGCATTGGAGTGCGCAAAGAGTGCGGCATAGCCACCGCGCGGTTTGCCGCCATGCTCTCCCACAAAGATGCCATCGATTGCCTGCGCTTCGCGCACCAGGCGACGCCGTTCGTCATCGCGCTGGACGGGCTTGGGCGCACGGGGCGCGAGCTCGGGGCCGGCGGTTGCGGTGGGTTCGATACTCGATGTGCTCGAGCGCAGGTGCCCGCATCCGTTCACATACTGCGCTGTACCGCTGGCGTCGAGGCGGCGTATGTCGGCGCGTTCGCTCGCGTAGCCCACAAAGAGCGAGATGCTGTCGCAGACCACGTGCTTATCGACCAAGTCTAAAACGGCGTTGTCGACCATCTCGCGCAAGACGGTATAGGCCTGTTCGTAGGCATAACCCTTCGAGAGCACCTGTCCTGTGGTGGTCGAAGTTGCTTGCGGGCGATAGGCTTGGATATCGGCGATGGTTGTCGGCTCGCGCCCGAAGGCATGGTCGATGAGATATTCGGCATTGACGCCGAGCTCGTCGTAAAGCAGGTTTTCGTCGAGCGCCGCGACGCCCATCAGATCGTAGACGCCGTATTTCTCGAGGCGGGCTGCCACGCCGGGACCGATGCCCCAGATATCGGTGATGGGACGATGGGGCCAGATCTCCTTGCGAAAGGTCTCGTCGTCGAGTATGCCGATGCGGCTGGGTACGTGCTTGGCGGTAATGTCGAGCGCTACCTTGGCCTGGAATAGGTTGGGGCCGATGCCGACCGTCGCCGTGATGCCGGTGCGCGCGAGGACCTCGTCGCGCAGCGTGCAGGCGAACCCTTCCACATCGGTGTGATAGAGGTCCAGATAGGGCGTCACGTCGATAAAGCACTCATCGATGGAGTAGACGTGCACGTCCTGGGGGCTGACGTATTCCAGATAGATACCGTAGATTTTCGCCGACACCTCCATGTAATGCTGCATGCGCGGTACGGCCGTGATGTAGTCGATGCCATCGGGAATCTCAAATAGGCGGCAGCGGTTGTGAATCCCTAAGTCCTTCATAGCCTGTGTGATGGCGAGGCAGATGGTCGTGCGCCCGCGCGATTCGTCGGCAACGACCAGGTTGGTGGTGAGCGGATCGAGCCCACGGTCGACGCACTCGACGCTGGCATAAAACGTCTTGAGGTCGATGCAGATATAGGTGAGCTGCTCGTGCGCCATCCGTGTCCTTTCATCAAACACATGTTCTTATCGAATATCTGTTCGATAATACCCGCTCATCTGGACATCGTCAAAACCTGTCAAAAAGGGACTGGTTTGTTTTGGTAGGTATGGTCGTGCGGTTGGATTGGGTTTTAACGCAGCTCTAAAGAGCGCGAAACAGCTCGGAAAACCTCGCTTCGTAGCATGAGCCTAACGATTGATACCGCCTATACGCACGGAAGGGTTGTGGAAAAGATGGTCAATTATGGGTTTGGTATGCCGACGCGCCTTGTTGCGGATGGAGACGTGGCTCGCTGGTGCGGACGATTGGTCGCTCACTACGGTGGCACCAAGGCGCTGGTCGTGTTGGGCGGTGACAGGCACACGCGTGATGAGCTCGTTTCGGCGGCGCTCGGCTCGCTCGACCGTGCTCTGCTCGAACGCGTGCTCTTTCGTTGCGGATCGGTCGGCGGTGACGGGGGAGACGAGCTGGTCGACGAGGCCGTAGCCCTGGCGACCGATGAGGGCGTGGACTTTGTCCTGGCGATTGGCGATGCCGATACGGCGGGCTTTGCGCGCGAACTCGCTCGTCGTATGGCCGTGCTCGATGCCGGCGAGGACGGCTTTGTGCCTTATGGATGCATCGTTTCCGAGGGCAAGGTGCCTGCCGTCGTGGGAGCCGGCGAGGTTCCCGTTTTTGCCATCATTGCGCCCGAACTGTTGGAGGGCATTGGGTCTCCTCTGCGCGAGCTGCTCGGCAGTGTGTGCGCCGCGGCCTAATATCTGCCATAAAGGGATGGGTTATTTTTGGTTGGTAAAGCGTTTGGCCTGCCAAAATAAACCTGTCCCTTTTTGGTCGGTTGCCGTTTGGGGGCCGATTGGCAACGCTCGCTGATTATAGTCTTGACCTGCGCTAGAATAGTGGCATCTGAATGTCCGGGCGCATGTAGGCGTGCGCCCGTATGCTGAGGAGGACTCTATGGCAACTGTTGCCGCACCTATCGATGCTACGTCGACTGCCGCTTGGAAGGCGCTCGAGGCTCATCAGGAGAAGCTCGAGGCCGAGGGTATCGACCTCAAGGCCTGGTTCGCTGCTGACGCCGAC
>URIE01000011.1 GCA_900547805.1 uncultured Collinsella sp.
GTTTGTCGGTGCCGCTCTGGCCGCGCTGTTTGTGCATGGTTTCTTGGGCATGTTCTAGTCCAAGGCTACATAGTTGTCCGCTGGCCTCATGGGGTAACTCCCCAGCGCGTCCTCGGACATGAAGGAACCCCCGCTGCGCACTTCGTGCGGCGGGGGTTCCTTCGTCCTGCGGAGTGCGCTGGGGAGTTACCCCATGCGGCCAGCTGCGGGATCTTAGTCGCGTTGGAACAAGCAGCCCAACGTATAAATCTGAATTTGAATTTGGATGGGAGGGGCTTGTTGCTGTTGGGGGCGTTGAAGCGCGGGTGACACTTTGGGATGTGTGGCGCCTTGGGTTGGGGTGATGCTTTGGGGTGAGGTTCTTACTTAGGTGAAGAGGGGATTTATGGCTGATAGGTAGTCTTTGGCTACGTCGGCTTTGTCTGCTTGGAAGTTGTGCCAGGCCCACCATTGGACGGTGGCTACGAAGCTTGAGGCTATGTGGTGTAGTAAGAAGCTGCGGTCCATGGCGGCGGCGGGGCCTGCGGGGTCGACGGGGACGGTTTCGGCTGCGCGCGACATGATGGTCTTGCGGAGGCAGTCGGCGAAGACGCGTGAGCCGGCGCCGGCTACGAGGGCTCGTACGCCTTGACGGCGTTCCCAGAGGTTGTTGAGGATATGCTCGACTTGTACGAGCGGGTCATCGAGGGGCGCACCGTCATCGTCGAGGGCATGGGTGCAGATATCGCGCACGAGCTCAGCGAGCAGGTCATCTTTGCTTTTGAAGAGGCCGTAGAACGTGGCCCGACCCACATGGGCGCGAGCGATGATGTCGCCGACGGTGATCTTGCCGTAATCTTCCTCGCACAGGAGCTCGGAGAACGCCGCAACGATGGCGGCACGGCTTTTTGCCTTGCGAGCATCCATTCTTACGCGTCCGCGTGAACGAGCAGGCAGCGGAGCGTGCCGGAGCAACCCTCGTAGGGGCGCTTACCGGCGCCGTAGCCGACGGCTTCGATGCGGTAGCGTGAGGGCAGTTGGTCGGACGTGCGCAGCGCGGTGACGATGGCGGCGCCCGTGGGCGTCACGAGCTCGCCGGCGACCGGTGCAGGCGTGAGGGCGATATTGCCTGCTTGGCATAGGTTGACGACGGCGGGCACCGGGATGGGCATAAGGCCGTGGGCACAGTGGATGGTGCCGTGACCCTCGGAGAGCGACTCGACCACGATGTCTTCGATGCCCAGGTTGTCGAGGCAGATGGCGACGGAGCAGACGTCGACGATGGAGTCGACGGTGCCCACCTCGTGGAACATGACGGTCTCGGGCGTTTTGCCGTGGGCCTTGGCCTCGGCGGCGGCGAGCGCGGTAAAGATGGCGAGCGCGCGACGCTTGGCGCCATCGCTTAGCTGCGAGCCGTCGATGATGTCGGTGACGTCCGTCAAAGAACGGTGGTGATGGTGGTGGGCGTGATGGTGACCCTCGTGGTCGTGGTCGTGGTCGTGGTCGTGGTCGTGGTCGTGCGCGTGCACGTGCTCATGGCAGTGCTCGTGCTCGCCATGGTCATGATGGTGGTGCTCGTGCTCGTGCTCGTGCTCGTGCGTGTGCTCGGCAGCTGCTTCGTTGCCGTAGAGCCAGGCCATATCGTGATCGTGGTTCTCGAGCTCCTCTGCAAGCTGGACGTTGAAATCGCAGGCGTCGATGCCATGCTTGTTTGCACGCGTGACGGCGATCGTAAAGCCGTCGACCGGCAGCGTGGCGAGCTGTTCGCGCAGGTGCTCCTCGCTGGCGCCCAGGTCGAGCAGGGCCGCGACGGTCATGTCGCCGCTGATGCCCGAGGTGCCGTCGATGATAAGCGTGTGCTGATGGTTGGACATGGAATGCTCCTTAACGGGCGCGGGGTGTGCCGGCGCTTAGATGATTGATAAGACTTGCCTGGTAGGCGGCACCAAATCCGTTGTCGATATTGACGACCGAGACGCCGCTGGCGCAGGAATTGAGCATGGCGAGCAGTGCTGCCACGCCGCCAAAACTTGCGCCGTAGCCCACGCTGGTGGGAACGGCGATGACCGGACAGCTCACCAGGCCGCCGATGACGCTCGCCAGGGCGCCTTCCATGCCGGCGATGGCGATGACCACCTGTGCCTGGGCAAGTTCCTCGGCATGAGCGAGCAGGCGGTGCAGGCCGGCGACGCCCACGTCGTAAAGACGATCGACTTCGTTGCCGTAGAACTCGGCCGTCAGTGCGGCCTCTTCGGCGACGGGCAGGTCGCTCGTGCCGGCGCAGGCCACGACGATGCGTCCGTTACCGGTGGGGGAGGGCATGCCGCCCACAAGGGCGAGCTGTGCGTTCGGGACATAACCCAGGTCGATAGCGTCATCAAGAAGCTCCGCGGTGTGCGCGGCCTTATCGGCATCGAGGCGCGTGACCAAAACGCGCTCTTGGCCTGCATCGCGCAGCGCTTCGATAATGGCGGCAATCTGCTCGGCGGTTTTACCGGCGCCGTAGACAACCTCGCCGGCTCCCTGTCGCACGCCGCGCGAAAGATCGAGCTGTGCAAAGCCCAGGTCGGCGGTTGGCGCCGTCTGGATGCGCGTGAGGGCATCGGCCGGTGCAACGCATCCGTCTGCCACGTCACTTAGCAATTGCTCAAGATCTCGTTTGTCCATATAAGTTCCCTTCGACGCAGAAAAGTTTAGCACGCGAAGGGTTGTTTCCGAACATTAGAGCATAATTGTTCGGAAATCTGACATGTCAGATTAGATGAAGTTGTGAGGCAAACTGACTAGTCGCGCAGGATGATGTCCATGGCGAGCATCAGGTTGCGCTCGTTGATGGCAAACGGGGCTGCCTCGCGTGTCTTGGGCTTGGCGCAAAACGCGATGCCCGTGCCCGCGGCCTGGATCATGGGGATGTCGTTTGCCCCGTCGCCAATAGCGACCGTGTGGGCCATGTCGACGCCGCACTCAACTGCCCAGTCCAGCAGCTGGATGAGCTTGGACTCCTTGGTCACAATGTCTGCCGCTAGCTTACCCGTGAGCTTGCCGTCTACGACCTCCAGGCGGTTGGCCAGGCAAAAGTCGATACCCGCGGCAGCCACGATCTTGTCGGCGACCTCGCGGAAGCCGCCGCTCACCACGCCGACCTTCCAGCCCTTGCTGTGTGCCGAGCGCACAAGCTCCAACGCGCCGGGGGTAAATGTCACACGCTCAAAGGTGCGCTCGAACACACTCTCGTCCAGGCCGGCGAGCAGCCCCACGCGCTCCTCGAGCGCTTGCTTAAAGTCCAGCTCGCCGCGCATGGCGCGTTCGGTGATCCGCGCAACTTGCTCGCCCACGCCGGCCTCCTCGCCCAACAGGTCGATGACCTCCTGGTTGATGAGCGTGGAGTCGATATCCATAACGATGAGGCGTGCGGTCATGAGGGGCCTTTCCGAGTGCAGTTGTATTGGGGCACATTGTCGCACGTGGCGCGCCTTGGCGACGGCCGCGGTGCGTCAATTGTTTCGTCTCCGTCAAGTCTTTGGGCAGGAGCCACTTTTCCGCGGCACATCGACACAGGTGCGATAAGATAGAACGCCATGTCTGGCTGCGCGGTTTACGCAGGCTGGGCAAATCTGTACGACGCCGCCCGGAACGACACGGGGCGGCACAGATCCATAAAGGAGGATCACTGGTATGAGCCAGACCCGTCCCATCGACGAGCATTCCATGCACACCCGTACCTGCGGCGAGCTTCGCCGCGAGAACGTGGGCGAAGAGGTCACCCTCACCGGTTGGGTGAGTCGTCGCCGCGACCACGGCGGCCTTATCTTCTGCGACCTTCGTGACCGCGAGGGC
Source organism: uncultured Collinsella sp. (assembly GCA_900547805.1). Taxonomy (GTDB): domain Bacteria; phylum Actinomycetota; class Coriobacteriia; order Coriobacteriales; family Coriobacteriaceae; genus Collinsella. The sequence continues at coordinate 3,817 of URIE01000011.1, forward strand.
ATCACGCAGCTCACCTTCGACCCCGAGCACTCCGACGGCGACGCCTTTAAGATCGCCGAGACCATGCGTCCCGAGTGGCCCATCAAGATCCACGGCGTCGTGCGCTCCCGTGGCGAGGAGACCACCAACGCCAAGCTCGCGACCGGCGAGATCGAGGTCCTGACCGACCACGCCGAGGTGCTCAACACGTCCGTCACCCCGCCGTTCCAGATCGAGGACGGCATCGAGACCAGCGAGGACACCCGTCTGCGCTATCGCTATCTGGACCTCCGCCGTCCCGAGATGATGGCCAACCTCAAGCTGCGCTCCGACTTTACCTTTGCCATTCGCGAGGCGCTGCACAACCGTGAGTTCATGGAGGTCGAGACGCCCTCCCTGTTTAAGTCCACGCCCGAGGGCGCCCGCGACTTCATCGTTCCCAGCCGTATTCAGCCGGGCAACTTCTACGCCCTGCCGCAGTCCCCGCAGCTCCTGAAGCAGCTGCTCATGGTCGGTGGCGTCGAGCGCTACTACCAGGTTGCCAAGTGCTTCCGCGACGAGGACCTGCGTGCCGACCGTCAGCCCGAGTTCACCCAGGTCGATATCGAGATGTCCTTCGTGGACCAGAACGATGTCATGAGCGCGCTCGAAGAGGTTCTTGCCGATGCCTTCGGCCGCATGGGTGTCGAGATGCCCACGCCGCTGCGTCGCATGAACTACTGGGATGCCATGGACACCTATGGCTCCGACAAGCCCGATACCCGCTATGGCATGCACCTGGTCGACCTGACCGACATCTTTGCCAACTCCAAGTTCAAGGTCTTCGCGACCGCCGCAAATGAGGAGGGCTCTGTCGTCAAGGCCATCAACGCCAAGGGCGCCGGTGCCTGGGCACGTGCCAAGATCGATAAGCTCGCCGGCGTGGCCTCCACGTTTGGCGCCAAGGGCCTGGCCTGGATCGCCTTCCGCGAGGACGGCTCCATCAACAGCCCCATCGTCAAGTTCTTCTCGGGCGAGGAGATGGCGGCTCTGCGCGAGCGCATGGACGTCGAGCCCGGCGACCTTGTGATGTTCGCCGCCGGCCCGCGCCTGCTCTCCGACGAGATCCTGGGCGGCATGCGTTCCCACATGGCCAATGCGCTCGAGATCAAGCGCGAGGGTCACGACTTCCTGTGGGTCGTCAACTTCCCGCTGTTCCACTGGGATGAGGATCGCAAGGCCTATGCTGCCGAGCACCAGCCCTTCACCCTGCCGACCGAGACCGACATCGCCAAGATCGAGGCCGACCCGTTGGCAGCCGGTTCTTGCACCTACGACTTTGTCATGGACGGCTTTGAGGCCGGTGGCGGCGGTATGCGTATCCACAACGCCGAGATGCAGATGTCCATGCTCAAGCTCCTGGGCTTTACCGAGGAGCGTGCCGAGTCTCAGTTCGGCTTCCTCATGGAGGCCCTCAAGTTTGGTGCGCCCCCGATGGGCGGTTTCGCTCTGGGCCTGGACCGCGTGTGCATGCTGCTTACCGGTTCCGACTCCATCCGCGACGTCATGGCGTTCCCCAAGACGGCTAGCGGCTCCGACCTCATGTCGGGCGCCCCGAGTGCCGTTAGTGGCGCCCAGCTCAAGGACGTCAGCCTGCGCCTGATGTAGGCGAGCGGCTACATATTGCTTGCAACGAGGGAAGGACGTGTGCCTTTCCTCGTTTTTTATGCGCCGAGATTGTGAGGGCTTGGGATGACCGGGCGTCGCGGAAAGTGCGTCCCGGAATCTGTGTCCAGAACGGGTCACGCTTTCCGAAAGGGGGTCCTCTGGGAAAGCGCGACCCAGAATTCGGCAAAATAATGGGGCACAGTTTCCGGTTGAGCCGTCTAACGGAAACTGTACCCCAGAATGAGCGCTCAAAACGGGGCAGTCTTTCCGCAACAATTGTCTGGCGGAAAGACTGCCCCAGTTTTTTTATAGCGAGTCTCTCTGGATCAGCTGCATGTGCATCACGGAGGTGGTGGGCTCGGCACCCTTGATCATGTCGAGCGCAATGTTGGCGGCCATGTGGCCTTCTTCGCGCAGGGGCTGACGGACGGTCGTGAGCGCGGGGACACAGCGCGCCGCAATCTCGTGATCGTCGAAGCCGACGACAGAAACGTCCGCAGGAACGGATAGGCCTGCCTCGTTGAGCGCGGTGATGACGCCAGCCGCGATACGGTCCGATCCGCAGAGCACGCCATCGAAAGCAATCTCGCGCGCGAGGATCTGGTGCATGGCCTGATAGCCGTCTCCGTTGTTCCAGCCGGTATAGATAACGTTTGCGTCTGGGAGGTCTTCGCCCAAGACGGCACGGTAGCCGCGCAGGCGGTCGACAACAGCGGGGTTGTCTTGCGGTCCCAACACGGCGACGATATCTTTGCGCCCGCGTTCCTTCATGGCGAGTGCCGCAAAGTGTCCGCCCTCTTCGTCGTCAGAGTAGACTGTCGAGAACACATCGCGATAGGGGTGGCCCTCGAGCTGGCCGCACAACACGGTGGGTACGCCCAGCTCGCGCAGCACCTCGAGCAGCTCGCTGCCCTTGTAGGGGGAGACGTCGATCACGGCGTCGAACGAGCGGCGCTCAAAGTGCTCGCGTGCGCGGTTGCGCTCATGCGTAGAAGACGCCTGCAAGATAACGGGCAGATAGGACGACTCCGACAGTTCCTCGGTAATGCCGCTCAAAAACTCGCTATAGGTGGGGTCGCTGAAGAGTTCACTTAGGGGCTCGGTCACGAGCACGGCGATGATTTCCGTGCGCCCGACAGCGAGCGCTCGGCCACGAGCGTTGGGGACAAAATTGACTTCCTTGGCCGCCGCGCGGACGCGCTTTTTGGTTTCCTCGCTAATGCGGGGCGAATCGTTGAGAGCGCGCGATGCCGTGGAGCGCGACACGCCGGCAGCTGCGGCAACCTCGGCAAGCGTAGGTGCGGTGCGAACTGGTTGGGTCATGGCGTCTCCTGGAGAATGCGGTCGATGTTGTCGCTGATACGGGTTGGTGCGGATACAGCTTACTATAGTGCGCCTGAACAGCGTTCATGGTATCCGGTGACCGGTGTCGTTTTGCAACCAAGCCACAATCGAATACGTCTCGTGTGGGTGAGATATCAGCGGGCGTGGTGGTTGCCTACGAGCTTAAGAACGATGTCTTGCGCTGAGTGTCGATACTCAGGGTGACATAAGTGTCCCGGTTGTACAACCGGTTGCACCGTTAACCCGACCAAATCGACCGTTCAGCGGACAACCGGTTGCACAGTTTTTTGCATCGACCGTAAGATAAGGACAACCGGTTGCACAAGAATCACTACGATGACGAAGGAGCATCACCATGGACGCCATTAACGATTGGGAAAACCAAGCGCTCACCCACAGGAACCGCCTGGCACCCCATGCGTACTTCATGGGTTACGAGACCGCCGATCTCGCCGCTACGTACAGCCGCGAGCTGTCGCGCGGGTTTGTCCAGCTGTCCGGCTCGTGGCAGTTCCGCCTCTTTGAGGGGCCTGCTGCCGTCTCTAACGAGGAGCTTTCCACGTACGAGCCCGAGTGGGATCACGTGGAGGTTCCGCACCTGTGGCAGGTGGATGGTTATGGCAACCTTGCCTACACCGACGAGGGTTTCCCGTTCCCGGTGGATCAGCCGTTCGTTCCCTCTGACGATCCCACGGGCGTGTACCAGCGCATCGTCAATCTTCCCGCCGTGCCTGCCGGCGCTCGCGAGATCATTCGCTTTGACGGCATCGAGAGCTATGGCGAGCTGTACGTCAACGGCAAGTTTATCGGCATGACCAAGGGCTCGCGCCTGTCTGCCGAGTTCGACGTGACCGACGCGCTTGTCGAGGGCGACAACCTGTTTGCGGTCAAGGTTCTGCAGTACAGCGATGGTAGCTATATCGAGGACCAAGACATGTGGTGGGCATCGGGCATCTTCCGCGATGTGTACCTTATGCAGCGTCCCGCCGCACACCTGGTCGACTTTAGGTTCCGCACGCACCGCGAGGGCGATGCCGCTCTGATTACGCTCGATACGGTGGCCGAGGGCGCTTCCCGCGTCGTGTTTACGCTCAGCGATGGCGAGAACGTGGTGGCTACGGGCGAGTGCGTCGACGGCCATGCCGAGTGCAGCGTGACCGATGCCCACTTCTGGAATCCCGAGGACCCCTTCCTCTATGACCTTACGTTTGAGGTCTACGACGGTGACCAGGTCAGCGAGTACGTCCCGCATCGCCAGGGTCTTGCCGAGGTGACGGTCGAGGGCAATCATATCTACCTCAACGGCACTTACTTTAAGATGCATGGCGTCAACCGCCACGATCACGACGATCACAAGGGCCGCGCCGTGGGCCTCGATCGCATGCGCCGCGACCTGGAGCTCATGAAGCAGCACAACATCAACGCGGTGCGCACGTCCCATTACGCCAACGACCCGCGCTTTTACGAGCTGTGCGACGAGTATGGCATCATGCTGGTCGCCGAGACCGATATGGAGAGCCACGGCTTCGAGAATATCGGCAATATCGCCCTGGTCACTGACGACCCGGCATGGGAGCCGGCCTACGTCGACCGCATCGAGCGCCTGGTGATGCAGGAGCGCAACCACGCCTGCATCATTATGTGGTCGATGGGCAACGAGAGCGGCTATGGCTGCAACATCCGCGCGATGTACGCCAAGGCTCACGAGCTCGATGGTCGCCCGGTCCATTACGAGGAGGACCGCAACGCCGATACCGTCGACGTCATTTCCACCATGTACTCCCGTGTGTCGCAGATGAACGACTTTGGCGAGCATCCGTTCCCCAAGCCGCGCATCAACTGCGAGTACGGTCACTCCATGGGTAATGGCCCCGGAGGCCTGTCCGAGTACCAGGAGGTCTTCGATCGCTGGGATTGCATCCAAGGCCAGTTTATCTGGGAATGGTGCGACCACGGTTTGGCTGCTGTGACCGAGGACGGCGTTGCCTACGATATGTATGGTGGCGACAACGGCGATTACCCCAACAACAGCAACTTCTGCATCGATGGCATGGTGTTCCCCTGGCAGCAGCCGAGTCCGGGCCTCACTGAGTATGGCCAGGTCATCTGCCCGGTTCGCATGGCTTATGACGCCGAGGCAGGCGAGCTGACCGTCACCAACAAGCGTTGGTTTACCACCCTCGAGGATGTCTGCCTGTCGGCCGAGACCCTGGTGGACGGCGACGTTGTGTGCCGCAAGACGCTCATGCCCGGTGCGGTTGCCCCCGGCGAGTCCGTCCAGCTGCCGCTGGTGATTCGCGAGGCCGCAGTGGGGGAGACCCTGCTGACCGTGCACGCCTACACCATGGCCGCTCACGTCTGGTGCGAGCCGATGTTCCAACTGGGTGCAAGCCAGTTTGCCATCGCCAACCATCCGGCGCCAGCCATCGCGGCTCCCACTCGTCCTGAGCTTACGGTCGAGGAGACCGAGCAGGAAATCCGCATTCACTCCCTCAACGGTGAGCTGACCTTCAGCAAGGTCAACGGTACCGTGAGCGAGTGGAAGGCATCCGGCCGCGACGTCATGGCCTCTGGTCCCCAGGTTGGTTTTTGGCATCCGCTCGTCGATAACCATGCGCAGGAGTATGACTCACTGTGGAAGGACAACTTCATCGATGTGATGCAGACGTCTACCCGCAAGGTTTCTTGGAAGCAGGATGGCAATGCGGTCGTCGTGACCGTGAGCCAGCGTATCGCTCCTCCCGTCCGCGCGTTCGGCATGCGCGTCGAGCTCGTCTACACCGTGCTTCCGAGCGGTCGTGTCGACCTCAAGGTTTCCGGCGAGCCCTATGGCGATTACTCGGATATCATCCCGCGCATCGGCATCTCCTTCGAAGTCCCCGGTTGCGATCGTGCCGTCGAGTGGTATGGCCACGGCCCGGGCGAGAACTATCCGGACTCGCTGCGCGCCAACCCGGTCGGTCATTACCGCACCACAGTCGACGACATGTTTACGCCCTACGTTATGCCTCAGGACTGTGCCAACCGCGAGGGTACCCGCTGGGTTGCCCTGCGCTCTAGCCACGGTGACGGTCTGGTCGTGACACGTCCGAGCGACGCCGCTTCCAACCCGTTCTCGTTCTCGGCATGGCCCTATAGCTGCGAGGCCATCGATAACGCCAAGCACGTCTACGACCTTGTTCCGGGCGACACGGTCACGGTCAACATCAACGACCAGTTGCTCGGCCTTGGCTCGAACTCTTGGGGTTCCGAGGTGCTCGATTCCTATCGCACCCGTTTTGAGAGCTTCAGCTTTGAGGTGTCCCTGCGACCGCTGACGTCTGCCGATCTGGCTCAGGCGCTGGCACCCATTAAGGAGGCATAAGCCATGCATGTCTTTAACTCGCGTGCCGACTTCGATGCTCAGATGAAGTCCGTCAAGAAGTGGATGCGCACCGGCCAGGCGCTCGATGGCGTTGCCGACCTACAGCACGACGTGGCTTACTCCATCGGCGACTCGTTGGTGTACTGGTGGGTCTATGCCCGCGAGGCCGCAACCGCCGACCTGGTCGGTCACCGTCGCTACCATGCCGTGCTCGCTCCGCTCGACGGCGACCTGACCGTCGAGGTTGCCCCCAAGGCAGGCCTCACCTGCACCCGCGCTTACAGCGATATCGATGATCGCGAGCGCTTTGAGGGGGCGGGGGAGACCGTGACGATTACCGCCGGCGGCGTTGCCGTCGTCGAGATCAACGAGGCTTACCGTGTTATCGCCGAGGCTTCGGATCCCCGCGTCGTGGTACTGCACGTGACGGTCGAAGGTTATTCCTTCCCCAACAAGTAGTATTCGTCCGTTTGGACGTTTGCTTCGCGCCGTTAAGGGGGATGGCTTTGTTGACTCCCTTTTCCCCATTCCCCTTAGCAGGTGCGCCGTCCGTGTTTGCACTTGCAGCTCGGACGGGTTTAGATGACATTTAATAGATGATTGGGAGGGCTTATGAGCTCTGAAAAACGAGGAACGATTGGTTCGTTCGCTCTGCTGGGCATGACGGTCGCCGCCGTGTTCGGTATCAAAAACATCATCAACAACAACGCGGCCATCGGCTTGGCAGCAGCGCCGTCGTTCTTCTTCGCCACGCTTTTGTACTTTGTCCCCTATACCCTGGTTACTGCCGAGTTCGTCGGCCTTAACAAGGACTCCGAGTCGGGCGTGTACGCCTGGGTCAAGACCTCGATGGGCGGCCGCTGGGCGTTTCTGACGGCGTTTAGCTACTGGTTCGTCAACCTGTTCTACTTCGCGTCCGTCCTGCCCAATGTCATCATCTACGCGAGCTACGTGTTCTTTGGTGCCAATGCTGAGCTTTCGCAGCTGTGGATCACCATTATTGAGATCGTCGTCTTTGCTATTGCCACGTGGGTTTCGACCAAGGGCGCTAAGTGGATCGGCTCTATTTCCTCCTTCGGTTCGACCGCGGCTCTCGGCCTGACTGCCGTGTTCATCCTGCTGTCCCTGGCTGCTGCCTTTGGCGGCGTTGAGTTCGCTACGGCTCCCGCGCCCGCCAACATGGCCCCCGACATGAGCAACTTCGCCACTATGTGGGGCTTCTTCGGTACGCTTGCCTGGATCATCCAGGGCGTTGGCGGCGCTGAGTCTGTCGGCGTGTTCCTTAACGACCTTAAGGGTGGCGTCAAGGCCTTCGTGCGCACCGTCGTTATCGCCGGCCTGACCATCGGCCTTCTGTATGCAGGCGCTTCGCTGCTGGTCAACCTGTTCATTCCCGAGGGCGGCGTTGCCATCTCCACCGGCATCTTCGACGTGTTCGGCGCTGTCTTTGCCCACTTTGGCATTCCTATGGAAGTGTCCACGCGCGTCATCGGCTTGATCCTTCTCGCCGCTACGCTGGGTTCCCTCATGATGTGGACCTCCGCTCCCATCAAGGTCTTCTTCACCGAGATCCCCAAGGGCGTCTTTGGTAGCAAGATCGTCGAGCTCAACGAGCACGGCATTCCTGCCCGCGCTGCCTGGCTGCAGTTCGCCATCGTCGTCCCCATCCTGATCATCCCGGCCCTGGGCTCTGGTAACCTCGACGACCTGCTCATGATTGTCACCAACATGACGGCTGCCACCGCTCTGCTCCCGCCGCTGCTGATTCTGCTTGCCTACTTTATGCTGCGCAAGAACTTCGATGCTGCTCCCCGTGGCTTCCGCATGGGCTCGCGCAGCTTTGGCCTGGTCGTTGCCGCATTCCTGCTTGTGGTCTTCTGCTTCGTGCTTATCTGCGGCACCATTCCGCTCGATCAGCCGCTGTGGCTGACGCTGGTCTACAACGTTGGCGGCGTGGTTGTCTTCCTGGGCCTTGCCGTGATGTGGTACAACCGCTACATCAATCGCCTGCGCGAGACCGATCCCGAGGCCGCCGAGAACGAGCTTCGCCCTTCCGTCCTCGATATGATGGAGTAGCGGCTAGGATTAATCTACGGCTGTGGAATAAATCGATTCCCTTTCCTAGGGAGGGGCCTTACGAGGCCCCTCCTTTTGTGTTTTGGGGCATGGATTTTGGACTCTGTGGGCAAAAAATGCCAAATATGAGTACTGTTGCAAAAGAGGTGTCATATTTTTCGGCCTGTTCTGAGTAAAAATGGGCTCACAATCAATTTATCTAACCCCCTTTAAAGGGCGTTTGACGGCTTTCAACCTCTTCGAATCGCTTAAAGTAAGCAATTTGCTCTCGATTTTGCTGCTACTAAATTGGTGGCAGTACTCATATTTGCCACTTTTTGCCCACGAGGTGTTCAGAGGAGCTCTCGACAAGCATCTAACGCTACAATAGCTACCACGTGGCTGGGTTTGCCGGCCGAATGTGCGATGTCGTGGGAGGGGACATGGTCGAATTTACGAAGACGATTAAAGATCCGTTGGGATTGCATGCCCGCCCGGTTGCGCTGCTTTACGACATCATTGCCAAACATCGTAGCGACGTGTCAGTCAGTATCGGCGATCGCCACACGGATGGCCGCGACGTTATAGGGCTCATGGCACTCTGTGGCGAATGTGGCGAGGACATCGTGTTCCGCGTTTCGGGCGTGGATGAGGCCTCCTGTGTCACATCGATCAGAAATCTCTCGCTCTAAGCATGATAGAGCGCGGTAAAGGATGGTCCTTTGCCGCGCCTTTTTGTTTCGTATAGGAAACTTTTTCGAAATCTGAATGGGGACCCTTTCCAAAAAGTTAACCACGTGCTAGTTTACTATAGCGAACATAGACGTGGTTAACTTTTTACGCGTCGATGTTGAGGACGAACTGACGTTAGGAGCCACTCATGTCTTGCGGACCGCAGATGCCGGCAATGCCGCTTTCGATGGTAAAAGCGGGCGAAACCGTGCGCGTGTCTCGTGTAAAGGGCAATGAGGATATGAAGCACCACCTCAAGGACCTCGGCTTTGTCGAGGGCAACGAAATCCACGTGGTGAGCTCGAGTGGCGCCAATATCATCGTCACTGTGCTGGGCGCACGCTTTGGTATCGATTCCAAGGTTGCCATGCACATCATGACCGTCGGTTAGTCGACGGTATTTCTGTACGCACTGAAAGGGGGACAAGTAAATGAAGACGTTGGGTGACGTTAAGGTGGGCGAGAGCTCCACCATCGTCAAGCTTCACGGTGAGGGTGCGCTTCGCCGCCACCTTATGGACCTGGGGCTCATCAAGGGCACTTCGTTCAAGGTCGTGAAGGTTGCACCGCTCGGTGATCCGGTCGAGATCAACGTGCGCGGCTACGAGCTTTCCATCCGCAAGGAGGAGGCCGCCGTCGTCGAGGTCCAGTAAGGACTCGCGGCGCATATTTCTGCAGATAAAGTTAGGTTTTTCTAACTTAATGCAGCATCTTTGAAGCACATTATCCAGCCTGCGCGGAGAAAGCAGCGCAGGCACACAAGGAAGAAGGATTGAATGGCGGATTCTCAGATCCATGTCGCGCTGGCGGGTAACCCCAACTGCGGCAAGACCACGCTTTTCAACCTGATCACCGGCGCCAACGGCTACGTTGGCAACTGGCCCGGCGTCACGGTTGAGAAAAAGGAAGCCAAGCTCCTAAGCGACAAGAACGTTACCATCACGGACCTCCCTGGCATCTACTCGCTTTCCCCCTACAGCCCCGAGGAGCAATGCTCGCGCGATTACCTCATGAGCGGCGAGCCCGATGTTGTCGTCCAAGTCGTCGATGCCACCAACCTCGAGCGTAACCTGTACCTGGCGCTTCAGGTCATCGAGACCGGCCTGCCCGTGGTCGTTGCCCTCAACATGGCCGACCTGGTCGAGAAGAACGGCGATAAGATCGACACGGACAAGCTTTCCAAGAAGCTCGGCTGCCCGGTCATGATGATCTCGGCCCTTAAGAACAAGGGCATCAAGGAGCTCTTCGATCAGGTTAAGCAGTCCGCTGCTTCCAAGGGCCAGGTACAGGAGCACAAGTTCGATTCTTCCATCGAGGATGTCCTGTCGCACATCGAGAACAACCTGCCGGCCAGCGTTCCCGCCAACAAGCGCCGCTACTATGCCGTCAAATTGTTCGAGCGCGATTCGGACGCCTGCAAGCTTATCAACCTCACCAAGGAGAAGGCCGCTCGCGTGGAAGAGCTGGTTGCCCAGTGCGAGCAGGATTGCGACGACGACGCTGAGTCCATCATTACGGGCGAGCGCTACGGCCTGATTGCCCACATCATTGACGAGTGCCTCACCAAGGCTCCGGCCAAGATGAGCACCTCCGAGAAGATCGACCGCGTGGTTACCAACCGTATCCTGGGCCTGCCGATCTTTGTGGTCATCATGTTCTGCGTGTACTACATTGCCGTTTCTACCCTGGGCGGCACGGTGACCGACTTCACCAACGACCAGCTCTTTGGTACCGACGGTTGGTATGTGCTCGGCCAGGGTCGCGACGCCTACGACGCGGCCGTCGAGGCTGCGGGCGACAATGCCGACTCGGTCGACCCGGCACAGTACGGCCCCTATGTCCCGGGTATCACCACCATGGTGCACGACGCCCTCGTGGCGGGCGGCACCGAGGACGGTGGCCTGGTCGATTCGCTGGTCTGCGACGGTATCGTCGGTGGCCTGGGTGCTATCTTCGGCTTCGTGCCGCAGATGTTCCTGCTGTTCGTGATGCTTTCCTTCTTGGAGGACTGCGGCTACATGGCCCGCGTCGCCTTCATCATGGACCGCGTGTTCCGCCGCTTTGGTCTGTCCGGTAAGTCCTTTATCCCCATGCTCGTGTCCTCGGGCTGCGGCGTCCCCGGCGTTATGGCTACCAAGACCATCGAGAACGAGAAGGACCGCCGCATGACGGTCATGACCACCACGTTCATCCCCTGCGGTGCCAAGCTGCCGATCATTGCCCTGCTCATGGGCTCCATCATCGGCGACTCTTCTACCACTGCCGCATGGATCAGCCCGCTCTTCTACTTCCTGGGCGTCTTTGCCGTTATCGCTTCGGGCCTCATGCTCAAGAAGACTAAGATCTTCGCCGGCCGTCCGACCCCGTTTGTTATGGAGCTTCCCGCCTACCACTTCCCGGCGATCCGCTCCTGGGCGCTGCACGTGTGGGAGCGCTGCTTCGCATTCATCAAGAAGGCCGGTACGGTCATCTTTGCCTCTACCGTCGTGGTTTGGTTCCTGTCCAACTTTGGCAGCTACAACGGCGCCTTTGGCTTCCTGCCTGCCATGGACGGCATCCCCGAGGAGTTCATGGACTACTCCGTTCTCGCTATGCTGGGCAACCTGATCGCCTGGATCTTCGCGCCGCTCGGCTTTAGCACCTGGCAGGCAACCGCGCTGACCGTCTCTGGCCTTGTCGCCAAGGAGAACGTCGTCGCTACCGCTGGCTCGCTGCTGTCCGTTGCCGACGCCGCCGAGACCGACCCGAGCCTGTGGACCGCGTTTGCCGGTATGTTCCCCACCATGGGCGCTTGCGTGGCCTTCGGTGCCTTCAACCTGCTGTGCGCTCCGTGCTTTGCCGCTATGGGTACCATCCGCAACCAGATGGACTCCGGCAAGTGGACTGCGATCGCCATCGGCTACGAGTGCGCCTTCGCTTGGGTGATTGGCCTGCTCATCAACCAGTTCTACAACCTGATCGTATTGGGTCAGTTTGGCTTCTGGACGGTTGTGGCCATCGTGCTGCTGGTTGCGATGCTCTTCCAGATCTTCCGTCCCATGCCCAAGCATGCATGGACCGATGAGGACGAGACCAACACTGCTTCCGCCGCAGTTTCCGCTTAAGTCCGAATAAGGATTAACCCCTTTCCACGAGCCCGGGTGTCCCAGCGACACTCGGGCTTTTTGGTGGGGGAGATGTGGCGTTTCCGCAGATAAAACCGACCAAAATAAACCTGTCCCTTTTTGGTAGGTGGAGAATGGGGTAAAGTAAGTGGTGGTTAACTAGAGGAGGCTTGCTATGGCACCTATCGATATTGTTGTACTGGCTGTTATCGGTATTGCGTTTGTCGCGGTATGCGTGCGCATCTACCGCAAGGGCACCTGCGCCGACTGCGCTCAGGGTGGCGTTTGCACGGGGCATTGCTCCAACAAAAAGACCTGTGCCGCGCTGAAAGGCGTCGACAAAATCGCCGAAGACCTGGGCCGCGGTATCAAGTAAGGCCCGTCATCGAGGCGCCCCGCGGGCATCCGTTCGCGGGGCGCTTTGTGCATTTGGACGCGAGCGCGGCGAGTTGAAGAGTAATTTTGGGTATCGTTAAATCAGTTGCGGTGAAATGCGGACTGTTTTGGCTGTCAAAGGCCTTATCTACTCCGTATTCCACCGCAACTTTTTGTGGGGTGGGCTAGAGACGCTGCATGCGGTACCCGACACCCATGTGCGTCTGAATCATCTTGGGATGAGAGGGATCTGCCTCGATCTTCTTGCGCAGGGTGCGCATGAACACGCGCAGGCTCGCCAGATCGCTGTCCCAGCTCGTGCCCCATATCTCGCGGGTGATGAAGGTGTGGGTGAGCACCTTGTCGACGTTTTTCGCCAGAAGGACGAGCAATTTGTACTCGGTTGGGGTGAGCGAGAGCTCGCGTCCGTCTTTCGTCGCGTATCCCGCGGCGTAGTCGATATTCAGCGGACCGTTGTCGAACGTGCTCGCTTCTGTCGACTCGCTCGACGCCATCGAGGAGCGCCTCAAATTCGCACGGACGCGCGCGAGCAACTCATCCACAGAAAAGGGCTTGGTGAGGTAGTCGTCTGCCCCCGCGTCAAGTGCTGCAATCTTGTCGGAATCTTCGGTGCGCGCCGAAATGACGATAATGGGGACTGCCGACCAGCTTCGGATCTTCGTGATGACCTCGATACCGTCAATGTCGGGAAGGCCGAGGTCGAGCATGATGAGGCTGGGGCCGTGCGACACCGCATCCATGATGGCGGCCTGGCCGTTGCAAACCTTGCTCACGACATAGCCGTGGAGGTCAAGCGCGGTCGAAACGAGGTTTTGAACGGTCAGGTCATCTTCGACCAGGAGGATGCGTGGCTTAGCGGCATTATTCATGAATCTCGATCTCCTCGGCGGGCAGGGTAAAACGGAAGACGGCCCCATGGGGGTGGTTGTCGCGAATTTCGATGACGCCGCCATGCGCCTCCACGATGGAGCGGCAGAGCGACAGCCCAAGGCCGATGCTTCGACGCGAATCCACGGGCCGCGTATTGCCTGAGGTAAAGAAGCGCTCAAAGATATGAGGCTTGTCGCAGTCTGCCACACCCGGCCCATCGTCTGCGACGTCCACCACGACAAACGCACCCTCGCGACGTGCGCTGATGGCGACAGTCGAGTCCTCGGGCGTGTATTTGAAGGCGTTCATGATGAGATTCGTAAGCACCTGCATGATGAGATGGACGTCGATGCGTACCAGCAGGATGTCGTCAGTGTGCTCGATGGTGACGGCACGTCCATGCGATGCTTGGGCGACATGGCTGAGGGCGGCCTCGATGACCTCGTCGATGAGCTCGGATGTTAAGTTGAGGCGAATGGTGCCGTCCTCGACGCGTGTGATGGCGAGGAGGTTCTCCACGGTATCGATAAGCCAGAGGGAATCGTCGTAGATGGCATCGGCGAGATCGCAGCGTTGTTCGAGGCTGAGCTTCTCGTCGCTCTTCCGAAGGATTGCCGCAGATCCGGATATAGCCGTGAGGGGTGTCCTCAAATCGTGACCGATGGAGCGCAAAAGGTTGGCGCGCAGCTGTTCGTTTTTCGCCAAGACCGCAGCCTCTTCGCGCTCTTGCGCCGCCTGGTCGCTTTCGAGCGCCAAGGCGCATTCACCTACGATAGATAGGACGATCGAATGCTCGAAGGCTTCGATCTCGCGCCCCTCCAGGGCGATGCCGATGACACCGAATACCTTGTCGCCGGTGCGAACCGCGAGGTAGAGACAGTGCGCCTCAGGCAGGGTCCGCGTGCTTGCGCCCGCGCGCTTGTTGTTGGTGTAGGTCCAGGTTGCAACGGCGCGCTCGTAGTCGGTGAACAGCGACGCGGATCGGTTTTCGGTGCCGGCGGACTCATAGAGCGTCTTGCCGAGCGTGCCGTGTTCGGCGGTGTAGAAGACCACGTCGAGTTTTAGCAGTTTGATGAGTTGGTTCATGGTGACGCGGGCGCACTCCTCCGCGCTATGGGCTTGCTGCAAGAGCTGGTTCGTTTCGAGGAGTACGCGCGTTTTGAATGCGTTCTCGGCGGAGGTACGGGCGTTGTCGGCGATGCGCGCAGTTAACTCGCCGGCGACCATAGCGGTAGCGAACATGATGCCGAACGTGACCAGATAGCTTCGGTCGTAGCTGGCGAGCGAAAACAGAGGCGTGACGAAGCAGAAGTTGTAAAGCACTACAGAGAGTACGCTCGATACGATCGTGCAGATACGCCCCGTCGTGGTGACGGCGGTCAGCAGGGCCGTGAGGATATAGAGGGATATGATGCTGGAATCGGCAAATCCCAGATGGCGGAAAGCCGTGCCGATCGCCGTGGCGACAAGAGAGAGGGCCAACGTGCGAAGCGCGTCTCGGCTGCTGGGCGGCTGCAGGGCGAGCGCACGGCGGTGTCCTTTGGGCCGGGAGGGCGGAGTCGACTGGTCTGGAATGATGTAAATGTCGAGGTTCGGGGCGAATGTTATGAGCTGTTCTACGAGAGATTTGCGGCCGAAGAGGGCCTGACGGACGCTGCTGCGCTCGCCCGTGCGCCCCATGACGATCTTCGAAATACCCGACAGGCGTGCGAACTCGGAGATCTGAAACGCGATGTCGTCGCCATAGACGGTTTCCATATGTGCTCCGAGCTGCTCGGCTAGGGCGATATTGGCTGCAAGCTTGGCGCGCTCATTATCGCTCATGGCTTGCGTGCGTGGGCTCTCTACGAACAGGGCGACGAGCTCGCTGTGAAACGCTTTCGCCATGCGTGCGGCGGCACGGACAATGCGGGGATTGGTCGGCGCCGGGGAGACACAGACTAAGATACGCTCCCTGGTGTAATAGTCACGGTTTCCCAGCACGCGTGCGGCGTCTGTGAGGCGGCCGGTGCGATCGGCGCAGCGGCGCAGCGCGATTTCTCGGAGTGCGGTGAGGTTCTCGACGGTAAAAAAATGCTGTTGCGCTCGGTCGGCTTGCGCGGGACGGTAGACGAGGCCGGCGCGAAGGCGCTCAAGTAGGTCTTCGGGCTCTATGTCGACGAGCTCGACCTGGTCGGCATCATCGAAGATACGGTCGGGGATTCGTTCGCTCACGACAACGCCGGTGATGGATGCAACCATGTCGTTTAGGCTCTCGATATGCTGAACGTTCACGGTCGTATAGACGTCGATGCCCGCATGTAGAAGTTCCTCGACGTCTCGATAGCGTTTGTCGTGGCGAGACCCCGGCGCATTCGTATGGGCGAGCTCGTCGACAAGGATGAGCTGAGGGGCGCGTTCGATAGCCGCATCTAGATCGAACTCGCTGAGCACAATGTCGTTGTGCTCGATGAGTTTACAGGGTACGTTCTCAAGCCCTTGTGCAAGATGGGCAGTTGCCGGACGTTCGTGCGGCTCGATGTATCCCGCGACGACGTCGACACCTCGCCGCTTGGCGGCGTGGGCGGCTTGAAGCATCGCATAGGTTTTGCCTGCGCCAGCAGCGTAGCCAAAGAAAATCTTGAGGTGTCCCCGGCTGGTTCGAGCGTCATCGGCGACCTCGTCTTTCTCAATTGCCTTGAGGATGAGGTCTGGATTGACGCGAGTGTCCGATGCGTCGCGCTGCATAGCGTAGCCTTTCTGAAACGTTGTCCATGCGTGCATACGCGGTGAGGAAGCCACTGTATGCTCGCGAAGGTCGAGTATAGGCGCACTGCAGCCGCAATAGTGCTTTCTACCTGCATCTTTACGGCATCTTAAGGACGTGAGCCCCGGCCCTCACGCCTCTTTAATCCCTAGAAGCGTTTACTGTCCCCAGACGCTTGCGAGAGCAGGCGTCCGAGACATCGGACCGCGCGTGAAAGGGGCGGTAAATGGACATCCTCATTCCCATCATCGGAGTCGTCTGCATTGGACTCCTTATCTATTACATCTACATTCTGATGAGGAGTGATTCGTAAACTATGGACGCTGCAATTCAGTACATCTTGTACTTTGCCGTGCTCGTCGTCCTGGCCGTTCCGCTCGGTCGGTTCATAGCCCATATCATGGATGGTGAGCATACGTTCCTGTCGCCTGTGATTGCTCCTGTGGAGCGTGGCGTCTATCGTCTGCTTCGCATCGACGCGGCAGAGCAGATGGGGTGTAGGCGCTATCTGGCGAGCGTGCTGGTCTTTTCGGGGATCGGCCTCGTGGCTCTTGTGGCACTCCAGGTGCTTCAGTCCTTCTTGCCAGGCAATCCCCAGCACCTGTCGGGTGTGTCATGGGACTTGTCGTTCAATACGGCTGTTTCTTTCATAACCAACACTAACTGGCAATCCTATTCCGGTGAGACCACCCTGTCCTACTTTGTGCAGTTCATGGGTCTCACCGTGCAAAACTTCTTGTCCGCCGGCACCGGTATTGCGGTCATGTTCGCGCTCATCCGCGGTTTCCGTCAGGTCAAGGAGCAGGGTTTGGGTTCCTTCTGGGTTGACCTCACCCGCACCGTTTTGTATGTGCTCATCCCGCTGAACCTCGTGTTCGGCATCTGCCTGGCTGCCGGTGGCGTTATCTCCAATTTTCAGCCGGCTCAGAAGGCTGAGCTCGTAGAGCCTGTCGCTGTCCAGCCTAATGCAGACGGCGGTTGGAGCGTCATCGACGGCGCCCAGATCGAGGGCGACACGGTCAAGGTTGACGGCAAGGTTGTCGAGGGCGCCCGCGTGGTCACCGAGCAGTTTTTGCCCCAGGGTCCTGCGGCCAGCCAGGTTGCCATCAAACAGTCCGGCACCAACGGCGGCGGCTTCTTCGGCGCGAACTCTGCGCATCCGTATGAGAATCCCAATGCCTTCACCAACATCATCGAGATGACCAGCTTGCTGCTGATTCCGGTCGCCTGCTGCTTCACCTTCGGCATCGGTGTCAAGAATGCCAGGCAGGGCAAGGCCATCTTCGCGGCGATGCTTATCCTGCTCGTGGTCTTTACCGGCATTATCGCCGTTAACGAGCATATGGGTACGCCGCAGCTGGCAGACGGCGGCGCGGTCAACATCGAGATGACCGATGGCCAGGCGGGCGGCAACATGGAGGGCAAGGAGAGCCGCTTTGGCATCGCCTCCTCTTCCACCTGGTCCGCTTTCACGACGGCTGCTTCCAACGGCTCGGTCAACTCCATGCACGACTCCTACACCCCGCTCGGCGGGTTTGTCCAGATGCTCCAGATAGCGCTGGGCGAGGTGGTGTTCGGCGGCGTTGGCTGCGGCCTGTACGGCATGATCGGCTTCGCCATCCTCACGGTGTTTATTGCCGGCCTTATGGTCGGCCGCACGCCCGAGTTCCTGGGCAAGAAGATCGAGCCGACCGAGATGCGCTGGGCGGTGGTTCTGTGTCTCGCCACCCCGTTCGCCATTCTGGTGAGCTCCGCTATCGCCTGCATGGTGCCCGGTCTTGTCGACCAACTCAACAACGGCGGGGCGCATGGCTTCTCCGAGGTCCTGTATACCCTTACTTCGGCTGGCGGCAACAACGGCTCCTCATTTGCCGGCATGAACTGCAACATCCCGTGGATCAACGTGCTGCTGGGTATCGAGATGCTGTTCGCGCGGTTCCTGCCGATTGCGGGCACGCTCGCCATCGCAGGTTCGCTGGCCGGGAAGGGCAAGGTCGCCGAGGGCGCCGGTACGCTTTCCACCACCAATGCCATGTTCGTGTTCCTGCTGGTATTCGTCGTTCTGCTGATTGGCGCCCTGAGCTTCCTCCCGGCGTTGGCGCTTGGTCCCGTTGCCGAATTCTTCCAGATGGTTGCGTAAAGGAGTCGCAGATTTATGGCTATGCAAAAAGACATGATGGGCCGCGCGGTCCGCGACTCGTTTGCCAAGCTGGATCCTCGCGTCCAGATTCAAAACCCGGTCATGTTCCTGGTGTGGCTTTCCGCCGTCATGACCTCCGTCCTGGCCGTCGCTTCCATCTCCGGTGTGCAGGACGCGGGTGTGCCCACTTACTATGTGGTCGCCATCGCGGTCATCTTGTGGCTCACCGACCTGTTCTCGAACTTCGCCGAGGCTCTTGCCGAGGGCCGCGGTAAGGCCCAGGCCGATTCCCTGCGTGCGGCCAAGAAGGATGTCGAGGCCCATCGCATCGAGTCCGTTAAGGACAAGGAACACTTCACCGTCGTTCCCGGCACCGAGCTCACGCGCGGCGACCTGGTGATCGTACGCGCCGGCGAGCAGATTCCCGGCGACGGCGACGTCATCGAGGGCGCTGCCTCCGTTGACGAGTCCGCCATCACCGGCGAGTCCGCCCCCGTGGTCCGCGAGGCCGGCGGCGACCGCTCTGCCGTTACCGGCGGTACCACGGTGCTGTCCGATTGGATCATCGTCAAGATCTCCAGTGAGCCCGGCCAGAGCTTCCTGGACAAGATGATCGCGATGGTCGAGGGTGCCGCGCGCAAGAAGACCCCTAACGAGATCGCTCTGGAGATCTTCCTGGTGGCCCTCTCCATCGTCTTTATCCTGGTCACGTTGGCCCTGTATTGTTACTCCTGCTTCTCGTCCGGTCTTAACGACATGGTCAACCCCACGGCCGTGACCACGCTCGTGGCGCTGCTCGTGTGCCTGGCTCCCACTACCATCGGCGCCCTTCTTTCCGCCATCGGCATCGCCGGCATGAGCCGTCTGAACGAGGCCAACGTGCTGGCCATGTCCGGCCGCGCCATCGAGGCCGCCGGCGACGTCGACATCCTCATGCTCGACAAGACCGGCACCATCACCCTGGGTAACCGCCAAGCCGCCGAGTTCATCCCAGTCGACGGCGTCGATCCCGCGGAGCTGGCCGATGCCGCCCAGCTTTCCTCGCTGGCCGACGAGACCCCCGAGGGCCGTTCCATCGTCGTGCTCGCCAAGGAGCAGTTCGGTCTGCGCGGCCGCACACTCGAGGATAAGGGCATGGAGTTCATCCCGTTCACCGCGGCAACGCGTATGTCCGGCGTGAACTACGAGGGCAATGAGATCCGCAAGGGCGCTGCCGATTCCGTGCGCACCTATGTGGAGGCAGCCGGCGGCGTGTTCTCCCAGGAGTGCGACGAGGTCGTCGAGCGCATCGCCAAGGCCGGCGGCACCCCGCTGGTCGTGACCAAGAACTGCCGCGTGCTGGGCGTTGTGTACCTCAAGGACATCATCAAGTCCGGCGTTAAGGAGAAGTTCGCCGACCTGCGCAAGATGGGCATCAAGACCATCATGGTGACGGGCGACAACCCGCTCACCGCCGCGGCAATCGCCGCCGAGGCCGGCGTTGATGACTTCCTGGCCGAGGCCACCCCTGAAGGCAAGCTCGAGAAGATCCGCGAGTTCCAGCGTGAGGGGCACCTGGTCGCCATGACCGGCGACGGCACCAACGACGCGCCCGCTCTGGCCCAGGCCGACGTCGCCGTGGCCATGAACACGGGCACCCAGGCTGCCAAGGAGGCCGGCAACATGGTCGACCTCGACTCCAGCCCTACCAAGCTCATCGAGGTCGTGCGCATCGGCAAGCAACTACTCATGACCCGCGGCTCGCTCACGACCTTCTCGGTGGCCAACGACGTGGCGAAGTACTTCGCTATCATCCCGGCCCTGTTCTCGCCGATCTACCCCGGGTTGGACGCCCTCAACATCCTCGGCCTGGCAAGCCCGCTGTCCGCGGTTCTTTCGGCCATCATCTATAACGCGCTCGTTATCGTCGCGCTGATTCCGGCCGCGCTGAAGGGCGTTAAGTACCGCGAGGTCCCGTCCGGACAGCTGCTGACCCACAACCTGCTCGTGTGGGGTCTGGACGGCATCGTTGCCCCGTTCGTATTCATCAAGCTCATCGACATGCTGCTCGCGTTCTGCGGCATTATGTAAGTGGAGGTCTGTATGTTCAAAGGTGTTGCATCGCGCGCACTGGGCGTGTTCGCGCTGTTTACCGTTGTCTGCGGCCTGGGCTATACGCTCGTCGTGACCGGCATCGCCCAGGTTGCGTTCCCGTATCAGGCGAACGGTTCGCTCATCAAGGTTGACGGCAAGGTTGTGGGTTCCGAGCTCATCGGCCAGAACTTCGATGACGAAGCCCACATGTGGGGTCGTATCCAGAACGTGTCAATTGTCGAAGGCGAAGACGGCGAGCTCATGGCGTATGGTGCCCCGTCCAACCTGTCCCCGGCGAGTGATGAGTATCGGCAGCTTGTGGATGCGCGCGTGAAGAAGATCCGCGCCGCCAACCCCGATGCCGATATGGACGCTGTGCCCGTCGACCTGGTGACGTGTTCGGGGTCCGGCCTCGACCCGGAGATCTCTCCGGATGCCGCCGAGTACCAGGTACCGCGCCTGGCGAAGGCCACGGGCAAGAGCGAAGGCGAGGTGCGCGAGATCATCGCCCAGTGCACCAAGGGCCGATTCCTGGGCGTGTTCGGCGAGCCCACGGTCAACGTGCTCAAGGTGAACCTTATGCTGGATGACGCGCTGTAGGTGAGGAAGTGGCGGATGAGGGCATGACTGACTATCTGAGCCCTCAATTCCACCCCGCCCATCAGTTGCGGTGAAATACGGACTGTTTTGCCTGTCAAAAGCCTCACCTACTCCGTATTCCACCGCAACTTTTTTGTGAGGGTCGGGATTGAAG
>URIE01000012.1 GCA_900547805.1 uncultured Collinsella sp.
GCGCTGCTCAAAACGCTCGAGGAACCGCCCGAGGGCGTCATGTTCATCCTGTTGGGCACCTCGGCCGACGTAATGCTGCCCACCATCGTGAGCCGTTGCCAGTGCGTGCCGTTTCGGCTGGTATCGCCCACCGTTGCGGCACAGGCCGTGAGCCGCGCGACCGGTCAGGACCTTGCACGTTGCCGCATGGCCGTCGCCGTGGCGGGAAGCCCCACGCGCGGCATCGAGTTCCTTAAGAGCGCCGAGCGCCAGGATGCCCGCCGCCAGATGGTCCGTGCCATCGACTCGCTCATCGCCGCCGACGAGGCCGATGTGCTCAGCCGCGCCAAGTCGCTTATCGTCGCCGTCAAGGCGCCGCTCGCCGAGGTCAAGTCAACACAGGAAAAGGTGCTCGAGCAAAATGCTGACTATCTGTCCCGTGGAGCATTGAAGCAGCTTGAGGACCGCAACAAGCGCGAACTCAACGCGCGCGAGCGTTCGGGTATCATGGAAGCGCTGGCGAGCGCGCGGACGCTCATGCGCGACGTGCTGCTGACGCTTCAGGACGAGGCGGCCGACGTGGTGAACGAAGACGTGCGCGACACGATCGGTCGGCTTGCCGCCGCGACCAATGTTGCGGGTGCCACCCGGGCGCTCGAGGCAGTCGCGACCGCCGAGCGCAACATCGCCAGAAACGTTACTCCCCAGCTGGCCATCGAGGTCATGCTGTTCGATATCAGGAAGGCACTGAAATGCCGTTAGTCGTACCCGTTAAGTTTACCTACGCCTCGCGCGACCTGTGGTTCGATCCGCAGGATTTGGATATCCTCGAGGCCGATTATGCCATTTGCTCCACCGAGCGCGGAACCGAGATCGGCTTGGTCACGGCCGATCCCTTCGAGGTGCCGCAAGATGAGATCGGTCAGCCGCTCAAGCCCGTGCTGCGCGTGGCGAGCGACATCGACCTGCAGCTTGCTGACGACCTGGCCATCCAGGGCGACGAGGCCATGGTCGATTTCCGCCGTCTGGTCAAAGAGCTCGACCTCGAGATGAAGCCGGTCGGCGTCGAGTACCTGTTTGGCGGCGAGAAGGCCGTGTTCTACTTTGCGGCCGAGGAGCGCGTCGATTTTCGCCAGCTCGTCAAGGACTTGTCCTCGACGCTGCATATTCGCGTCGACATGCGCCAGATCGGTGGGCGCGACGAGACCCGTCTGGTGGGCGGCTACGCCCAGTGCGGACAGGAGCTCTGCTGCACGCGCTTTGGCGGACAGTTTGAGCCCGTCTCGATCCGCATGGCAAAAGAGCAGGACCTGCCGCTCAATTCCTCCAAGATCAGCGGCGTTTGCGGCCGCCTGATGTGCTGCCTGCGCTATGAGTTCGAAGCGTACAAGGACTTTAAGAGCCGTGCGCCCAAAAAGAAAACGCTCATCGATACGCCGCTCGGCAAGGCGCGTATCCAGGAATATGACACGCCGCGTGAGCAGCTGGTGCTGCGCCTGGAGAACGGCAAAGTCTTTAAGGTCAACCTGGCCGATATGACGTGCTCGGAGGGCTGCAAAAAGAAGGCCGCCGAGCAGGGCTGCAACTGCCGCCCCGACTGCGTGACGCGTGACGTGCTCGAGCGCATCGAGTCACCCGAGATGCGCCTGGCGCTCATGGAACTCGATCGCGAGAACGGCGTCGACGTGGGCGATGGCCTGTCGAGCGCCGATCGTCTGGCCGGCACATCGATGCCCAAGCGCCGTCGTCGCGATGCCGAATCCGATGCTCGCGCCGGTCAGGGCCAGGGCGAGGGCCGTGGCCGCGGAAAGGGCCGTGGTAAGGCCGAGGCACCCGAGGCCGAGGAGGCCGCCGGTGGCCGCCGCCGTCGCAAGCGCGCGGGCTCGGGCGATGCCGGTGAGACCGCTCCCGCAGGCAAGAATTCCCCCCGCGAGCGCGAGGTTCAGCAACCCCAGCAGCAGAATCGCGGCGGTGGCATGAACCCCACGCGCCGTCGCCGCCGTCATCTGTCGAGCGAGGAGCGCGAGGACGCCTTCCGCGCCGCAGCTGCTCGCGAGGCTGGTGCCGCTTCCAAGGGCGCCTCGGCCTCCGATGCGTCTGCCGACAAGGGCGGCAAGTCGCGTGGCGAGGAGGAGCGCGCGCCGCGTCCGCGCCGTCGCCATTCCTCGGGCGCGCAACAGAAGCCCTCAGTGCCCTCCGTGGCCGATCAGGTCTCGGATGGTGAGGTCAAGGTCACGCGCCGTCGTCCCGGAGATGGCGGGGGAGCGGCTGCCAAGGCTTCGCGTGGCGCCGCTCGCGACGAGCGCGAGCTGCGCGAGGATCGCGGTGGCGAGGGCTCGGCCGACCAGGGTCAAAAGCGCCGTCGCCGTCGCCGTTCCCGCAAGCCGCGCCAGGATGGTGGTGAGGGTTCGACCCCGTCTTCGTCCGCACCGCAACCGCCCGCCGGCGAATAACGCCCGCGAGCGGATTTAGCCCGCCTTGCCCCGAGCGCATCGGGGTATCATAGCGCCGAATCAACAACCCTCCCTGCGACCGAACGTAGGGAGGGTTGTGTCTTGAAGAGCCATCTGAACAAATTGAGCCGTCTGCAGGGTGCCGGCGCCCTACCGTTTGCGGACGAATTGCTGCCGTTTGCCGAGCGGGCGGCACGCGAGGCACTCGAGGCATTGTCGCCAACACGATGTGCCGGCTGCGAGCGCGCCGGTGCGCTTATTTGCCAAGACTGCCTGGCCGCGCTCACGCTCATCGACCCACGTCATAGCTGTACCCGATGCGGCGCCCCGTTTGGGGATTTGCTGTGCACTGAGTGTTCGGTCGAGGGCACGTCCTCGGCAATGGCGGAGGCGCTCGACCGCTGCCTGGCGTGCGCCGTCTATGCGCATCCGCTGCCGCGCATCATTAAAGCGTACAAGGATGCGGGCGAGCGACGTCTGGCTCCGTATCTGGCGGAGCTGCTCTACGACACTGCCCTGCATGCCCAGGTCGTAGCGCCCGAACGCTTAGGAGGTGTGCTGTCCGGTGCGGATGCGGTGGTGTTTGTGCCTGCGACGGCGGCAGCGTTTCGGCGGCGTGGTTTTGATCATATGGAGGCTATCGCGCGCCCATTTTGCGAGCTGTCGGGTGTTCCCCTGCTCGATGCCCTCGTCAAGTACGGGCATGGCGACCAGCGCGAACTCGGTCGTGAGGAGCGCCGTGAGCGTGCCCAAGGCATGTACGAGACGGTTGAGGACGTGCACGGTCGCCGCTTGCTGCTTATCGACGACGTTATCACCACGGGTGCGACGATGGCCGCGGCTTCGGAGGAACTCAAGCGCGCCGGCGCCGCGGCCGTTGATGGCCTCGCTATCGCACGCGTTTGGTAGGGGTGGTTTTGTGGCAGTAAAGATTGAGCGGCGCGACGAGCTAACAAGCGAGCAACTGGCGGCTTCCGTAATCCTAACAGGGGCCTCGGCGCTACGCATGATGCGCGCCGAGCGCCGGCAGATGGGCTACATAAGCTGGAAGGACCTCGATCCCGATGAAGAGCGCCGTGTGCTGCGCACATCGTCGCCCTCGACCGAGGACATCTATCTTCCCGACTTGGTGCGGATTGGGGCCGCAAGTGGCGAGGTGCAAGAAGATCTTTGCTTGCTGGTGGGATCTGCGGCGCAGCGCCGCCGCATGCCTGGCGTGGGCTGGTCCGTATGCTCCGGGTTGCCCGCCGGCTCGATTCTAGAGGTGGAACCGGGGGTGTACAGTCTATCTCCCGAGGCCCTTTGTGTTGTCGTCGCCCGCGAGGTCGGCTGTATCCAGGCATTTGCCCTGGCCCAGGAGCTGTGCTCTAAGATTTCGCTGAGTGACCGCGGGAAGCATCTGCCTCCCTACACCTCGCCCGTTACGAATAAACTTGCAAAGGACAAGGACCAGCCAGCAGACGTGGGCTACTTTGAGGTTGAGCCGGTGCTGACGCCCAATCGTCTGGCAGATTACCTCGCGGTATGCAAGGGGAATGTGGCCAAACAGCTGCGGCGGCTGTGTCCCTACCTGTCAGAAAACCTGCGCTCGCCCATGGAATGCATCATGCTCGCCATGTTTTCGCTTCCGTTTTCCTGTGGCGGATTTGCCTGCGGTCCCTTTAAGACCGACTACAAGATTGAGTTCGATGACCGCGCGCAGGCAATCTCGGGGATGCCCCATGCAGTTTGCGATGCGTATCAAGAGGCAGCCCGGTTTGACCTGGAATACAACGGTGAGCTGGGCCATTCCTCCCGGAGGGGACGTATCCATGATGAAAAACGCAACACGGGCTTGATTACTATGGGAATCGAGGTCGCGACGGTCAACAACGAAATGCTCTGTGACATGGAAGCGATGGAAGCGCTCGCATGGCGCATCCACCAGCGTATGGGTAAGCGATATCAGAATCGCGTAGAGGCTCGTCGAAAGAGGCAAGATGCTCTGCTGAATACGCTCCGAGCGTGCTTTGGGCTCAAACCAGCGTAAAACTATGGCTTTATAGGGGGTCTGTTTATATGCTCTGTGCAAAAAACGGCAAATATGAGTACTGTTACTAGATTAGTGACAGCAAAAACAAAGAAACTTGGGCCGATAATCTGGATTCAGCGAAGAGATAATAAACGAATGTGGAATATCTTGGCGCCAGGCAGGCTGTGCGGAACTCAAAAAGGGCTCGTGAGGCGGTAATACGCTGCTACTAAATTGGTAACAGTACTCATATTTGCCGTTTTTTGCACACGGCATCCTGAGACGGGTGCCCCGGAGCTCCCCGTGGGGGAGCTCCGGGCTTCATGGGGGCACGAATGATCCGCCCCGACCTGCGAAATCTGTACTCGCGATGCGAATGACGCCCCTAACCTTAAACTTTAGCTTGAACTTAGCTATAATGCGCTACGTTCCTGCCAGGCTGTGGTTGCGGACGGACGAAATGCCCGTCCTAGTCCAAGACAGACGCGGTCAAAGGGATCCACGTAAGCGACCGCGTGCGCGCGGCGCGATCATGGCGCGTCCTAGATGTAAGCCGCACCGTCCGTTCTACTTTCTTTGGGGCAATACCGCCTCGCGGGCGAGCGGGTCAGTCGTGAAGGTGGCTGCGGCCTCCCGAGCAAACACCCCGGTGCGCAAGTGTGGGGTCAAATACCAGGTCAGCTGGTGGGAACAACCTGATATTCCGCGCAACGCACGGATTGTATACGACACAGAAGGCAGGGTAGTGGACATGGTGAGGGGCAGCTTGATGCACGCGGCTCGGTTAGGTGCTGGGACCGCAGCGGTCATTGCCGTTTTGGGCCTGAGCGGATGCGCGTTCAACCCGCTGTCTACGTTCACGACTCCCACGATCGACCAGATCGAGTACGAGACCGTCACGCCCACGGTGTCGGATGATGCCCTGGTCACTCCCGGTACCCTGACGGTTGCCCTCGATACCTCCGATGCGCCGCAGGCCATGCAGGGCGCTGACGGCGAGCTCACGGGGTATGCAGCCGACGCTGCCCGCGCCCTCGCAAGCCGCATGGGCCTTAAGGTCGCCTTTGTCGATGCGTCCTCGGCAGGTTCCGCGCTCGGCGACAAAAAGGCTGATATCTTTATCGGCGAGATCAACTCCACGGATGGGGACGTTAGCTCGCTCGGCACCTGCCTGTACGATGCCGCTTCCGTGTTCGGTAAAACCAGCGATGGTGGGTCGCTAAGCGTTTCCACCGATACCCTTAACACATCTA
Organism: uncultured Collinsella sp.; assembly: GCA_900547805.1. Classification (GTDB taxonomy): domain Bacteria; phylum Actinomycetota; class Coriobacteriia; order Coriobacteriales; family Coriobacteriaceae; genus Collinsella. Next base: position 5,697 of record URIE01000012.1, read on the forward strand.
CTCTGGGTGTCCAGATGTCCTCGGCCTCGCAGGAGGCGCTTGCTAAGCAGAGCATCACCGCCAACCAAAAGACTTACTCCAACATCAACGAGTGCTTTGAGGCGCTCGAGTCCGGCGAGGTCGACTATGTGATCTGCGACTCCACAGCCGGCGGCTATCTTGCACGCCTGATGAGCGAGGTCTCCTATGTCGGTTCGCTCGAGGCGCCCTCGACGCTTGGCGTTGCGGGCCTCTCGTCCAATGACGAACTGTGCCGTGCCGTGAGCGATGCCCTCGACGGTATTACGGCCGACGGCACGCTCGAGGCGGTTCACTCTGTCTGGTATGGCACGATGCCCTATGACCTCACCACCAAGACGGTTTCGGGCGCTAACGTGCAGCCGGGCGACTCTGAGTCCAGTGAGACCACATCCTCCGGCAGCGAGTCCTCCGATTCCAACAATGAGACCGCATCCTCCGAAGACAAATCGTCCAGCCAGGAAGACACCATCACCGACGACGACATTAACAAGCTTAATAGCTAGTTATTGCTAGGGGTGGCGTCTCCTATGCGCTAGGAGAGATGCCTCTTCACGGTTTCAACACGCACTGCCGGGCTTCCCCAATAGGGGAGCCCGGCTTTTTCATCTCTATAAAACCAGCAGGTCAAAGCCAATTTTCGGGACCAAATACAAAGCTGCCGGCTCCCTCCTATAGCGCACTTTGCCACAGAAAAGTGCGAGACTTCGGTATGCGGTATCAAGCAATCGTTATTCGGGTCTTTAGGAATCCGCGTGATTAAATGCACGGCAATGGGTACATAGCCAGTACAGTAAGTCCCCGAGGCAGATTGGAGCCACGTATGGATATCAAGGTTTCTGGACGCAAGACGACGGTAACCGATGCTCTGCGTGCGCATGTGGATGAGAAGATCGGCGAGGCGCTCAAGGTTTTCGATATCGAGCCCATGACGGTCGACGTTGTACTTCGCTATGAGAAGAACCCCTCGAACCCCAACCCGGCAATCGTCGAGGTTACGGTTCGTGCCCGCGGTTCGGTGATTCGCGTTGCCGAGCACGGTGCAGATATGTACGCCGCCATCGACCTCTCCGCCGATAAGGTTACCCGCCAGCTGCGCAAGTTCAAGACCAAGGTCGTGGACAACCGCCAGGGCGGTGCCAGCGCAGCGGATGTCGCACCGGTCGAGCGCGTCGAGGATCTGGCCGACCTGCTGCTGCCCGAGGAAGAGGACGACCTGCTCGTCCGCGAGAAGGTCATCGATGTCACCCCGATGACTGAGGAGCAGGCGCTGGTGCAGACCGATCTGCTGGGCCACGACTTCTACGTGTTCGAGAACGCGACGACTGGCCTCATCAATGTGGTGTATCACCGTAAGAATGGTGGATATGGCATCATCAAGCCCCGTATCGAAACACTTGACGAGTAAAATACGTTAACTTGCATGAGTTAACGGTTGGCGGCTATCCCATGCGGGTGGCCGCCTTTTTACGTAAGGAGTCGCTTTGATGGACAAGGCCGCATCCGCCGGTCATTCGGACCGTTGCCGCATCGTCGTCGATACCTGCTGCGACTTTAGCCCCGAGGTCGCCGCGAACCTCGATGTCGATATCCTGGGTTTCCCCTTCATTATCGATGGCGAGGAGCGCACGGACGATATCTGGTCGAGCATGAGCCCTAAGGAGTTCTACGACCGCATGCGCGCCGGCGCTCGCGTGTCTACCTCCGCCGTGTCGCTCGGTCGCTATATCGAGTTCTTTACCGAGTGCGCCAAAGAGGGCACGCCCACGGTCTACCTGTGCTTTACCTCGGCGCTGTCGTCGAGCTACAACTCCGCGTGCCAGGCGGCAGATGCCGTGCGCGCCGAGTATCCCAACTTTGAGCTCTATGTGGTCGACAACGCTCTACCCTGTGCGACCGGCGCGCTCCTGGCGCTCGAGGCCGTGCGCCAGCGTTCGGCGGGACTGACCGCCAAGCAGCTGGTCGATTGGGCAAACGAGGCGAAGACCTACGTCCACGGCTACTTTACGCTCGAGAGCTTCGACGCACTGGCTGCCGGCGGCCGCATTCCGCCCGCGGCGGCGCAGCTCACGGCAAAGCTCGATGTCAAGCCCGAGCTCTCCTACGACCTTGCCGGCTCGCTGTCGCTGATCGGCGTCAACCGCGGCCGCAAGAAGGCGCTCAAGTCCATCCTCAAGTCGTTCCGCGAGAACTACGTGCCCGACCGCACCATGCCCATCGCCATCATGACGGCCGATGCCGAAAAGGACGGCGACTGGCTCGAAGCCGCCATCCGTAAGGAGGAGGGCTGCGCCGACGTCACGATCATTCGCAGCTCCGTGGGCCCCACCATTGGCTCGCACGTGGGCCCCGGCATGGTGGCCTGCGCGTTTTGGGGTAAGAACCGCGCCGACAAGGCGTCGCTTTCCGACCGCATCGCCCGCCGCGTGCGCGGCCAGTAGGCAAGCGCTGCGTCCGTAATCGCCCTCGACTCACAGCCCAAACGCTGGCACCGAGTATTCAACCTGGTAATAACACTCAACCCAAAAGGAAAGGTTTCATGGCAAACAAGCTCTCCGTCGCATTTATCGGCACCGGAATCATGGGTGCCCCCATCGCCGGTCACATCCTGGATGCCGGCTATCCCGTCACGGTCAACAACCGCACCAAGTCCAAGGCTGCAGCGCTCGTTGAGCGCGGTGCCGTCTGGGCCGATACGCCGGCAGATGCCGCGGCGAACGCCGACGTCATCTTTACCATGGTGGGCTATCCCTCCGAGGTCGAGGAGCTCTACCTGGCGGGCGACGGTCTGCTCGCGTGCACTAAGCCCGGCGCGGTCCTGATCGACCTTACCACGAGCTCGCCCGAGCTGGCGCGCGACATTGCCGAGGCCGCCCAGGTTTCCGGTCGCATGGCGTTTGATTGCCCCGTCACCGGCGGCGAGTCGGGTGCTATCGCCGGCACGCTTACGGCTATCGTGGGCGCCACCGAGAACGACATCGCGCCGGTCCGCGACATCCTTGCCACCTTCGCGGCCAACATCTGCTGCTTCGACGGCGCCGGCAAGGGCCAGGCTGCCAAGCTCGCCAACCAGGTGTCGCTGGGCGCCTGCATGGTCGGCATGGCCGACGCCATGGCGTTTGCCGAGCTGAGCGGCCTTGATCTGGAGAAGACACGCCAGATGATTCTGGGCGGTACCGGCAAGTCCGGCGCCATGGAGAGCCTGGCTCCCAAGGCGCTCGACGGCGACTACAAGCCCGGCTTTATGGTCGAGCACTTCATCAAGGACCTGCGCTTGGCGCTCGCCTATGCCGACGACCGCGAGCTTGCGCTGCCCGGCGCCGACGTGGCCTTTACGCTCTACGACATGCTCGACGCCATCGGTGGTGCCAAGCTGGGCACCCAGGCCATCACGGTCCTCTATAAGGAGGAGACCGACGCCATCGCCGCCGGTCTGGACTGGTCGCAGTATCGTCCCGAGGAGCATGGCGCTCACGAGGACGGCTGCGGTTGCGGCGAGCACGGCGACGACCATGAGTGCGGTTGCGGTCACCATCACGGCGAGGACCACGAGTGCTGCGGCGGTCACGGCCATGACGACGGCCATGAGTGCTGCTGCGGCCACCATCACGGGGAGTAGCGCCCATGAGCTGGACGTTCGTGGTACTAGCGCTGGTGCTCTTTCTCTTTGCGATCTACATTGGCTTTTTGTGCGGCCAGTGGGCCTGCGAAAAGCGCGTGATCACCAAGCGCGACTACTGGATTGCCAACTTTGCAGGAGCGGCGGCAGTCGTCCTGCTGACCTGGGTGTTTTCGCTGTTCCCGCTGGTGCAGTTTGCGCCGATCGGCTGGCTCGGCGGCTTTATCGCCGGTCTTAAGATGAGCTTTGGCGAGTCCGTCGGTCCGTGGCGCAAGCACGACGAGGTCTTTAACGTCAACAAGGCTCATCGCGCCGCCGCCGACGCGGGCGACGCTGAGGAACGCCGCCGTGCGCGTCGCAATGGCGCGGCCGACCGACAGCTCATCTCGGTCACCGATGACAGCAAGGGTGCTGGCAAGCACGCTAAAAAATAGTAAGAAGAGGTAACTATGGCAGAAAACAAAGACGAACAGCTCACCGACGAGGAGCTGGCACAGCTTCAGCTGGCAGAGGAGAACGAGAACGCCGTCGACCGTCTGGTCCAGGAGCTCGGCTGCCCCACGCGCCGCATCCGCCAGTTTGCCGCCCGCGTGCTGCACCTGCTGGCCGAGCGCGATCCGCAGCGCGTCGTGCCCTGCGTGCCCGCGCTGATCGAGGCGCTCGACCGCCCCGAGGCTCAGACCCGCTGGGAGGCCCTCGATGCCCTGGCGGCGCTTGCCACCACCTGCCCCGAGCAACTGGGCGATGCCTTTGAGGGCGCCGAAACCGCGCTGTTCGACGAGATTTCCTCCACGCTGCGCTACGCCGCCTTCCGCATGCTGTGCGTGTGGGGCGCTACGAGCGTCGAGCGCTCGCGTGAAGCTTGGTCGATTCTGGATGAGGCGATCCAGTGCTACCACGGCGACCTTGAGTATCGCGACATGCTCGGTTGCCTGTACGAGTTTTGCCAGGGCGAGATCGACGCCGAGGTTGCCGAGAAGCTCGCGCTGCGCCTTAAGTTCGATGCCGAGAACGGCAAGGGCAGCTATCTCAAGGCCCGTTCGAGCGAGATTTGCGAAATGCTTGTTAAACGTTTTGGCCTGGATCTCTCCAAAAAGAAGAAGCGTGCTAGCGTTAAAAAAGCTGACGACGCCGAAGACGAGGAGTAACAGATTATGGCGCACGATGTAGTCCTGATTCCCGGTGACGGTATCGGTCCCGAGATTACGCAGGCCATGCGCCGCGTGGTCGAGGCCGCCGGTGTCCAGATCAACTGGAACGTCCAGGAGGCCGGCGCCGGCGTCATGGACGAGTTTGGCACGCCGCTGCCCCAGCACGTGCTCGATGCGGTCGCCGAGACCAAGGTTGCCATCAAGGGTCCCATCACCACGCCGGTCGGCACGGGTTTCCGCAGCGTCAACGTGGCCCTGCGCAAGCATTTTGACCTGTACGCCTGCGTGCGCCCTTGCCTGTCGCAGCCGGGCGACGGCTCGCGCTTCCGCGACGTCGACCTGGTCATCGTGCGCGAGAACACCGAGGACCTCTACGCCGGCATCGAGTTCGATGAGGGCGCTGCCGAGGTCGAGGAGCTCTCGCAGCTCGTCGAGCGTTCGGGCCAAAAGACCTTCGCCGCCGATTCCGCGATCTCGATCAAGCCGATCTCTATCGCCAAGAGCCGCCGCATTGTGGAGTATGCCTTTGAGTATGCCCGCCGCTGCGGCCGCAAAAAGGTGACGGCCGTGCACAAGGCCAACATCATGAAGGCGACCGACGGCCTGTTCCTGCGCGTGGCGCGCGAGGTGGCCGCCAACTATCCCGATATCGAGTTCAACGACAAGATCGTCGACGCCACCTGCATGGGCCTGGTCCAGAACCCCAATGACTTCGATGTCCTGGTGCTGCCCAACCTGTACGGCGACATCGTGAGCGACCTGTGCGCCGGCCTGGTGGGCGGTCTGGGCATGGCCCCCGGCTCCAACATCGGTGCCGACTGCGCAATCTTTGAGGCTACGCATGGCTCCGCGCCCGATATCGCCGGCCAGGATATCGCCAACCCCACGGCCGAGATCCTCTCTGCTGCGATGATGCTCGATCACCTGGGCGAGAACGATGCTGCCAATCGCATTCGTGCCGCCGTATCTGCCACGCTCGACGAGGGCGAGCAGGTTACCGGCGACGTGCGTCGTGCCCAGACCGGCTCCGTTGAGGGCGCTGTGGGCACGCAAGCTTTTGCCGATGCCGTTATCGCGCACCTGGCCTAAGGCATGCAGACTGCAAACGCCTAAATAGTACTTAAGTGTTTGCGTATAACCTAAGAATCAATACGCCCGGCGCTCTGCCGGGCGTATTCTATTGGGGACTATGTTTCCTAACAAGGAGTAACTGATATGGGTCTGATTCAAAAGAAGGACGAGAAGGACGAGATCGACGGCATCCAGATCATCGAGCGCGGCGAAGGCCCCGACGGTGATGAGGACGAGAAGATCGACCTGGTCGCCGGTACGTCTGCCGAGCACATTGCTGCCGGCACGACCGCCGAGGAGGAGGACGCCCGCCTGGAGGCTCAGATTGCCGCGGATGCCGCTGACGAGAACCTCATGCCCGAGGAGCAGGACGAGGACGACTCCGACGTGGACGACCACGCTTGCAAGCACAAGAAGACGATGATTGCCGCCTTTGTAGTTGCAGTTGTGATCGCTGCTGTGGTCGGCTTCTTTATCGGCAACGGTGGTTTTGGCGGCAAGGGCGTCGGCTCGGCGACCCTCACCGAGGACCAGCTCGATTCGACCGTGGCAAGCTACAGCTACAACGGCAAGAAGAGCGACATCACCGCGCGCGAGGCCATCGAGAGCCAGTACAGCCTCGACACCGTCAAGGATAGTGATGGCAACTACACCGCTCCTTCTGCCGACGTTATCCTGTCCTACGTGCGCAACCAGATTCTGCTGGACGCTGCCGAGGACGAGGGCATTACCGTTTCTTCCAAGGAAATGAAGCAGTACGCCGAGGATTCCATCGGCACCTCCGACTACAAGACCATGGCCACGCAGTACGGGGTGTCCAAGGACCAGGCCAAGCAGATCGTCCGCCAGTCCGCGACGCTGCAGAAGCTCTACAAGAAGAAGGTGGGCGATAGCTCCGCAAGCATGCCGACCGCCCCGACCGAGCCTGCTGACGGCAACGAGGAGACCGCGAGCAAGGACTACGCCGACTACATCATCAACCTTGCCGGCGATGAGTGGGATAGCTCAAAGGGCACTTGGAAGGATGCCGACAGCACCTATGCCAAGGCCTTTGCCGATGATGCCTTTACGGCCGATAGCGCTACCTATAAGCAGGCCATGACCGCCTACTACACCGCCTACCAGCAGTACTCTTCGCAGGCTTCGAGCGCCAGCTCCAAGTGGACCGAGTATGCTAACGGCCTGTACGCCAAGGCCAACATCAGCATCTACGGCCTGTTTGCGTAAAGAGTCGCACGGCTCATCGAACATCTAGCCGATAGACAACAAATAGCCCGCCAGTACGGAAGTCGTTCTGGCGGGCTATTTGCGTTGAGGGCATGATCGGCGGCTTAATTATGGCTATTCATCTTTAAGCCCAAAAAGGCTATCGGCTTCATCGTCGGATATATATTCCAGCACATCGCCCGGTTGGCAGTCGAGTGCCCGGCATATTGCGTCAAGAGTTGAAAAGCGCACGGCAGAAACCTTGCCCGTCTTGATGCGCGACATATTGACCTGGGAGATGCCCACGCGTTCCGCAAGCTCTTTGGATGAGATCTTGCGTTCGGCAAGCATGCGGTCGAGCCGCAGAATAATCATGGATTCCCCCTAGAGCAACTCGTCATCTTGTTTTTGCAGGATATACCCGTAGCGGAAGATGCTGGCAATCAGGCAAATAATCAGGCCTGCAAAGAGCATGGAGGGCTCGAATAACTGGCCGACGAACGCATCGGTAAAGCTGCCGCCAAATCCCGAGAGTATCATTCCCGTGATTACGGCGCCAAGAAGCCTCACGGCAACGCCGCCGATAAGGAATAAATGTCCTACTCGACGAAGTGTCTGGTTACATTCAAGGTCAAAGGGCCTGCCTTCCTTTTCAATGTTGAAGAAAAGCCTGCGCACGCTTATCGCGATGGTAAGCGCGAGGCATGTCATCAAGAGGCTCCCTATGGCAGTGTGACCATCGTGTGCGACGAGCATAAGTGGGGCCTGCGCATCGGTACCGACGATAGCAAGGCACGGCCCTTCGCCGGCTTGAAGTTCTACGGATTGGAGACACGAGCCTTGGGAGAGGCCAGGCAATATGAGTAGAAGGTCAATCGCAATGACTGCGAGGAGCCCCAGAGCGAGCGCGGTGGTAATGCAGATCGTGGCCCATTTGCAGATGCGAGCGAGCTTCCTCAGTTTGGCTACCGTCTGTTCGCGGCTGATGGTTTCATTCGATAAAGACGCGTTTCGATGGACCATAACCCCTCCAATCGGCGTTTTGGATGATACTTGTATCTTATATCATAATTAATGACAAACGATAAATAATTACGGATGCTGACTAAGTAATGATTGAAAACGATTAGCATGAACTATTAGCTCGTTTTGGGTGTCGGTGTTCGGCGTTCGGGGGATGAGGACAAATGCCAAAAACTTCCCGTGATCGCGCAAGCGCTCCATCGCGCTTCCTTAATTCATCTGGGAAAACAACTGCAAACGATTGCAAGTAACCGGTGAACGGTCGAAAACTACCGTTCACCGATAATCTCAAAACTGGCTCTAACTGGTATTAAGTCAAAAAGACCAATTCACATATCTTCACAATGACCTGCAATTTTTCTTCATGCTATTTTTAGCCGCCCTGCGTTGTTTAGACACAGGAAAAGATCCAATCTTTTGCCAAAGCATTTCGAAACGGTTTCAAAACCGCAGGTAAAAGTATTAACGACCGGTAAACGGTCGATTTATCACCGTGAGCGGTGCAAAAACGTTTTACCGTATGAATCAACGGAAGCGGCCTCTTCTGGGGTGATATAGTGACAACAACACGTCACGTGGTTACTACCAGTTTAGAAACCACTGGTCTTCAAAGAACGCTTTCCAAGAAGCTTTAAGGGCGAGTGCCCGCTGGCTTCCGAAAATCATCGGACTCAGATCGTACACACCTTCGGAAGGGAAATTTGAATGGTTGGCTTTATTCTTACCGGTCATGGACAGTTCGCACCCGGCCTTGCAAGCGCTATCGCTATGGTTGCCGGCGACCAGCCCGCTTTTACCGTCGTTCCTTTCGAGGGCGACCAGGCTGCCTCCTACGGTGAGGATCTTCGCGCCGCCATTACCGCTATGCGTGAGGAGTGCGATGGCGTGCTCGTCTTTACCGACCTGCTTGGTGGCACGCCCTTCAACCAGTCGATGATGATCGCCCAGGATGTCGACAACGTCGAGATCCTGACCGGCACCAACCTTCCCATGGTTATTGAGCTTCTGTTCCTCCGCGGCAACGCCACGCTCGCCGAGCTTGGCGAGCAGGCCGTGACCGTTGGCCAGACGGGCATCACCGCCCAGACGGTCGCATCCGTTGCCGGCTCCGACGAAGAGGATATCTTCGGCGACGAGGACGGCATCTAATGGCCGATTTCGGAGCCAACGTCCTGAGCTCCTCGGTCGCCCTTTTAGGCCTGCTTGCCATCATGGGCTTGATTTACACCATCTGGTCGCAAATCAACATGAAGAAGAAGCAAAAGTACTTCAAGGAGCTGCACACCGAGCTCAAGCCGGGTCAGGAGGTTCTTTTCGCCGGCGGTATCTACGGAACCGTCAAGGGCATCGAAGGCGAAAAGGTCCAGATCAAAGTCCGATCCGGTGCCGTCGTAGATGTTTCGCGTTACGCGATTCAGGAGATCAAGTAACTGTCGTCAGCAAATAACGAAAGGAAGCTGATCAACATGGCAGAACCCAACATTCTTCTTACCCGCATCGATAACCGACTGGTCCATGGTCAGGTCGCTACCCAGTGGAACTCCACCCTGGGTTCCAACCTCATCCTCGTCGCCAACGACGACGTATCGACCAACACCATGCGCCAGAACCTCATGAAGATGGCCGCTCCCACCGGCGTCGCTACGCGTTTCTTCTCCCTGCAGAAGACCATCGACGTCATCGGCAAGGCGAGCCCGCGCCAGAAGATCTTCATCGTGGCCGAAACACCGGAAGACGTGCTTACGCTCGTCAAGGGCGGTGTGCCTATAAAGAAGGTAAACATCGGCAACATGCACATGTCGGAAGGAAAGCGCCAAGTCGCCACCTCCGTCGCAGTTAACGACGAGGATGTCGCTGCGTTTAAAGAGCTGCAGGAATTGGGGGTGGAGTTGGAGATCAGGCGCGTTCCGAGCACGCCTGTTGAGGACACGAGCAAGCTCTTCTCGTAATCCTCGTGATCCACGTTGTCAGGAGTGAAACCCTGACATTCTGTACGTGAAATCCAAAGTGCGTACATACATTTTGAAAGGAGGAGCAAGATGGAATACTCGATCATCCAGGTCGCTCTGGTCTTCGTCGTCACGTTCATCGCGGCAATCGACCAGTTCAACTTCCTCGAGTCTCTCTATCAGCCCATCGTCACCGGCGCCGTCATCGGTCTTATCCTTGGCGACCTCAACACCGGTCTTCTCGTGGGTGGTACCTATCAGCTCATGACGATCGGCAACATGCCGATCGGAGGCGCTCAGCCGCCTAACGCCGTCATCGGCGGCATCATGGCAGCCATTCTCGCTATCGCTACGGGCCTCGAGCCCAACGCGGCGGTCGGCCTTGCCATTCCGTTCGCTCTGCTTGGTCAGCTCGGCGTTACCCTGGTCTTCACGCTTATGTCGCCGCTCATGTCCTCTGCGGACAACATGGCTCACAACGCTGACACCAAGGGTATCGAGCGTCTGAACTACTTCGCCATGGCTCTGCTCGGCCTGATCTTCGCTGTCGTCGTCACCCTGTTCTTCATCGCTGGCGCCACCATCGGTCAGACCATCGCTTCCGCCATCCCGACCTGGCTGCAGACCGGTCTCTCCGCTGCAGGCGGCATGATGCGCTTCGTCGGCTTCGCCGTCCTGCTCAAGGTTATGATGAACCGCGATATGTGGGGCTTCTTCCTCATGGGCTTTGGCCTCGCGCTCATCACCGTTGCCAACGATTCTCTGGCAACCCCTGCTCTGCTCATCCTCGCTCTCATCGGCTTCGGCATCGCTTTCTGGGACTTCCAGCAGCAGACCGAGCTGAAGGGTGCAGCTGTTTCTGACGGAGGTGACTTCGAAGATGGCATCTAATGAGTATGTGATCCCGGAGCACTACGAGGATCTCACTCCTGCTCCGCAGCTCGACCAGAAGACCCTCAACAAGATGGCTTGGCGCTCCTGCTTCCTGCAGGCCTCGTTCAACTACGAGCGTATGCAGGCCGCTGGCTGGCTCTACTCCATCATCCCCGGTCTGGAGAAGATCCACACCAACAAGAACGACCTCGCGGCTTCCATGAGCCACAACCTGGAGTTCTTCAACACCCACCCGTTCCTCGTCACCTTTGTTATGGGCATCGTGCTTTCGCTCGAGCAGAACAAGGTTGACATCCCCACGATCCGCGCCGTCCGCGTCGCCGCAATGGGCCCGCTCGGTGGTATCGGTGACGCCCTGTTCTGGCTGACGCTCGTGCCTATCACGGCCGGCATCACCTCCAACATGGCCATCAACGGCAACGCTGCTGCGCCGATCATCTTCCTGGTGATCTTCAACGCTGTCCAGTTCGCTCTGCGCTTCTGGCTCATGAACTGGTCCTACAAGCTTGGCACCAGCGCTATTGACGCTCTGACCGCCAACATGCAGGCCTTCACGCGTGCCGCTTCCATCATGGGCGTCTTCGTCGTCGGTTGCCTGGTCGTCACCATGGGTGGCACCCAGATCAACCTCCAGATCCCCAACGGCACCACCCGTGGTCTCTCCGCTACTACCGTGATCGTCTCCGAGAAGGAGGCCGAGAACTTCACCGGTATGGAGGGCATCGATACCGAGACCGCTGAGGCCGGTACCATCGCCATGACCGATGAGGACGGCAACGCCCTCACCGCCTCCGATGCCGACGGCAACGCTGTCGAGTGCGGCGTCACCGATCTGGGCAACGGCATGGAGTCCGTGACCTACGGCACCGTTACCGAGGATCCGGTCAACTTCTCTGTTGCCGACACCCTCAACACCATCGTCCCGAAGCTCGTCCCGCTTATGCTTACGCTGCTGCTTTACTACATGTTCGCTAAGCACAGCTGGACCCCGACCAAGGGCATTCTCCTGCTCTTCGTCCTTGGCATCCTGGGCGCTGGCCCGCTTGGTCTCTGGCCGAGCATCTGGTAAGGCTCTAGCTTGAGGGGTGTGTCCCTACGCGGCTCACACCCCGACCCCTTAAGCCATGTGTATGTTAAAAGCCGCGTGCTCGAAAGAGCGCGCGGCTTTTGTTTTCTTGTTGATTCGGGTGTGGCAGACAGATAATGCTAAACACCCAAGGTAGTAGCCGAGTTTGAGAAAATGGGAGGATAGGATGGCGATCGGAGCGCGTAAGCAACCGCTGTACGATCAGCTGGTCGATATTCTGACCGAAAAGATCGACCATGAATATCGCGCCGGTGACATGATTCCTTCCGAGCGCGAACTATCGGAGCGCTATGGTCTCTCGCGCACTACGGTACGCCTGGCTCTGCAGGAACTGGAGCGTTTAGGACTGGTGGTTCGGCAGCACGGTCGCGGTACCTTTGTGACCGACCGTTCGGCAAAGGCAACCAATCTTATGCAGTCCTACAGCTTTACCGAGCAGATGCGCGCGATGGGTCGAGAACCCGAGACCACGATTCTCGATTTTTGCGAGATGGAGGCCGATAAGAATCTGGCTGAGCATATGGGATTGCGTATCGGTGATCGCATTTTTAAGCTCAAGCGCCTTCGTTCTGCCGACAACATGCCCATGATGGTCGAACGCAGCTATCTACCGGTTCGTCAATTTCTATCCCTAAAGCGACCACTGCTAGAGCGTAAGCCGCTTTACGATGTGATTGAGCAAGACTTTCAGCAAAAGATACGCGTGGCCGAGGAGGAGTTCTATGCGAGCATAGCCCGTCCCACCGACGCCCACCTTTTGGGAATTGTCGAGGGCTCGCCTGTGCTCGATTTGGTCAGGACTACGTATAACGAGTCAAACGAGGTTGTGGAGTATACACTCTCGGTTGCTCGTGCCGATCAGTTTAAATACAAGGTTTACCACCAGCGCAGCAACTAGTGCTCGCATCGTTTTCATATGGTGATTCTTTGCATTTAACTGGTTACTACCAGATAACCAACTGAAGTGTATAATTGCACGTCAGAGGATTACTTCTAGAGAGAGGTATTAGAAATGTTCGAGAAGAGTGTCGAGGAGCTCACCGAGCTCGGCGCCCAGATCACCACGGCCGAGATTGCTCAGCAGCCCGAGCTTTGGCGTGATACGCTCAACATCTATCGCGAGAACAAGGAGGCCATCGAGGCCTTCCTGGCCGAGGCTCGCGCTATGGGCGAGGGTCGTCTGTCCGTTGTCTTCACCGGTGCCGGTACGTCCGACTACGTTGGCGATACCTGCGCCCCGTACCTGCGTCACGCTGGCAACACTGATCTCTACGACTTTAAGCCCATCGCCACGACCGACATCGTGAGCGCCCCGCGCGACTTCCTGCGCGCCGAGGATCCCACGCTCGTGGTTTCCTTTGCCCGCTCTGGCAACAGCCCCGAGAGCCTTGCCGCCGTTGCCGTTGCCAAGGAGCTCGTCCACAACGTCAAGTTCCTCAACATCACCTGCGCTCCCGAGGGCAAGCTTGCCGTCGAGTCTGCCGATGATCCCAATGCGCTGACGCTGCTCATTCCGCGCGCCAACGACAAGGGCTTCGCCATGACCGGTTCTTATTCCTGCATGACCCTGCTCTCCACCCTTATTTTCGACACTGCCTCTGACGAGCAGAAGGCCGAGTGGGTCGAGACCATCGCCAAGATGGGCGAGGAGGTCATCTCCCGTGAGCCCGAGATCGCCGATTACCTGGCTGGCGACTTCAACCGCGTGACCTACTTGGGTTCTGGCTCCTTCGGTGGCCTTGCCCAGGAGAGCCAGCTCAAGATCCTCGAGCTCGCTCACGGTCTGGTCGCTACTTCCTACGACACCTCCATGGGCTATCGTCACGGACCTAAGTCCTTCGTCGACGATAAGACGCTCGTCTTCGTGTTCGTCAACAACGACGCCTACACCCGTCAGTACGACATCGACATCCTCAACGAGATCGGTGGCGACGAGATCGCTCAGCACACCATCGCCGTTCAGCAGGAAGGTGCTACCGTCTATGAGGGTGAGTCCTTCACCTTTAAGGGCTACGAGGCACTTCCCGAGGGCTACCTTGCTCTGCCGTTCGTGATGTTTGCCCAGGCTATCAGCCTGCTCAACTCCGTGCGCGTGGGCAACACGCCCGATACGCCGAGCCCCACCGGCACGGTCAACCGCGTGGTTAAGGGCGTGACGATTCACCCCTTCACCGCTTAATCGCGTCCCCCTGTAAGGGCGCCCGTCCGCTCATAACGGCGGGCGGGCGCTTTTTGTTTTTACATGAACCGGGTATAAGTATCACCACGGTCAACTGCTTCAAGAAGCAAGGAGTGCATATGAGCACATACGCAATTAAGGCTGACAAGTTCTTCTTGCCGGCAGGCCCGCAACTGGGCGGCTATCTTATGGTCGAGGATGGCGTTTTTGGCGCCTGGCAGGCCGACGAGCCCTCTTGCGAGATTAAGGACTACACGGGATCGTGGATCGCACCGGGTATGGTCGATACTCACATCCATGGCTTCTACAACCACTCAACTACCGATAACGATCCCGAGGGCATCGATATCAGCTCAACCGAGCTCGCCCGTCGCGGTACCACCAGCTGGCTGCCCACGACGTTCACCGATGGCGTCGAGCAGATCAAGGACGCCTGCGCCGCTATCGCCAAGGCGGACGAGGGCCGCGGCCCCGACTTCTGCGGTGCTCGCATTCAGGGCATCTACCTGGAGGGCCCCTTCTTTACTATGAAGCACGTGGGCGCGCAGAACCCCGCTTATCTTATCGATCCCTCCGAGGAGGTCTTCGATCAGTGGCAGGAGGCTGCGGGCGGTCGCATCGTTAAGAGCGCCATGGCGGCCGAGCGCGACGGTGCCGCTGCTTATGCGGCTGCTCTGAACGCCAAGGGTGTGGTGACCAGCATCGGTCACTCCGACGCCACCTACGATGAGTGCATCGCCGCCATCAACGCCGGTGCCAGCTGCTTTACGCATACCTATAACGGCCAGCGCGGGCTGCATCACCGTGAGCCCGGTGTCGTGGGCGCTGCCATGTCCACGCCCGAGACCTACGCCGAGATCATCTGTGACGGCAAGCACGTAAACCCTGCCGCCATCAAGGCGCTGCTGCAGGCAAAGGGCTGGCAGCACACGGTGCTCATCACCGACTGCCTGGGTTGCGGCGGCATGCCCGAGGGCAGCTACACCAGTGGTGGCATGGACGTCATCATGAAGGACAACCTGTGCTGGCTCGCCGACGGCAAGAGCATTGCCGGCTCGGTGCTCACGCTTGCCCAGGGCGTCAAGAACATCGTCGACTGGGGCATCGCCAGCGCCGATATCGCCATTCGCATGGCAACCGAGGTGCCGGCACGCTCCGCGCACATCGAGGATAAGTGCGGCAGCATCATGCCGGGTCGCGACGCCGACTTTGTCGTGTTCGACCATGAGCTCACCCTCGTCGAGACGTATGTTGGCGGCCAGAGCGTCGGCAACGCCTTTACCGAGTAACGATAGAAAAAGACGGCGGGCCCGAATCTGCTCGGACCCGCCGTATGGGTTAAACGCTCAAAAGCACCTTCACAGTTACAGCTTGTTAGCGATCTTCTTTGCCGTGCGCTTGACGCCGGCCACAAGACCTCCCGCAGGATGCTCCTTTTCGTAGGCTAGACGCTTCTCACGCTTGGCGTACTCTTCGACGATGATGTCGCCATACTCGTCTTCGATCTTGTCGAAGAAGTCGACGGCGCCCTTAATTTCCTCGGCGGTCGGGTGTCCCTTTTGGACACCGCCGGCGAGCTTGAACGGCCCCCACGTATCAAAACCGGGGCAGCCGTAGACACCCATAAAGATGGCCTGCTTCATGCGGCAGATGCCATCGATATCCTTGCCGTACCACTTGTTTTTGCCACCGTAGGTCATAAGGCCAAACACCTTGTCCTGCGGCTGCAGCACGTTAGTGAGCACGCGTGCCATGTCCTTGTCGATCTCGGAGTAATAGATGCCCGTGGCGACACCGATCAGATGGTATTCGTGCAGGTCGGGGTACTCGTTTTTACCGAGTGACTTCACGTCGAGGGTATCGATTTCGGGGTGTGCCTCAACGATGGCGTCCACGAGCTTTTTCGTATTGCCGTGGTGGCGTGAGGCATAAAGGATGATGGTTCGCATAAGAAGGCCTTTCAGCTGTAATTGCATCAATGTCTGTATGGTACCCCGTTGCATGGCTGGGATACCGGACGTATCGATGAACGTGCGGGTTTGTCCTTTGGTCAGGGCCGAGACGGGTTCTTGCGAGCAAAAAAAGCAGTTGTTCGAAAGGATGGGCAATGGAATACGCTCTCTCCAACGATTCGATTTCTATTAAGGTGTCCACGGCTGGTGGTTCGTTTACCTCGATTGAGGCCGGAGGTCGCGAGTATCTGTGGCAGGGCGATCCCGCCGTGTGGTCCGGCCAGGCGCCGATTTGCTTCCCGATTTGCGGAGGCTTGCGCGACAACAGTGCCATGACGTTTGCCGGGCATCATGTAAAGCTCGCTCGCCACGGGTTTGCGCGCAAGCAGGAGTGGAAGCTGCTGAGCCAAGGCGAGAACGAGCTGGCGATGTGCCTGGCTTCGGAGGATAACGCCGCGCTGCTGAGCGATTATCCATATCCGTTTAAACTTGTCGCCCGCTATACGCTCGAGGACGCCGCCGTGCGTGTCTCCTATGAGGTTACCAACGAGGGCACCGAGGACATGCCTTTCTTTATCGGTGGACACCCCGGCTTTAGGTGTCCGCTCGACGAGGGTGAGTCCTATACGGACTACGAGTTGCGTTTTGAGAAAGACGAGGCTGCGGAGCTCTGCACCGCCGTTCCCTCGACCGGATTGATTGATGTGGACAGGCGCTCCAAGAACCCCATGGTGGGAAAGACGCTGCCTTTGTCGCATGAGCTCTTCGATTTTGCGGAGACCATCTTTGACGTGCTCGAGAGCCGCCAGGTCACGCTTTCTAAGAAGGGCGAGGACAAGGGCGTTCGCCTGAGCTTTGAGGGCTTCCCGTATCTCATTGTGTGGAGTAAGCCCGAGGGCGATTTTGTGGCAGTTGAGCCTTGGGGCGGCCTCTCGACCTGCTCCGATGAGGATGACATACTTGAGCATAAGCGCGGCTGCCTTGTCGCCAAGCCCAAGGAGACCATCGTCCGCTCGTTCACGATTGAGATTCTGTAATTCCGTTTTGTCGACTCGTATCGCGAGGCATAAGGAGCCTGCGAGATAAGGAGCTAAAAATGATCCTCACCGTTACGATGAACCCGTCTGTCGATACGCGCTATCAGCTCGATGAGCTCATTATCGACGACGTCAACCGTGTGACGCCCGAAAAGACCGCCGGCGGCAAGGGCCTCAACGTGGCCCGTGTGCTGGGTCAGCTGGGCGACGACGTTGTGGCAACCGGTCTGCTCGGCGGCCACATGGGCGCCTACATGGCTGAGCTCATGGACGCCAACGGTATTAACAACGACTTTGTGCCCATCAAGGGCGAGACTCGCATTTGCCTTAACATTCTCCACGCCGGCAACCAGACCGAGCTGCTCGAGAGCGGCCCGACAATTGCCCCCGAGGAGCTCGATGCCTTTACCGCCAAGTTTACCGAGCTTGCGAGCAAGGCCGATGTCGTTACCATCTCGGGTTCGCTGCCCCGCGGCGTCGAGGCGGACTACTACGCCAAGATCACGGGCATTGCCGAGAACGCCGGCGCCAAGGTGCTGCTCGATACCTCGGGCGCCTCGCTCGAGGCTGCGCTCAAGTCCGAGGTCAAGCCTGAGCTGGTTAAGCCTAACCTGACCGAAATTAACGGCCTTCTGGGCACGAGCTTTACCACCGACGATGTGGACGAGCTCCGTTCCGCGCTCGCCTCTGACGCCCGCTTCTCCGATATCCCCTGGGTCGTCGTGTCCATGGGCGCTGCCGGCTCCGTGGGCTTCCATAATGGCCGTGCGTTCCGCGCCAAGACCCCCGATATCCCTGCCGTTAACGCTACGGGCTCAGGTGACTCCACTATCGCAGGCTTCGCACATGCCATCGCTGCTGGCGCAGACGACGAGACGGTGCTGCGTACCGCCAACACCTGCGGCAAGCTCAATGCCATGGATCCCATGACTGGCCACTTGGTTATGGATCGTTGGGACGAGGTTTACAACGGCGTTGTCGTGACCGAGCTGTAGGAGCTTGTGCTGCGGCCCCGGCATCGGTTGCTAGCTCATGTCGACGACAAGTGCAGTAGCATTATGCCGGGGCGCGACGCCGACACTGTCGTGTTCAATCCCGACCTTACCCTGGTCGAGACGCATGTGGGTGGCAACAGCGTCGGTAATGCGTTTGCCGAGTAGCCGCCAAAGAAACGATCCGAGAGGGGATTTAGATGATTTACGGTGCATTGGGCGATATCGAGGAATACCGCGGAATGCTCAAGGGCCTCGACGTGCTGATTGATTGGCTCGAGGAGAACGATCCGGCGAAGCTCGAGGTCGGCAGCCATCCGATTCTGGGCGACAAGGTCTTTGCGAACGTCATGGCTCCTACGACGCGTCCCGAGGCTGAGGCCCACTACGAGACGCATCAGCGCTATCACGACTTGCAGATTGACGTCGAGGGTCGCGAGGCCTTTAAGGTTGCCACGGGCAGCCTGACGCTGGTCCAGGAGTTTGACGAGAAGGACGACTACGACCTGGTCGATTCCGACGCTTCGATTGCCGGCGATCTTGCTGACGACAAGTTTGCACTGTTCGTTGCCGGCGAACCTCATATGCCCACGCTCGAGTTCCCGGGCGATGGCGCGCAGCCGGTCAAGAAGATTTGCTTTAAGCTGCTTGCAGATGCTTACTGGGAGGAGTAGCGAGCTGCCCGGCTGAGCTGTTCGTCTGATGGCGTGATTTCCCTAAGGGAATCACGCAAGGACCCCGCCAAAAGTGTTTCCCCTAGGGGAATCACGTTTGGCGGGGTTTCTGTTTTTGAATAGGGGAGCTGTCGACGCGGTGATGCTTGGGTTGGCGCATGCGCGCCCGAAATCAGCAACAAAAAAGCCGCCCGAAGGCGGCTATCTTGTGCAATGG
>URIE01000013.1 GCA_900547805.1 uncultured Collinsella sp.
GCGACGCGGAAATCGCGCGCCGTTGCCGCGCCCCGCAGTGCCCGCTTCCCCCGAGGACAATTATCAGTGCAGGTAGAAAGCCTGCGGTTTTTCATAAAACGCGGTCATGGTCGGGAGTCTCAAGCTAAACGTAGTAGATGGGCCAGTTTCGTGGCAAGCGCCGTCAACTGATTCCCTGGGGACATCTGGGGACGGAAGAAAATGGATCAATTTGGCTCTCTGAGGGCCACGATGCCCGTCATATCAGCCGGCCATTCCAAAACTATGCCGGTTTACGGGGCTGAATCGCGAACCCCCAACCATACGCAATTCCGAGATAATAAAACCGCAGGTGAACGGCTTGCTCTATTTCGAAAAAGGCCGGCATGGTCTGCCTGCGCCAATCTAGCCCCGTAAACCGGCATAGTTTTGAAATGGCACTTCGGCAGTATTGATTCCCGCCCCGACGCAACCAGCCCTACAGCCCGTATTTCACGACGACACGGTTAATGCGACGGCACCAAGGCTTGTACAAGGCGGCCAAAAACACGCAGGTCGCAAGGCCGTGCGTAATATCGAACGGCACTGCCGTGGCAAGACGCGCCACGGCACCCGCCCAAGTGAGCGGCTGTACAAAACCAATGATGTCATACGCGTTGATCACGACGCCATAGAGCAGGCCCGACGCAAAGCCGTACGCCAGCAGTGCTGGCATGCGCACGGTGCCGTCGGCGCGATCGAACGCACCCGCATGCGCCAGCGCGCCGCCAACATAGCCAACCAGCCCCCAGGCATACATCTGCCACGGCGTCCACATGCCCTGTCCAAAAAAGAAATTGCTGGTCAGCGCCGCCAGCGCGCCAACCATAAAACCATTGCGGCGACCAAGCGTCGCCCCCGCGATAATGGCGATGGCACTCACCGGTTTAAAGTCGGGAATGGGGCCAAACAAGATGCGCCCCGCCGCGGCCAACGCCGCCAGAACCAGCGTTGGCATAATCTGGCGCAGGCCCGGTCGCGACGCCTCGTAGCCTGCAAAGAACAGCGCAAGCACCAGCGCCACCACGACAAGCATGGCGAGTGCCGCCTGCTCAACGCCCGCCAGCAACGCCGCAGCCATCACGGCTGGCACCGCCAGCAGCAGCGGGATCTCCAGTTTTGCAAGCAAGCGCGAGAAACGACAGTCCGTCATCCCATCACGCCCTATAAAACACGTTGTCGGCAAAGAAGTCGGCCGGGGGCTCCATGCAGGCAATCTCACCGTCAAACATCATGGCAACGTCATCGGCAACCTGCTCGGCAAAATCCAAATCGTGCGTAGCCATGATGACGGTGCCGCCAGC
The DNA here is from genome assembly GCA_900547805.1 of uncultured Collinsella sp. Taxonomy (GTDB): domain Bacteria; phylum Actinomycetota; class Coriobacteriia; order Coriobacteriales; family Coriobacteriaceae; genus Collinsella. The sequence goes on from URIE01000013.1 coordinate 1,323, forward strand.
CTTCGCATGGTCACGCAGGGCGCGGGCGATGATGCGGCGGCTCTCCAGGTCCAAGCCCTTCGTGGGCTCGTCAAGCAGCAGCAGCTCGGGGCCAATCAGCAGCAGCTTTGCCAGTGCGAGCAGCTGGCGCTGTCCGCCCGAGAGGTCGTAGGGGTGGCGCGTCTCCAGGCCGTCCAATCCCAGTCGCGCCGCACGCTCCCGCGCCAAGTTCTCGTCATATCCGCAGGTCGAGGCCCATTCCATCAGCTCATCGCGAACCGTCTCGGCAACCAGCAATGCTTTGGGATTCTGAGGCAGCAGCGCCGCCGAAGCCGCTCCGCGCACCATGCGGCCGCGCTGCAGCTTAGCCGTCTTGGCCAGCACCGAGAGCATCGTCGACTTGCCGCAGCCGTTTCCGCCCACGACCGCATGCACCGCGCCAACTGAAAACGTCACATCGAGCCCGCGCAGCACCCAACCGCCCGCGCGATCGTAGCGAAACCAGCCTTCCGATAGGGTGGTAGTCGACCCGCCGTGCATTTTTTGGAGTATTCTGCTTCCATCCGTGCGTGGGAAGGCTTCCGAGCCGTTCTCGAGCGACGTTTGCGCCACAAATTCGGACGATTTGTCCAATTCCGAACTTTTTTTCGCACTCGATACGTCCCCGGGCGACTCCAGAGAGCCCAAATTGTCCTCACGCCTGCTGAATACTCCGTTTTTTGCACATCGGATGGCACCCCACCCCAACATGTCATCGGAAAACAGCGATTCTCGGCGTCCCAAAGAAGCCATATCCGCCACCTCGCGCACGCGACCGCCCTCAATCCGGTACGCACACGTCGCATACTCGAGCATCGGCCGCGGTTGATGCGTAGCCACAACAACCGTGCAGCCCAGCTCACGGTTCACGCGAAACAGCGCGTGCAGAAAATTCTTCTCGGCAACGGGATCGAGCTGAGACGTGGGCTCGTCGAGCAGCAACACACGCGGACGCAGCGCCAGGACGGCGGCAAGCGACAGCAGCTGTTTGCGACCACCCGAAAGCGTATCGGTATCGCGATGAAGCCAGTCCTCCAGACCAAAGAAATAGCTGGTCTCGGCAACACGGCGGCGCATCTCGTCGCGCGACACACCCAGATTCTCTAGGCCAAACGCCATCTCGTGCCACACGGTTTCGCACACGATCTGGTTCTCAGGATCCTGGAACACATAACCCACGCGCTCAGCCGATGCCCGCACGTCCATGTCGGCGACGGGCTCGCCCAGCACGCGCAGCTCGCCGGAGCGCGTACCCGCCGGAGCGATCTCGGGCTTGAGCAGCGACAGCAGCGTCGATTTGCCCGACCCGGTACCGCCAACAAGCAGCGCAAACGCACCTTGGGAAACACGCCAATCAAGTCCCTCGAGCACCGGTGCCTCGGCCCCGGGATAGGCAAAACTAAGGCCTCGCACCTCAATCGCCGGCGCGGCCGAGCCATATGCCACGCCCGCCGCCGAGCTCCTATCAAACCGAGCCATCAGCCAAACCTCTTCTCATCAATCGCATGCAACGCGCAGGGCAGCACCATCCAGGCAGCGTACACGACATAGCCCGGCCACGGCGCCGGCACCGAGAGCTGCGGATAAAACGAATACTGCGTCGTCGCGGTCCACGCCACTGCCGCCGTGGCCACGCCAAACAACGCAAGCCCAACCAGTGCGGCAATGTCGCTGCGCCCCAGTCGATACCTCGCATACGTCGTACGACGCGTCGCGGCACCCCACCCGCGCGAGCGCATCGCGTTCGCACGCTCCAGCGAATCTTCCATGCCCCAGCCCATCAACACGCTCGACGCCCGCAGGCGCGAGCGCACGGGGTCGGCCGGCGCGCGGCCCGGCACGTCAATCGCATCTTGCACCGCCAGTACCGTGCGGCCGCGGCGCAAAAACTGCGGGATAAGCCGCATGCACATCGAGATCATAAGCGCAATCACCGGTGCGGCATTGCCCAGCAGCGCGAGCACCTTGTCGTATTCGAGCATCGATGCCGCGGCCTCAAACCACAACACGCTCGCCACAAACAGCCCGCCCATGCACAGGCCGTATACCATGCTCTCCAGATACACCGCGCGCATGCCAATACGGAACAGCTCCGTCGAGCCCGAGGCGCTAAACAGCGGATTGAGCACCGCAACGATCAAAATCACCGGCAGCTGCCAGCGGAGTGCGCCCAGCGTGCGGGCAGCCCCACGCGTCGCAAATCCATACGCCAGCCCGCCCGCAAGTGACAGCGCAATCAGCACCGGCTGCATCGAGAACATAGTGAGCCCCAGCGTCAGCACTATATAGAGTGCCGGCACAGCCGGATGCGACATCGAGAATGCCGCGACGGGCTCGCCGCCAAACCCCTCTCGTATGTTGTCCACGGGTACCCCCGTCCCCTCGCTCAAACGACAGCTCCGCAGCACCGCCAACGCCGCACGCAAGCAGTGCAAACGCCACGCCGGCGACGCAAGCCTCAACCGCCGCAAACCAATCGTTACGCGCTCGTCATATGCCTGCGGTATCATATTGCGCCGTGTATCGTTTCCAAACACACGTCTCTATAACGTAACAGGAGATCACATGGACGCAACCGCAATTATCCTCGCCGCCGGCGAGGGCACCCGCATGAAGTCGAACCACTGCAAGGTTTCGCACAAGATCCTGGGTAAGCCCATGGTCCAGTGGATCGTCGACGCTACCATCAAGGCCGGCTGCAGCCGCGTCGTAGTCGTCATCGGCAGCCACGCCGACGAGATGCGCGCCCTCATCGACGGCGCCTATGCCAACAGCGCTACCAAGGTCGAGTGCGTCGAGCAGACCGAGCGCCTGGGCACCGGCCACGCCGTGAAGGTCGCGCTCGAGGCCTGCGGCATCACCGAGGGCCCCGTCGTGGTGCTCAACGGCGACCTGCCGCTCATCACCGCCGACACCGTCGCCAAGTTCGCGCAAACCGTCGCCACCGGCGAGCTCGCCTGCACCGTCATGACCATGACCCCGCCCGACCCCTTCGGCTACGGCCGCATCGATCTGGGCGCCGACGGCCAGATCGAGCGCATCATCGAGCAGAAGGACTGCACGCCCGAGCAGGCCGCCACGCTGCTCGAGTGCAACGCCGGCTGCTACGCCTTCGACGGCGTGCAGCTCGCCGCCCACATCAACGAGATCGGCAACGACAACGCGCAGTCCGAGTACTACCTGCCCGACATGCTCGAGATCCTCAAAGGCCACGGCCAGGCCGTCTCCATCTTCCACTGCGACGACCACCGCGACGGCCTGGGCGTCAACAGCCGCATCCAGCTCGCGCAGCTCACCGCCATCGCGCGCGACCGCATCAACGAGCACTGGATGGCCGAGGGCGTCACCTTCATCGACCCCACGCAGGCTTGGATCGGCCCCGACGCCACCATCGGCCGCGACACCATCGTGTGGCCGCAGACGCATCTGATCGGCCACGTCACCGTGGGCGAGGAGTGCCAGCTCGGCCCCAACAGCCGCCTCACCGACACCACCGTCGGCAGCGGCTGCATCATCGATGAGACCATCGCCATCGAGGCCGTCATCGAGAACGGCGTCGACTGCGGCCCGCGCGCCTACCTGCGCCCGGGCACCCACATGCTCGACGGCTCCAAGGCCGGCACGCACGTGGAGATCAAGAAGTCCACGATCGGCGAGGGTTCCAAGGTGCCCCACCTGTCCTACATCGGCGATACCACCATGGGCTCCGGCGTCAACGTGGGCGCCGGCTCCATCACCTGCAACTACGACGGCGTGCACAAGCACAAGACCGTCATCGGCAAGGATGCCTTCATCGGCTCTGACACCATGATGGTCGCGCCCGCCCAGATCGGCGACGGCGCGCTCGTGGCCGCCGGCTCCGTCATCACCGAGCCGGTCCCGGCCGACGCGCTCGGTCTGGGCCGCGCCCGTCAGGTAAATATTGAAGGCTGGGCCGCCGATTATCGCCGCCGTCTGCACGAGGACGACGAGGTATAACGTTTTACCAAGCATCTAAGGAGCTGTTCCCATGGGGGCGGCTCCTTTTTCTATCGTGACCTGCGCAACCGGATGAGTGGTCGGTTCGTGTCCGTTGACGGTAAAGACGTTATCAGGACTCGATAAACCCCGTCGCGCGGTTACAATGCAACAAGGCATCTATATGGCATTCGATATAAAGGAGAAGGGTAATGCCGATTAATGATCCCGAGAAGTCGGAGAATATGCGCAAGTCCATCCGCGTGTATTCCGGTTCCTCCAACCGTCCCCTCGCTCAGAAGATCGCTGAGTACCTTGGGGTCGAGCTTTCGGGCCTTACGCTAAAGCAGTTCGCCAATGGTGAGATTTACGCCCGCTACGACGAGACCGTCCGCGGCGCCGACGTCTTCCTGATTCAGTCCGTGGCCGGCGGCAACGTCAACGACATGCTCATGGAGCTGCTCATCGCCACCGACGCTGCCAAGCGCGCATCCGCCCGCTCCATCACTGCCGTTATCACCCACTACGGCTATGCCCGCCAGGACCGCAAGGCCGGCCCGCGCGAGCCCATCACCGCCCGCCTCGTCGCCAACCTGCTCGAGCGCGCCGGCGTCAACCGCATCATCACCCTCGACCTGCACCAGGGCCAGATCCAGGGCTTCTTCGATATCCCGGTTAACCACCTGTCCGCACTGCCGCTGTTTGGCCAGTACTACAACGACATGCACTTCGACACCGACAACCTGGTTGTCGTCTCCCCCGATGTGGGCCGCGCCAAGGCCGCCAAGAAGCTTTCCGACATGCTCGGCTGCGACCTGGCCATCGCCCACAAGGGCCGTCCGCGCCACAACGCCGCCGAGGTCATGGGCATCATCGGTGACATCAAGGGCAAGACCTGCATCATCAACGACGACATGATCGACACCGCTGGCACCCTGTGCGCCAACGTCAAGGAGCTCAAGGCTATGGGCGCCGGCGACATCTACGTCTGCGCCACCCACGGCATCTTCTCCGGTCCGGCCATCGAGCGCCTGAACGACGCCCCCATCGTCGAGTGCGTCGTCACCGACGCCATCCCCGTCGAGGTCGGCGGCAAAATCAAGACCATCTCGGTCGCCGAGGAGTTCGCTCAGGCCATCTCCGCCGTTTACCACGAGGAGCCCGTCTCCACGCTCGTCGGCGGCGACTTCGCGCTGTAGTCGCATCGTCCTTGCAGCCCGGCGCATCGCCGTCGGAACAGAAGAAACCCCCGCGCTCCCCCTTGCTTCGCAAAGGTCGCGCGGGGGTTTCTTCTGTTCCGACGGCTCGCTCTGCCGCGGCCACGCTTTTGTCTGGTGGGATTTCGCTGAAACGAAGTCTCGCCTTCGGCGGGCGTGGTAGCCTTTGTCGTTGAACGAACTACTTATGTAACGAAAGGAAGCCTATGGCAGCTGCACAGCCGCTTAAGATTCGCATGGTTGCCGGACTTGGCAACCCGGGTGAGGAATATGCCGAGACCCGCCACAACGCCGGCTTTAAGGCGATTGACGAGCTGGCCCGTCAGGCCGGCATCACGTACTGGAAAAACCAGGCCGGCGCCGAGGTCGCGCTCATCAATATCAACGATCCCGAGGAAGAGGGTGGCAAGCGCCAGATCGTGCTGGTCAAGCCGCAGTCGTATATGAATACCTCGGGTGGCCCCATCTCCAAGCTCTGCCGCGAGTACAAAATCAAGGCCGAGGAGCTGCTTGTAATCCACGACGAGCTCGACATTCCCGCCGGCGACGTACGTGTCAAGGTGGGCGGCGGCCACGCCGGCCACAACGGCCTGCGCTCCATCATCGACAAGATGGGCAGCCGCGACTTTAGTCGCATCCGCACCGGCATCGGCAACCCTCCCGGCAAGATGGCCGTGGCAGACTATGTGCTCAAGCAGCTGCGCGCCCGCGAGGCCGAGGACTTCCAGGACACCTGCGCCCGCGCCGCAGATGCCGCCGGTTTGGCCATCGTCCACGGCGTAATCTACGCCCGCGATCACGTAAACGGTGCCGCTTCCGCCAACGGCAAGCACTAAAACCTACCATTTAGGGATGTTTATTTTGGCAGGTTTTATCTGCGTAAACGCCCCGGTGGCCGCATCGCAATAAACCCCGCGCCGCCATACACGCATAACACCCCAAAGGGGGCCGGCCTCATCACAACCCGAGGCCGGCCCCCTTTGCCGTTTTGCCTGATAAAACCGACCAAAATAAACGTATCCCTATTTGGTAGGTCGAAGTGGATAAACCCTTTTCCCAACCGCCGAAGACACACGTAAACAGCATGTCCATGAGGGTATAATTTGCACCGTATGTCTGCACAACGCCTGTGCGCGTACGGTTTTACTCGGGCTACCGTCCATTTCCGTGGAGGCACGGTTCGGCGGCCCTAACAAGAGAGGGGTTCTATGTATAAGATCCTGGAGAAGACGCAGTTCTCGGAGAAGGTGTTCAAGTTCCGCATCGAGGCGCCCGCAATCGCCAAGCATGCGCACGCTGGACAGTTCCTCATGGTTCGCGCCAACGAGACGGGCGAGCGCGTCCCGTTTACCCTGGCTGGCTGGAACGGTGACGAGGGCTGGGTCGAGTTCATCTTCATGGTGATCGGCAAGACCACCGAGATGCTTTCCACCTACGAGGCCGGCGAGTCGCTACGCGACGTCGTGGGCCCGCTGGGCGTTCCCACCGAGATGGCCGAGGGCCCCTGCGCCGTCATTGGCGGCGGCGTCGGCCTGGCAATTGCCTTCCCGGTCGCCAAGCACCTGGTCGAGACCGGCCACGAGGTGCACGCCATCATGGGCGCCCGCACCAAGGACCTCCTGCTCATGGAGGACCAGTTCCGCGAGCTCCTCGACGAGGACCACATCCACATCACCACCGACGACGGCTCCTACGGCGAGCAGGGCGTTGTCACCGCTCCGCTGGAGCGCCTGCTGCAGGACAAGGCCGTGAGCCAGGTCTTCTGCGTCGGCCCCGTTCCGATGATGAAGTTCTCGACCCTCACCGCCCAGAAGTACGACACCCCCATCACCGCGTCGCTCAACCCCATCATGGTTGACGGCACCGGTATGTGCGGCTGCTGCCGCGTCGAGGTGGGCGGCGTGACCAAGTTCGCTTGCGTCGACGGTCCCGACTTCGATGCCACCCTGGTCGACTGGGATGACCTTCGTGCCCGCCAGGCCGCTTACCGTTCCGAAGAGGGCGAGTCCCTCAAGGCCTATGAGGAAAAGAGCTGCGCATGCCACTAGTTAACGGTCGTTTCGTTGCCGATATGAAGTCGCCCCGCACCCCCGATAACGAGGAGCCGGCTGCCGAGCGCGCCTGCGACTTCCGCCCCGTCGACAAGGGCTTCACCGAGGAGATGGCGCTGGCCGAGGCCGAGCGCTGCCTCAACTGCAAGAAGCCGTTCTGTGTTGAGGGCTGCCCCGTCAACATCAACATCCCCCGCTTTATCGAGCAGATCCGCGCGAAGGACTTCGGCGGCGCTCTCGATACCATCCGCGAGGACTCCATGCTTCCCGCCATCTGCGGCCGCGTCTGCCCGCAGGAGAACCAGTGCGAGGGCAAGTGCATCCGTGGTAAGAAGTCCGAGCCCGTGGCCATCGGCCAGCTCGAGCGCTTCCTAGGTGACCGCCCCGAGCTCGCCTCCACGCCCAAGATGGCTCCCAAGAACGGCAAGAAGGTCGCCGTCGTCGGCTCCGGCCCGTCCGGCATCACCTGCGCCGGCGAGCTCGCCCGTAACGGCTTTGACGTTACCGTCTTTGAGGCCTTCTTCACCGGCGGCGGCGTGCTGGTCTACGGCATCCCCGAGTTCCGTCTGCCCAAGGCAGTCGTCAAGCGCGAGATCGACGGCCTGGAGGACATGGGCGTCAAGTTTGAGTACAACTCCGTCGTGGGCAACATGGCCACGGCCGAGGAGCTGTTCGAGCAGGGCTTCGACGCCATCTACGTGGCGACCGGCGCTGGCCTGCCCAAGTTCCTCAACGTCCCCGGCGAGAACCTGCCCAACGTCTTCTTCGCGAACGAGTACCTCACCCGCGTGAACCTGATGAAGGCCAACAAGTTCCCCGAGTACGACACCCCCACCAAGCACGGCAAGAACGTCGTTGTCTTTGGCGGCGGCAACGTGGCCATGGACGCCGTCCGTACCGCCAAGCGCCTGGGCGCCGAGCACGCCATCATCGCCTACCGTCGTACCGAGGACGAGATGCCCTGCCGTCGCGCCGAGCTGCACCATGCTAAGGCCGAGGGCGTCGAGGTTCTGCCGCTCGTCTCCCCGCTCGAGTTTGTCGCTGGCGAGGACGGCTCCGTGTGCGCCGTCAAGGTCCAGAAGATGGAGCTCGGCGAGCCTGACGAGTCCGGCCGTCGTCGCCCGGTGCCCATCGAGGGCGCCATCGAGGAGATCCCCTGCGACGTCGCGATCTCGGCTATCGGCACCAACGCCAACCCCTTCGCAAAGAAGATCGGCGGCAAGATGGAGCTCAACAAGTGGGGCTACATCGTCGCTGACGAGGAGACCGGCCAGACCACCGATCCCCGCATCTGGGCCGGCGGCGACATCGTCACCGGTGCCGCTACGGTCATTCTGGCGATGGGCGCCGGCAAGAAGGCCGCCGCTTCGATCACCAAGAGCCTGCTGGGCGAGTAATCACCTACAGCGCTAGCCACCAAACGGCAAAGTCCCCGTCGAGCACACGCCCGGCGGGGACTTTTTTCTATGCCGGCCGCCCGACCACCACAAAGGGGACAGGCACCTTAGTGGTGGTTTTGGACTTGCCTGATCGTTTTGCCTCAATCTGTAACAGTTGGAGTCCGTTGAGCCCTGCAGTTGTTACAGATCGAGATATTGTGCCGGCCGCCCACGCCGCATCTCAATCTGTAACAGTTAGAGACCAAATATGCCGCCTGGTGTTACAGATCAAGACGTTGGGCTGACGGCCGAACGGTTCATCTAAATCTGTAACAGTTAGAGCCATTTTCGCTGGCTTGGTGTTACAGATCGAGACTATGCAAAAGCCGAGGATAGGCACTGCCGCCAAGGCCTTCCCCTCGGCATAAAACCAAAACCACCACAAAGGTGCCTGTCCCCCTTGTGGTGGTTTTGGTCGGCTAGCCTTCGAGCTGCGCCACTTTGTAGCGGTAGGCTGCGGCGATGACGTCTTTACAGCCCTCGCGGCCCAGCTTGGCGCGGTTGACGACGATGTCTTTACCGCTCGTCATCTTCCACTTTCCGGCGCTATAGCGCTTATAGAACGCCTCGCGCGCCTTCTGCTGCTGCTTGACCAGCTTGGCGCCCTTCTTTTTATTAAGTCCGCGCTTCTTGCGCACGATCTCGACGCGGTCCTCAAAGGGAGCGGTCACCAACACGGCAATGTGGTTGGGGTTGTTACGCAGCAGGTAATCGGACAGGCGGCCTTCGATAATACAGCTCTCGGTCTCGCCCAGGTCCAAAATCACCTGGCTCATCTTTTGGAACAACTTGTCCGAGTACGAACGCGCGTCGTAGCGGTCGGGCAGGAACGCCATGTTCTCCACGGCCAGACGTTCGTCGTAGGCGGCCATCTTGTCGAGCGACTCGCCCGCACGCAGCGACGCGCGCACCAGCAGCTCGTTATCGTACAGCGGAATCCCCAACTCGTTGGCGAGGATACGGCCAATCTCGTGGCCCTCGGCACCAAAGTCGCGCGCGATGGTAATGACCACAGGACTCTTCTTGTTCTCCAGATCGCTCATCGCGATTCCTTTCTAACAAATGAGAAATAGGCGATTCCTGATTCCCATTTTGTCACTTACGACCGTCCTGGTTTCCCAAGTGCGGCAGATTGCCCCGAAAGAGGAGCGCCGCGTACTAAATGTACGCAAGCGACGATTGAGGGGCAAGGTGCCGTGCTTGGGGAAGCAGGACTATGCGGCCACGATGCGGCGTTGATACGCCCTCACCAGCAGCGAGATACCAAAGTTGAGCACAAAGTACATCGCAAATACCAGGCCGTAGAGCATAAGCACCTGCGACAGGTCGATCGCATGGGCCATCACGACGTTTGCCGTGTACATGAGCTCGGCCACGTTAATGCCCGAAAGATACGAGCTGTCCTTGATGACGGTCGTGCACTGGCTAAACAGCGCCGGAATGATCGTCTTAAATGTCTGCGGCAGAATGATGTAGCGCATGGTGGCAAAGAAGCCGAAACCCTGGCTCTGCGCCGCCTCAAACTGGCCGCGCGGAATCGAGTTGAGGCCGCCGCGCACAATCTCGGCCATAACAGCGCTGGTAAACAGCGTAAAGGCGATGGTCGAAATCACAATGTCCAAACCCTGCACCGTAAAGTAGATAAACAGAATCCACAGCAGGTTCGGCGTGCAACGGAACAGCTCGATATAGGCGCTCACCAAAATACGGAACGGACGGGGCGCATAGCTTTTAACGAGCGCCAGCACCGTGCCAAAGATGAGCGAGAAAAAGATCGACAGCGCCGAGATCTCGATTGTCTTAACAAAGCCGCCCCAAATGTAGAGCAGGTTGGTCGCGTTGAAGATTTCCATGCGCTAGGCCTCCTCTACGTTGTCGAGCCCCAGCTCGGCCAGGCTCACGCCGCGCGGACGCTCCTTGGAGCGGCGCTCGAGCCACTGCACCAGCATGGCGAGCGGAAAGCAGATGATGAAGTACATAAGGCAGCAGACGATGTATCCCTGCAGGTAACCGTACAGACTCACAAAGTTGTCGGAGCGGTACATAAGGTCGCCGCCGGCCACGAGTGCGAGCACCGACGTGTTCTTGACCAGGTTGAGCGCCTGGTTGCACAGCGGCGGCAGGATGATCTTGAACGTCTGGGGCAGCACGATGTACCAGTAGGCCTGCGCACGGGTGAAGCCCTGGCTCTGGGCCGCCTCCATCTGGCCGCGCGGAACAGCCTCGATGCCGGTGCGGATGACCTCCGAGATGTAGGCCGCGTGATACAGGCCCACGCCCAAGAAGCCCAGCACGAACGGCGCGATGCGCACCGGCTGGTCGGCGCCGGTTATGGCCTGCAAAAACTGCGGACCGGCCATGTACATAAAGAGCACCTGCACGGGCAACGGGGTGTTCTGGTAAAACTCCACGTACACGCGGCTTATGGCGCGCAGCACGCGCGAACGGGTGGTGGAGAACACGCCCAGCAGCGTGCCCAGCACCAGCGACAGCAGCAGACCGGCAACGACCACCTGTAGCGTCACGCCAAAGCCCTCCCAGAAGGGCCCCATGTTTTGAAATGTCGTCGACCAACGGTCGGCGTCAAATAATCCTTCGAGCATTTGATTCCTTCCTTGGACGATGCGCCTATACAAGACCCCAGGTCTTGACCTCTTGGTCGAGCCAGCCGTCGGCCAGGCGATCGCAAATCACCTGATCGACCACGGCCGAAAGGTCGCAGCCCTTCTTGGTCGCCACGCCGTAGCCCTGCTCGCCAAACTTGACCTCGGGCTGCAGCAGCTCAACGGTCTCGTTCATGTAACCGGCCAGCGTGGAGCGGTCCATGGCAAAGACGTCGATATTGCCGGCGTCGAGCGAACTCTTGATGATGGGGTAGCCGCTAAAGGCCCTAAACTCGGGCTTGCAGCTAAAGCCGTTGTCCTTGATCATCTGCTCGATCAGGCCCTGCGTGGTGGCACCCTGGCTCACGCCAATGACCTTGCCGTCCAGATCCTCAATCGAGGTAAAGCCCGAACGCTTCTTGACCATGAGTCCAACGTAGTCGGTGCGGTACGGCGTCGAGAAATCCCAGCTCTTCTTGCGCTCGTCGGTGATGGTGTAGGTCGCCGCGACCACGTCAAGCTGGCCGTTATCGATCAGCGGGCCGCGCGTCTTGGGCGTTACGTCGGTAAACTCGACAAGCTCCTGGGCACGGGCCTCCTTGTAGCTCACGCCAAAGACGGCAGCGGCGATCTGGTAGCACAAATCGACTTCCATGCCCTCAAAGCGGCCCTTGGCGGTGTCGTAATAGCCGTAACCGGGAACATCCTTCTTAACGCCGGCATTCAGATGGCCGCGCGACTTAATGACCGCAAGCTTAGACCCCTTGTCGGAGCCCTCGCCGCTGGCGGAGTTACCGCAACCGGTAAGCGCGGTCCCCGTCAGCGCAAGCATGCCGGCGCCAACCAGCTGCAAAAAGTGACGGCGCGACACGGCCGCCCTCGTCATATCCGTCATGTCTATCACCGCGCCTAGTGCAGAATCTTAGACAGGAACTCGCGGCAGCGCGGGTTCTCGGGGTTATCGAAGAAGTGCTCGGGCGTGCCCTCCTCCAGAATGCGGCCGTCCTCCATAAAGATGACGCGGTCGGCCACCTGGCGCGCAAAGCCCATCTCGTGCGTCACGCAGATCATGGTGATGTCCTCCTGCGCGAGCTCAATCATAACGTCCAGAACCTCCTGGACCATCTCGGGGTCGAGCGCCGAGGTCGGCTCGTCAAACAGGATGATGGGCTGCTTGGTGCACAGGGCACGGGCGATGGCGATGCGCTGCTGCTGACCGCCCGAGAGATTCTGCGGATACTCGCCGGCCTTATGCGCCATGCCGACGCGCTTGAGCGCGGCGATGGCGATCTCGGTCGCCTCCTCCTTGCTCTTCTTTTGTAGCTTGATGGGCGCGAGCGTCAGGTTGCCCAGCACCGTCATGTTGGGATACAGGTTGAACTGCTGAAACACCATGGAACTATACTTGCGAGCCATCTCCAGGTGATTCTTTTTTGTAAGCGGCGTACCGTCGATGATGACCTCGCCCGACGTGGGCTCCTCCAGATAATCGACGCAACGGATGAGCGTCGACTTACCCGAGCCGGAAGGCCCGATCATTACGAGCTTCTCGCCGCGCTTGACGGTGAGGTTGATATCTTTGAGCACATGCAGGTCGCCAAAGTACTTGTTGAGATGCTTGATCTCGATCATGTCTGCCATGAATGTCCCTTCCCTGCGTTTACACGAGTTGAACTATTGTACGGAAAGAACCACGTTTCCGCAGCCCACACTACATTCCCGTAAAGAACCCGCAACCTTTAACCCACTCATTGGGGACAGACTTAAATGAGTACCTGCTCATTGGGCACTCATTTAAGTCTGTCCCCAATGAGCGCCGAAAATAGTACAACCGTCCTTGTTGAGCATAAGTCAGCGAAAACCCGTACACGCGAGCAAGGTGACGTGAAATGAAAGGGCGCAGACCTTATGGTCGCGCCCTTGAAATTGAACGTCAGATTGCCGTGTGTACGGGTCTGCAGCGTCGAGCCGTTACGCGGTTTGGTAAAACCGCGTAACAAATTACGCGAGTTTTGCGCCGACGATCTTTGCCGCTGCCGGCTTGTCGAAGTTGCCGCCGGTGGCCTTGCCGAGTGCTCCCATGACCTGGCCCATCTGCTTCTTGGACGTGGCGCCCAGCTCGGCGATGACCTGTTCGATCAGAGCCTCGAGCTCCTCGCCCGAAACCTGCGCGGGCAGCAGGCTCTCCAGAATCTTGACCTGCTCGGTCAGGTTGTCGGTACGCTCCTGGTCGGTGCCGGCCTTGATGGACATCTCCAGCGTCTCGCTCGTCTGCTTGATCAGACGCTTGATCATGCTGTTGACGTCTTCCTCGGTCACATCGCGGCGCTCATTGACCTCGATATTCTTCACCTCGGCCTTAACCTGGCGAATGATGGACAGGCGAACCTTGTCCTTGGCCTTCATGGCCGCGATCATTTCCTTCTGCAGCTCTTCGTTGGTCATCTGCAAATCCTCTCTAATAGCGTGGGCGGCACTCGCGCGAGCACCGCCCCATGATTACTCAGTCGTCGACGAATCGTCGGTCGAACTCTTGGTGACGCCCTTCAGGCTGACGTTGTATGGCACGTCTTTGGGCATGGGGTTAACGGTGATGTCGGCGTCCTTCTTGTACTGCTCCAGCCACTCGCTGTACGCAGTGCTCTCTGCCTGCGTCTTCACCACGTTGGAGACATACTTCTTGATGTCCTTGGGCACCTGCTTAATGTCATCGACCTGGCTATCGACATGGAAGTAGTCGGTGCACTTGATGATGTGGTAACCATACGTCGACTCGACCACGTCGCTCACGTCGCCCTTGTTGAGCCCCTCGAGCGCCGTCTGGTAGCTATCGACAAAAGTGGTGAGCTTGTCCCAGCCTACGTCGCCCTTCTTCTCCTTGGAGCCGGTGTCGTCGGAATACTGCTCCACGGCGTCCTCAAAGCTCAGCTCGCCGGAGTTGATCTTGTCCAAGCACTCCTGCGCCTTGGCCTTGGCGGCAGCCTTGTCCTCGTCGGAAGCGTCGGAATCGACCTTGATCAGGATATTCGACGAACGACGGGCATCGTTGTAGTTAGACAGGTTCTCGTTGATGTAATCGACAATCTCGCTGTCCTTGGGCTTGCTGGTGGGTGCCACGGCATCCTTGAGCTTCTGCTGCGCCAGGCTCTCCTTGAGCGAATCCTTGTAGGTGTCCTCGGTGTAGCCGTAGGTCTTGAGGGTCTTCTTAAAGGCCTTGGCACCGCCCGCGCTCTTGCACGCGTCCTTCCAAGCCTTCTCGACTTCCTCGTCCGACACCGTCACGCCGTTCTCCTTCTGTGCCTGTTGAAGCAGAATCTGCTGCGTGTAGGAGTCGATGAGTTGCTTGCGATACTTCTTGGGCGTGAGGTCGTTGTCGACCAGATACTGCGCCCAGTCCTTGTCCTTGGTGTAGCCGTAGGACGTGCGCATGCTCATGATCTGCTTGGTCACGGTGTCCTCGGTGAGGTTGGTGCCGTTGATAGTAGCAGCAACACCGCCGGTCAGCTTGTAGCCCGAGGTGTCCTCGGCCTGCGACATAAGGCCGGAGCACGCCATCGCCGAGACGGAAAGCAGCATCGCCAGCACGCCGATGACCACCAGAACGATCTTGACAGTCTTGGACACGCGGGTCTTGCGCTGCTTCTTGCGAGAGCTGGAGGCGGCGCGAGCCTGCTGCTCGGGCGTCGGCTCGGGTGCGGAGTTCTTTTTCTTATTTGCCATAGTTGGCCTTTCGCATAACGAATCGAACAAACGCCATTGTGTCACAACGCAGCCCCCGCGGCACGCTTGGTGCATTGGGGACAGGTTAATCTGCACCATTTTGGTGCAAAGGGGACAGCTCTGGCAGCCGGCAGTTAGGGACAGTCCCCAAGTGCCGACGCAGCCCCACCTTAGAAGTGGCGGCGGATGGCGTCGACCATGCCCTGCGGCGTGGTCTGGCCGAGCACGTCGGCTGCGGCATCGGCGTCCATAAAGATGTTCATGAGCGCCTGCAGGGCCTCGACCTGGCCGCCCGGCTCGGCGATGCCCAGATTGATGACGATCTGCGCCGGCACCGGAGCGCCCATGCCAGCCATAGCGTTAAATGTCACGGGCGCGGCGGGCTTCACCACCGCGATATAGGGCTTGGCCACAAACCCCGGATCGGTATGCGGAATGGCAATGTTTGCCGCCGGCATGGCAAGACCCGTGGGATAGGCATCCTCGCGCGTGCGAACGGCGTCGAGCCAACCGTCGGCAATGTAGCCGCGCGGAGCAAGCTCACTCTCGAGTTGCGCAAACACCTCACCCGGCGTCGCACACTCCCAATCAAAAAACACCAGCTCAGGCGTAAACAGCGCTTCGTTATCCGCCATGCGCTCACCTCTCTCACCTAGTCATTCAGGAACGTCCCCGATGACCACCCAAAACAAAAGGTGGTCACGCGCGCCTTGGCGCCAATGACCACCCTGACCACTCAACTAAATTGTACTGTGCGCCGCTAGCCGCGGGGCGCATCAATTGCGACCTTGCCGCTCTCCAGTACGTGGACGCGACCGTCGGCGAGCATCTGCACGACCTCGGGATACAGCACGTGCTCGATCGCGTGAATATGCTCCTCGAGCGTGTCAACGTTCCAGCCCTCCTCAACGGCCAGCGCACGCTGGGCGATGATGGGGCCGTTGTCGTAGATCTCGTTGGCAAAATGCACGGTCACGCCAGTTACCTTGACGCCGCGCGCAAAGGCGTCGTCAATCGCATGCGCACCGGTAAAGCTCGGCAGCAGCGCCGGATGCAAGTTGACCACGCGATTGGGAAACGCCGCCAGCAGCGGCGTGTGCACCATGCGCATGTAGCCGGCCATGACCACATACTCGCAGCCGCGCTCGAGAAGCTCGTGCGCGATGATCTCGTCGGCGGCGATGGGGTCAGCGTACACATCCTTGGACAGCGTGAGCGTCTGGATACCAGCACGCTCGGCACGCTGCAGGCCCTTGGCCGAAGGACGGCTCGACACCACGAGCTCAATCGAGGCGTTGAGCTTGCCGGCGGCGATTAGGTCGATCAGCGCCTGCAGGTTGGTACCCGAGCCGCTGATAAGCACGCCAATCTTAAGCGGCTCGGCCGTATCGGTGCCGGTCGGACGGGTGTAGGGCACAAAGCCCAGGCCCTCGGCAGCAGCCATCTGCTCGTTAGCGCTCATCGGAGTACACGACCTTACCGGAACCCTCGACGCACTCGCCCACGCGGAACGGCTTCTCGCCCAGCGCGACCAGAGCCTCGGTCACAGCGGCCTCGTCCTCGGGAGCGACGATCAGGCACAGGCCAACGCCCATGTTGAAGGTCTTGCACGCCTCGTTGGGCGCGAGCTCGGCCTGGCGCGACACGTAGGTGATGACAGGCGGAACGTCCCAGCCCATCTCGGCGCCATTGCGGGTGACCACGGCGTCGACGTCGTCGGCGAGCGCGCGGTTAAGGTTCTCGGTGATGCCGCCGCCGGTGATGTGGGCGATGGCGTGAACGTTGGCACCGCCACGGAGCAGCTCCAGAATCGGCTTCACATAGATGCACGTGGGAGCCAGCAGGGCGTCGGCCAGCGAAGCGCCGCCGAGCTCCTCGAGCGGGCGGCTCAGTTCCTCGGCCTTAGCGGCGGCCTCGGGCGTGCCCGGCTTAATGCCGTCGACGCCAATGACCTTGCGCACGAGCGAGTAGCCGTTGGAGTGCACGCCGGTGGAGGGCAGGCCCAGGATCACGTCGCCAGGACGGACGTTCGCGGGATCAAGCATCTTGGGGCGATCGACGACGCCCACGGTAAAGCCGGCGAGGTCGTAGTCGGCCGGAGCCATAACGCCCGGGTGCTCGGCCATCTCGCCGCCCACGAGCGCGCAGCCCGCGAGCTTGCAGCCGTCGGCCACACCCTTGATGATCTTTGCCATGTGCTCGGCCTCGATGTGACCGATGGCAACGTAGTCCAGGAAGAACAGCGGCTCGGCGCCCGAAGCCAGAATATCGTTGACGCACATAGCGACCAGGTCCTGGCCCACCGTCTCGTGACGGTCCATGATCTGGGCGAGCACGAGCTTGGTGCCCACGCCGTCGGTACCGCTGATCAGGATCGGGTCTTCCATATCCTTAAGCGCGGCGGCCGAGAACAGGCCACCGAAGCCGCCGATACCGCCGATGACCTCGGGGCGGTTGGTGTCCTTGACCATCTGCTTAATGGCGTCGACGGCGCGGCCGCCCTCGGCGGTATCGACGCCGGCGTCCTCATACGTCACATGCTTGCTGTCGCTCATCTGAGCCTTCCTCTCCCACTACCGTCCGCCGCGCGGGCGCCAAACGGTGCTCATAGTTGCGTTCATTTCGGCGTGTGCCATAACAGCACACGCCGTCATATCAACAAAACAGCAGGTAAAACCTACCAAAATATACCTGTCCCCATATGGCAGGTTTTAGGCCTCGCCGTGCTCCTCTTCCCAGCTGCGGTCGTCGTATTTCTCGACCACGGCGTCGTCGTCAAAGTACAGTGGCTTGTCCAGGTTGCGGGGCTTAAAGCCCTCCATAAACTTGTCGCGGCCAAAGCTCTCGGGAATCGCCACGGGATAGCGGCCGGTAAAGCACGCGTCGCAGTAGCCGCCCTTGGGCATGACCTTAAGCAGGCCCTCGACCGAAAGGAAAGCCAGCGAATCGGCGCCAATGTACTCGCAAATCTCGTCGACCGTCTTGTTGGCGCTGATAAGCTGCGACTGCACGTCGGTATCGATACCGTAGAAGCACGGCCAGATGACCTCGGGCGAGTTGATGCGGATATGAATCTCCTTGGCGCCAGCGTTGCGCAGCATCTTGACGAGCTGCACCATGGTGGTGCCGCGCACGATGGAGTCGTCGATGACGACCAGGCGCTTGCCCTCGATGTTGTCGCGCAGCGGGTTGAGTTTCATGCGCACGCCCATGGCGCGCAGCTCCTGCGTGGGCTCGATAAACGTACGGCCCACGTAACGGTTCTTGATGAGGCCCTCGCCAAAGGGAATGCCGCTCTCGTGCGAATAGCCCTCCGCAGGCGGCAGGCCGGAGTCGGGCACGCCGATGACCAGGTCGGCCTCGACGGGCTCTTCGTGTGCCAGCTGACGACCCATGTCGTAACGGCAGGCATAGACGCTCTTGCCGTTCATGATGGAGTCGGGGCGGGCAAAGTAGACCTGCTCAAAGATGCAGTTTGCGGGCTCTTCGGCTGCAGGCACGCCCTGCTCGGATACCAGACCCTCGGCGCTGATGCGCAAGATCTCGCCGGGACGGACGTCACGGACGTACTCGGCACCCACGATGTCGAGTGCGCAGGTCTCGGAAGCAACGACCCAGCCGCCGGCGCGCGTGACATGGACGGCGGAGTCGACCGTCGTGGCGCCGTCTTGCGAGGGCAGCTGCGAAACGGATGCGGCATCGGCCTGGTCCAGACCCTCGTCCACCAGCTTGCCCAGCACGAGCGGGCGAATGCCGTGCGGATCGCGGAATGCGTAGAGCGCCTGCTCGTTGATGAGCGTCATGGCGTAGCCGCCGCGCACGAGCTCCATGGTCTTGCGAATGCCCTCGCGCAGATGGCCTGTACGCTGAGTAAAGTAGCCGATAAGCTTGGTCGCGACCTCGGAATCCGAATTGGAGAGGAACGGCACGCCCAGCTCGATCAGCTGGCGGCGCAGCTCGTCGGTGTTGACCAGAGTGCCGTTGTGAGCAAGCGCGATAATGACGCTGTTGATGGTGGAGAGATGCGGCTGCGAGGCTTCCCAGCTCTTGGCACCGGCAGTGCCATAGCGCACGTGGCCCACGGCCAGCTGGCCGGAGAGCGTCGACAGGTCGGCGTTGGAGAACACGCGGTCGAGCAGGCCCAGATCCTTGCGGACCATAACCGTGCCGCCATCACCCACGGCGATTCCCGCCGATTCCTGGCCGCGATGCTGCAGCGCGCGCAGACCAAAGTACGTCAGTCGAGCCACATCGCGATCGGGTGCCCACACACCAAAAATGCCGCATTCCTCATGCAGCTGGTCGGAGTCCGGATCATAAGTCGACATGGTCTTCACCTGTCCCGCGGCACGCTCGGCCGCGCGGATGGTTTCTTGAGACATGGCATCCCCTCAGAGCCTCGTTATTTGGCGTTACCTGCCCTATTATACGCACGGCAAGACAAGCACTCCCGCGCATGAGCAGCGCTTTTTAAAAGCCCACCGAGCTTATAATCCGTTTTGCAGCCAAACATTTTATTGGGCAACCGCCTCGGGGCCGACGATCCCGCATACTTCCGTTGCGACACGTCTCGCCCGCCGTTGGGGCTTGCATTGTTGCAATTGGGACGTTCGTCCTGTCTTTTGGCAGGTCGGCGGCGTATCCTTGTACCTACAGCAAAACGAGAAAGGTTATGTATGGATCGAAACGAACTCGACCCCAGCGTCCCCAGCGCCATGGAGGTCAAGAAGATCCCCCTCATCATTAAGGTGTACGCCGTCCTATGCATCCTGTCCGGCGTGGGCACGCTCCCTTCGGTCGGCGCCTTTATGTGGCAGGTCATCACCGCGCTCATCAACGGCAACGCCGCCGCCAAGCTCGGCGACAACACGCTCGTCGCGGTCGGCCTTATCGTCGCCGGCATCATGCTCTCTGCGGCAAGCGCCGTCATCCTGATCATCTTTGGCCTGGACCTTATCAAAAACCAGCGCCGCAACGCCGCTCGCCTGTCCTACATCCTTATTGCATTCACCGTCGTCGAGCTTTTGGTTGACGTGATGCTCCAGGGCATCGGGCCCTTCTTGCTTCGCCCTGCCATCCAGCTCGGCATCCTCGTCGCGCTTTCGGCCACCGTCGACCCCACGCTGCGCCAGGAGCGCGAGCTGCAGCGCCGCCTGCAGGAGATGCTCGATCGCGACGCCGCAGCCGAGGGCATGCTCGGGCGCGATGAAACCGGCGAAGGCTACATCAAGCTCAACTACTTCAACCTGTTCTGGGTATTCTTTGTCTGCTGCATACTCGGCCTGATCGCCGAGGACATCTGGCACATGACGGTCGACGACCCGGGCGTCTTCCAGAACCGCGCCGGCATGCTGTTTGGCCCCTTCAGCCCCATCTACGGATTTGGCGCCGTACTCATGACCATGGTGCTCAACCGCTTCTACAAAAAGAACCCCATCATTATCTTTTTGGTGAGCGCGCTGCTCGGTGCAAGCTTTGAGGTGTTCGTGGGCTGGTTTATGCAGACCTCGTTTGGCGTGGTCTCGTGGAGTTACTCGCATATGAAGCTCTTTGGCATGCCCGATCCGCTCGCCGTCCTTACCGGCGGACGTACCTGCACGGGCTTCGCCTGCCTGTGGGGCCTGGGTGGCCTCATCTGGATCAAGCTGCTGCTGCCGAGGCTGCTCAAGCTCATCAACATGATTCCGTGGAAGAGTCGCTACTCGGCTACCGTCATCTTCACCATCATTATGCTGGTCGACGGCGTCATGACGCTGCAATCGCTCGATTATTGGTACCAGCGCGTCAACGGCACGGAGCCGGATATTCCCGTCGCGCAGTTCTACGGCAAGTATTTCGATAACGACTACATGGAGAACCGCTTCCAGAGCATGACCATGAGCCCCAAGGATGCGACGCGCGTGTAGCGTCCACCGCACCCAAAACGCAAAATGCCCCCCGGTATCACACGTACCGGCGGGCATTTTTATAAACGAGTCTTCTATCGACGCAAGCCTCTACGCCTCGTGCTCGACCTCACTCACGCATTCGTTCTTGATGGTGCCAACGAGCGCCTGCAGCGCATCGACCACGTGCGAGCGAATGTCCCCGCCGATGAGCACGAGCATGATGTCGTCACCTACGGCGAGCTCGCCACTTGCCAGCCACACGCGCACATAGCCGATACCCGGCATCGCGCGCGTGGCCTCGATAGCAGCCTGCACCTTGCTGGCGTCGTAGTCAAACACCATGCCGCCCACCTTGTGGCCCGGCGCCACGCCATCGGTCTCGACACCGCGCGCCTCGGCCTTGGGCGTCGCGCGCACCACACCGTTATGTGTCAGATACATACCGCACGCAGGTGCCGACGAATCGGCCTTGGCCTCGCGCAGCCAAGCATCAATCGAAGGCATCGATTTGCCACTCTCGAGCATTATTTCTCCCTTTGCTGTCATCGAGTAGCTAATTTGGGACGGGGCTATTTTAGCTACCCTCATATGGCAGTCGATAATTACCCAACATTAAATAAATCGCCGTCGGTCAAAGGGTAGCTAAAAGAGCCCCGTCCCAAATTAGCTACTCTCGGGTAATCTACTCCTCGACCGGCGTGAGCACCATGACGGCACGCGTGTTGCTCAGCGAGAGCGAACGACAGGTCACAAGCGTTACGACCTTGGTTGCCGAAGCTGCACGATCGCTCGCGTCGCTCGCCACAGCAGAGGCGCCATCGAGCATCTCGGACAGATAATTCGTCAGCCCGTCGTCGCCCTCAAAGTTGGGCGTACGCGCCTTGGCATACGTATCCTCAACGACCTTGGTCGCCAGCGGGCGCAGCTTATACGTTGCATCGCGCGTAATGTAGTACACGTACTCAATACTGTCGAACGTCGCCTGATCGGTCGTATCCGAAATCACATTGAACATCGACCCATCGTTCATGTGGTGACCGTAGATCGTAGTCTGCTGGTCGACCATGCCCGGCGCGGTATCGTCGCTATCCAAGAAGATGGCGCCGGACGCATTAGACGTGCCATCAAACAGCGTGTTGAGGTACTTGGAGTTGTTGTTGGTCTGCACCACGGGGTAGTTGATATTGGTACCCGGTGCGTAAATCCAGCCAACGACCTCGGGGTTTGTCTGAGCAAGCGCATCAAAGTCGATAATCGGAACGCCGCTGGCGTCCTTGTCGCTTACATATTGCTTTTCGATCTTTTGATACGACTCGCTCGCCTGCTTGTAGC
>URIE01000014.1 GCA_900547805.1 uncultured Collinsella sp.
CGTCATTTGAGACGCCGCCGATAAAGACGGACGGATCGAACTTGGGCTCGCTCGCCATGCCCAGGATCTCACCATTGTTGGGATCGAGACACACCACAGCGCCGTTGCCGGCATTGCTGTAGCCAGTGGTCTTGGCAAGCTCGATAGCGCTCGCCAGCGCCGTCTCGCAGGCCTGCTGGATCTTAAGGTCGAGCGTGAGCTTAATGTCGGAGCCGGCCTTGGCGGGCACGGCGCCGGCCTGACCGGTCACATTGCCCGAGGCATCGACCTTGACGGTCTGCTCGCCACGAATACCCTGCAGCAGGTTTTCATAGTAGCTCTCAACGCCCGCCTGCCCCACGATATCGCCCGACTGGTACGTAATCTTGCCAGCAGAAGCATCATCATCGCCAGAGGTTTTCTTATTCTGGGCCTCGAGCTGCTCGGAGGTGATGGTGCCGGTATAGCCCAAGATATGGCATGCAGTCTCACCGTACGGGTACTGGCGCTCGGTACGCTCGGCAATCTTGACGCCCGGGAACTCGCCGGCGTGCTCCTTGATATAGGCAACCGTGGAGCGGCGCACGTCCGTCGCGATGGTGTGCAGACTCTGGGCGCCCTCGGAGTTGTCCTGGATATTGCGCAGAACCGCCACGTAGGGCATACCGAGCACATTGGCAAGATGGCGAACCAGAACCTCATCCTCGGCAAGGTCGCGGTAGGCCACGACAGCAAGTGAGGGACGGTTCTGGACAAGTGCCACGCCATTGCGGTCGAGGATGCGGCCGCGCACAGCAGGTGTGGTAACAGTGCGCGTCTGATTACTATTAGCCTGCTTTTCGTAATAGTCCGACGAGACCATCTGCATGCCCCACAGCTTGACGGCAAGCGCCGCGAACATCGCCCCCACACCCGTGGTGAGGATGGAGAAGCGGCCCTTAAAGGCGGTCGCCGCGGTATTGCCCTCGCCCTCGGTGGCGCGCGGGGCCGTTCCATGCTGCGTATCGTAGGTAAAACGGGAATCACCGCGACGCATGATGACCAGCGCGACCACGATGGCCACAACCAGCACGATACCGGCAATAATAACCGTCATCTGGGAAGACATCTACAGGCCTCCCCTATTTGAGCTTACGGGTCTTGGGCTTAAAGCGCATGCCCGTCTGGCGTCCGCCACGTGCGGAGAATCCATAACCGGACTGCGGCACGACGCCGGACATCAAAAACGGAATGGCAACCAGACCCGTCAGGATCGAAGACGGCAGCGCATGGCCGAAGATCGCCACGACAAAGCTCGTCTCCAAACCCATAAACAGCAAGATGATGCTGTAGATCACATTTATGACGAGCGCGAAGGCGCCCACAGTGATGCCGCGCGCACTCGGGGTACCGCCCGTCTGACCGGCGGCGCTATGCACCAGGGCAAAAGAACCCACGGTCAGCAGGAGCGACATAACGCCCACCGGCACGGCAGCGGAAAGGTCATAGAACAAGCCGCTGCAAAAACCGCACACGACGGCACGGTTCGGGTCGCCCGAGAACACGCTTAGGCACACCAGGATAATCATAAAGTTGACGCGACCGCCCGCAATGGAGATCTGCGGTGCCAGGCCTGCCTGCAGCAGCACGCACACGATGGCGGCGATTACAAACGTGCGGGAGCTCATCCCCTGCTCATGTAGATCCATGGACATGCCCCCTATTCGCTCGAGCCGGAATCGGTCGTCTCGGACGTGTCGGAACTGTCATCCGGGCTCTCGTCCTTCGTCTTGGTCGCAGCATCGCGCGACGTTCCCTGCGGCGTGCTGTTGGCCGTGTTCACGTCCTCATCCGAGGCCGACTGTTCGTCGGTCAGCGAGGTAATGACCAGCACTTCCTCGTTGTTCTCGGCCGTGGTCTGAGCGCGCACCACAATGGTGTAGTACACGTCGTTTGCCGATTTCTCAACCGACGAGACGGTGCCGAGCGGAAGGCCCTTGGGGAACACGCCGCCAATGCCCGAGGTCACGATGATGTCGCCAACCTTAACATCGGAGTCGACGCTCACGTACTCAAGACGCAGCGTGCCGTCAGCCTGACCCTGCAGCATGCCCTGGGCGCGCGTGTCCTGCACCATAGCGGACACGCCCGAGTTCTCGTCGCCAATCAGGCGCACGGT
Source organism: uncultured Collinsella sp. (assembly GCA_900547805.1). GTDB lineage: Bacteria > Actinomycetota > Coriobacteriia > Coriobacteriales > Coriobacteriaceae > Collinsella. Next base: position 2,138 of record URIE01000014.1, read on the forward strand.
GGACGTCTTGGCCGAGACCTCGATAATCTGGCCTATGACACCGGCAGAACTCGTCACGGGCATGTTGATGGAAAGCCCGTCGGCAGAACCCTTATCGATGGTGACCGTTGAGGTCCAGGCATCGCCCGAGGCGCCAACGATACGGGCCGCGGTCGACTTGAGGTTGTAGGTGGACTGCAAACCGACCAAACCCTCCAAGCGCTCGGCGGTCTTCTGGGCCTCGGAAAGCTCAGCGACCTTTGAGGTCAGGTCCTCGTTTTGCTTTTTGAGCTCGTCGAGCGTCTCCTGAGACGCCGTAAGGTTGGAGAACACGTTGCCGATTGCATTGAACGGCGCGGCCACGGCCGAGCCCACAAAGCGCACCGGCGAGGTAATCGTCGTTACGCCCGAACGCACGGCATGAATCGGTCCTGCCTCGCCCTCGCGGATGTAAAACGTGAGCAGCAACACCGAAATCAGGCTGAAAACAATCAACGGGCGCATACCCGTTGATTGTCGCTTGGTATTCAGATTTGTGGAGAAACCCGAAGATCGTGCCAAATGGAATCCACCTTTTGGAAATTAAGCATTGGTCTGGACGAAGCCGCCATCAAACGCATTGGCCTCGAGCACGCGGGCACAGCCGTTAACGACGTTATCGAGCGCCGTGGGGCTAACATTGACCGAAACGCCGGTCTCATCGCGCAGGCGCACGTCGAGACCGCGCAGCAGCGCGCCGCCACCGGTCAGCAAAATGCCGTAGTACATAAGGTCCGAGGCGAGATCGGGAGGCGTAGCGTCGAGTGCGTCCTTGACGGCTTTGGCCATCTCGTCGAGCGGCTTGTTGAGCGCGCGACGGATCTCCTCGCTCTCGATGCGCACGGTCTTGGGCAGACCCGTGATCACGTCACGGCCATTGACCTCGACGTCGAGCTCGTCCTTGAGCGGCACGGCGGAGCCGACCTTGATCTTGATGTCCTCTGCCGTACGCTCGCCGATGGCCAGGTTGTAGGCATCGCGAACGTGCGTGAGGATGGCCTGATCGAACTCGTCGCCGGCAATACGGATGGACTGCGAGACGACGATGCCGCCCATAGCGATAACGGCAACCTCGGTGGTACCGCCACCGATGTCGATGACCATGGAACCGGTGGGTTCCTCGACGGGCAGGTCGGCGCCGATAGCGGCAGCCATGGGCTCCTCGATCAGGTAGGCCTGGCGAGCGCCGGCCTGGATCGTAGCCTCAAAGACGGCACGCTTCTCGACCGACGTGACGCCGGAAGGAACGCAGACGACAACGCGCGGACGCGGGGTCCACGGATAGCGCTTCTCGGACGCCTTGTCGATAAAGTAGCGAAGCATGGCCTCGGTAACATCGAAGTCGGCGATGACGCCGTCCTTAAGGGGACGAACGGCCACGATGTTGCCGGGCGTACGACCGAGCATGCGCTTGGCCTCGATGCCGACCGCCAGGATGCGCTCGTCGTTCTTGTCGATGGCGACGACGGAGGGCTCACGAATGACGATGCCCTTGCCGCGCACGGAGACAAGCGTATTTGCGGTGCCGAGGTCGATGGCAAGATCGCCCGCATAGCTACCGAAGAACATATCCATCAAAGAAAACAACGCAACTCCTGATGTGTTGGATGATTGCTGGAAAACTACTAGCTCATCATACTAGCGCAAGCCCGGCACCTCACTTGCGGTGAAGCGCCGGGCAAAGCTAAATCCCATAAGGTCACTACTGGTTGTCAGCAGCCGAGAAATCCATATCGAGCGAGGAAACGGCCCAGCCGATATGGTTGTCGGAGCGCACGAATTTGACGGTGTACTCCTGCTCGCCGCCCTTGGACAGCGATGCCTTCACCTTAGCGGTCGTCTCGGTCATGGACTGATCCATGCCCTCGACGGACACGGTGGCACCCTGCGGAATCGAGGAGATGATCATCGACTTAGCGTCCTCGGACAGGCTCGATGCCAGGCAAGACTCGGCCTTTGCGGTGTCACCGTCGCCGGCAGCCTGGAACAGATCGGAAACGACAGACTCCTGAGACGGGAAGCCAAAGCCGCGCGTGTAGGCAAAGCCCAGACCGCCCGCGGCGATCAAAATGAGCAGAAGCAGCACGATGAAGACTTTGAGACCCGTGTGGCGATGGCGACGACGGACCTTGGCCTGCTTACGATCCTGACGGTCCTGCTGGACCATCTCGGACTCGGACAGCGTAAAGAAGCCGGTGTCCGAGGGATCGGGCATAAACTGACCGGTCGCGCCCGTAGGATCGAGCGGATCGACGGCAGGAGCGTCCATCGCGGGCGCCGGAGCCGTGGCCATAGCCGTCTGGGCAGACAGCGCGGCAAGCGAATCGTGCACGCGGGCAAGCTCATCGGCCTGCTCGGAAGTGAGCTGGTAGATGCCATCGGCAGTAGCGGCGTTAAAGGCGTCGAGCGCGTCGGAGGGACGGCCGGCGGCAGAAAGCGCCTGACCCATGCCGGCGTTGAGCGCACGCGTGTCGTCGCGGGGGCCGGCAAAGTCGATAGCCGTGCGGTAGGTCTCCACGGCATCCGCCGGACGGCCGAGCTTAATGAAGCAACGACCGAGCTCGCCGAGTGCGGCGGCAGGAGCCGGATTGGCGCCGTCGATGGCAGCCTGACGGAAGGCAGTACCCGCGTTGGCATAGTCGCCCGACTGGAACAGCGCGTTACCCAGGCCCAGATAGGCCTTGAACGGCGTGGCATAGGAAGCGTCCTGCGTAGCAGCAGAGAACGCCTGAGCGGCCGTCGTGTAGTCGCCCACGGCGGCGAGCGCCTTGCCGCGGTTGGTGAGCAGCGCGCCGCGCTTGCCATAGGTGCCGTCGTTGAGGGCGGCGGCGTAGGCCTCGGCGGCCTCGGCATACATGCCCAGGTGCATCAAGGCGTTGCCACGAAGGTGATCGGCCTCGCCCATAATCTCATCGGGAGTCTTTGCCGCCCCAAGCATCTGGGCTGCAGCGGAAAAATCACCCGCGCGGTAAGCGGCGCGGCCCTGTTGGATCAGCTGGCTATTCAAGGAAATCCCCTTTACTCGTGAACGATCTCGACATGGACGATCTCGTCGCCGGCACGCAGCTGCGAAATCACATCGAGACCCTCGACCGTGGTACCAAAGACGGTGTAACCGGAATCGAGGTTATGCTGGGCACCCAGGCAGAAGTAGAACTGCGAACCCGCGGAATCGGGGTCCATGGAGCGTGCCATGGCAAGGGCGCCATCGACATGGCTGTTGCGCGGATTGGTGGCAAACTCGCCCTTGATGCAGTAGCCGGGGCCACCGGTACCGGGCATGCCGTCGGGGCCCTCAAGACCGGCAGCGACGTCGGCGCCGGACATATCGCGGGTATTGGGGTCGCCGCCCTGGATGACAAAGCCGGGAACATAGCGATGGAACTTAAGGCCATCGTAGAAACCCATCGTGGAAAGCTCGCAGAAGTTCGCGACATGAATGGGAGCGCCCTCGCCGTCAAACTTGACCTTGATGGTACCCTTCGACGTCTCGATAACGGCGCACTCGTCGCCGGCAAGCTGATACTCGGGCGTGTAGAGCTCTTTCTTAAAACCAAACATGTGGTTCCTTCCTCGTGCGTTTAAAGCATATTTGTACGAATTGTAGCAATAAGCATGGGCTTACATCAATTGCGCACGTAGGTTATGCCGACTATGGCGAACTAATTTTAGGAACGCTGCTGCGGCTTCCAGGAACCCACATTGGCGTCGTACTGGTTCAGCGCGCTGTTGCCGCCCTGCGCGATGGGCGCCAGGATCTCGCTTTGGTGGGAACTCATCGACTCGCCATCGGGAATGGCCAGCGAGATATCCCAGCTCTGGCAGATCACGTCGACACGCTCGTACATCCACTCGGCAAGCTGCTTTAAGTGGGCGATGTCATCCGCATAGACCGTATCGTCCTGGTACTTAAGGTTGTTGAGCTCATCTTGCGTCTTTTTGATCTGGTCGCGCAGGGCGTAGGCACTCTGCGACAGCTCCTGACGGGTGGACAGCGGCGTTCGGAGATAACCGTTGTTAAAGGAATCGATGACCTCGCCGATCTGGTCCTCGTCACCGTAGGACACGATGGTCTGATACAGACCGTCGAGCCTGGTATAGAGCTGATCATCGGTCAGCACGGTTTCTTCCTGGACCACCTCGGCAGAATCGTCCTGCTTGGTATCGTCCTCAGTCGCCTCGCCCTTTTGGCGCGTGGGGAAGGTCGTCTGCGCGGCTTGGCCAAACTGGTCATAGAAGCCAGGCATGACACCCATGGGATCGGTCGTCACGAACCAATAGGCACCACCGCACACAAAGGCAAGGATCGCGATGACGATGAGCGGCTTAGGGATATGACGCTTGTGCTTGTGATAAGCGTCCTCGTCGGGATGCACTTTGCGCTTGGATTTTTGAGCATCGTCATGCAGGGAAACGGGCGTGGGAATATCGACCTTGGGGATACCGAAATCCTTATCGAAAGCCGGCAGCACACAGGTCTCATTGGGGTCGGCGGCGTCCGAAAGCACCGCAGCGGCAGAGGCGGGCGCATGAGGCACCTCGGTATCGATCTGCTCTTGCGTTAGGCGCGGAAAACCCGCCGTGCGGCCCGCAGCCAAGTCGGATGCGGCCGCGTCCTCGGAGAGGATACCCGGAGCGGGGCGTCCGCATTTGGGGCACGTACGATCATGCGGAGAAAGACGGGCACCGCAGCCCTCACAGAACACGAACTCGGTGTGCTCGGGACCATCGCCCGGACCCACATAGGCGTTGCAGTAGGGGCAGAACGAGGCGCCGTCCTCGATAGTCTTAAGGCAATGCGGGCAGATCACGGCATCCTCTTTTCGAAGCAATTCAAACAATCGAGGTTAGAGCATAACATCGCCACGGCCCCACAGGAACAAGGCACCAATTCAACATCGCCAGGACGCGTAGCTACTTCTTCTTTTTGCTTGGCATCGAGACTTTGATGCCTTGGGCGGACTTGGTCACGCGAGAGCGTTTGGCTCCGGCACTCCTCTTTTTCTTGGGTTGGACCTGGGCCACGCCCTCGAGTGCGCGGGCCTCGGCCTCACGAACGGTGCGAGCTTCGCGGCGCTGCGCCATGTCGGCGGCGACGCGCTTGGCAAAACGCTCGGCCGTCGAACCCGTCGAGCTCACCTTGCCGCCACCGCGACCCAGGCGGACGCGCACGCCGCGGCCAAAACCAGTTGCGGCATGACGACGACGCGGCTTGAGCGAATCCATCATCGTGGCGAGCTTAAAGAACACCGAACAGGTAAAGACCACGATGACAGCCAAGATAACCATCTGACCCATCGTCAGGTTGGCAATAGACAGCAGCTTCGGGAATCCGATAACCCCCGTCAGGATGCCGGCGACTACAAACACAAAGAGCACCACACGTAAGGGCGTGAGAGGCTGCGAGATGCGCCAGATCAGGCTGACGCTCGCCGCACACGACGTAAGCAGGCACATCGTAGACAGCGTGAGCTGGCTAAAACCAAACACGCGCGCCACAAAGATATCGAGCGCCGCAGCCAAAATGACCGCAATCGACGCCGGCAGTGCACGCTTGAGCACGTTGGTCAAAAATGACCCCTTCACGCGAGCATTGTTGGGCTCCAGGCCCAACACAAAGCCCGGCGCGCCGATGCAGAAGAAGTTAATGAGCGTCATCTGGATGGGCTCGAGGGGATACGGCGGCAGCGCGATGCACAGCGCCGCCAGGCCCATCGAGAACAGCGTCTTGGTCAGGAACAGCGAGGCCGAACGCTGCAGGTTGTTGATGGAGCGACGGCCCTCGGCCACCACGGCGGGCATCGAGGCAAAGTCGTTGTCAACGAGTACGATCTCGGCCACGTTGCGCGCGGCATCGGAGCCGGCCGCCATGGCGACGGAGCAGTCGGCCTCCTTGAGCGCCAGCACGTCGTTGACGCCGTCGCCCGTCATGGCCACGGTGTGCTCGCGGCGCTTGAGCGCCTGCACGAGCTCGCGCTTCTGCTGCGGGGTCACACGACCAAAGACATGGTAGCGGTCCACTGCGGCATCGAGCTTGGTCGGCGTGTCGAGCGTCGTGGCGTCCACATAAGCGTCCGCCCCCGGCACGCCCACCACGCGCGCGATCGACGACACCGTACGCGGGTCGTCGCCACTGATCACGTTGAGGGTCACGCCCTGCTCGTTAAAGTAGCCGATGGTCTCGGCCGCCGAGGTACGAATCTCGTCGCGGATGGTCACAAAGCCCACGGGCTCGGCCTCGCCCACCATATCGCCATCGGGCGTAAAGCCGTCCACGCGCGCCACCACGAGCACGCGGCAGGTATCGGCAAGCTCGGCGACACGGTTCTCGACCTGCGAAAACACACGATCAGAGAGCACAAACTGCGCGGCACCCATCACATAGGAGCCCTGCGCAAAAGAAGCGCCACTCCATTTTTTAGACGACGAGAACGGAATGACCGACAGCGGCTCAGACACCTCGACCGGGCGATCGGCGTAATAGTTGAGCAGCGCCTGGCAGGTCTCGTTGGCATCGGCCGAAGTCGCACGCGCGACGTTAGCCAGCGCAAAATCGAGCACCGTGGAATCGACTGGAACAGCCGCCTCGTCCGAGCCGGCGCCTAGGCTCACGCCCTCAACCGGCAGCGGATACGTGCCCTCGACCTCCATGCGGCCCGACGTGATGGTGCCCGTCTTGTCCAGGCACAGCACGTCGACGCGAGCGAGCGTCTCGATGCAGTAGAGCTGCTGCGCCAGCACCTTGCGGCGGGCCAGGCGCACCGTGGCGATGGCGAGCACCGACGAGGTCAGCAGCACCAGGCCTTGCGGGATCATGCCCAGCAGGGCGCCCACCGTGGACAGCAGCGCCGACGAAGGCACATGACCAGCCAGCAGCTCGGAGAAGCACCACGAAAGTGCGCTATCGCCCGGGGTTCCCGCGGCATCCCACAGCTCGCTCACACTCGAGGCAAACAACGCCAAACCGAGCGGGATCATGATGATGCTCGCAAAGCGCACGATGGCGTTAAGCGCGTTCATGATCTCGGAATTGACCTTTTTGACGTACTTGGCCTCGTTATTAATTTTGGCCACGTAGTTGTCGGCGCCGACATGGATCACGCGGGCGCGCAGCAGGCCCGAGTCGATAAAGCTGCCGCTCATGAGCTCGGAACCGGGCTGTTTCTTAATAAGGTCGCTCTCGCCCGTCAGCAAGCTCTCGTTCACGAGAGCCTCGCCTGAAACCACCACGGCATCAGCGGGAATCTGGTCGCCGCGCCCCAGGCGGATGATGTCGTCGAGCACGATCTGGTCCAAGTCGAGCTCCACCTCGGCGCCGTCGCGCACCGCGATGGCCTTCTTGGAGGTCAGCAGCGTGAGCTTATCGACCATCTTCTTGGAACGCATGGATTGAATGACGCCAATAGCGGTATTGAGGAACACCACGAACAGGAACGTCAGATTCTTAAACGAACCGGTCAAAATGACCAGGAACGCCAAGATCACGTTGATCAAATTGAACAGCGTGCAGAGGTTCTCGATGATGAGCTCTTTGACCGACTTGGTCTTGAGCTCCATGTTGCGGTTGATCTTACCGGCGGCGATGCGCTCCTCGACCTCGGCGGTCGAGAGTCCGCGCTCGATATCCGTTGCTGCCATACCACGTCCCATCACGTCGCGTCGGTATAAGAAAAACCGCCCGGACCATGCGAGGTTCGGACGGTCTTACGTTCGATGGTGCCCCATGTTGGATTCGAACCAACGGCCTTCTGCTCCGGAGGCAGACGCTCTAATCCCCTGAGCTAATAGGGCGAACGGAATGCATTATACCCAAGTGCACCATGGGCTATCAAATAAAAGAAAAAGCTTTGCAATTCCGAGGAAGACGCGGTGCAACGGCTCACTTTAGAAGGCAAAAGTGAGTCAGATAGTATAAACTCTCATGCACCATATATAGACGGCTCGCGATGCGGGCCGTTTTTGCAAGGGTTATCCATCGAGGTGAGAGGCACACCATGATTGCAATTTTAAAGCAGAGCGCCAGCGACGAGGCCGTCAGCCACATCGTCAGCTGGATTGAGAAAAAGGGTCTCAAGACCGACGTCTCGCGCGGCGAGAACGAGACGATCATCGGCCTGGTGGGCGATACGACCAAGATCGACCCGTTCCTGCTCGAGTCCATGGATGTCGTCGAGCGCGTGCAGCGCGTCTCCGAGCCGTTTAAGCGCGCAAATCGCAAGTTCCACCCCGAGGACTCCGTCATCGACTGCGGCCACGGCGTCAAGATCGGCGGCGACCAGTTCCAGGTCATCGCCGGCCCGTGCTCCGTCGAGGGCGAGAACCTCATCCGCATCGCCCGCCGCGTGAAGGCCGCCGGTGCCACGATGCTGCGCGGCGGTGCCTACAAGCCCCGCACCTCCCCCTACGCCTACCAGGGCATGGGTCCCGCCGGCCTCGACCTGCTGTGCGAGGCGTCTGCCGAGCTCGACATGCCGATCGTCACCGAGATCATGGACCCGCGCGACGTGCAGGTCTTCCTGGACAAGAAGATTGACGTCATGCAGATCGGCGCCCGCAACGCCCAGAACTTCCCCCTGCTCAAGGAGGTCGGCAAGACCCAGACACCGATTCTGCTCAAGCGCGGCATGTCCGGCACGATCGACGAGCTGCTTATGGCCGCCGAGTACATCATGAGCGAGGGCAACGACAACGTCATCCTGTGCGAGCGCGGTATCCGCACCTTCGAGACCCGCACCCGCAACACCTTCGACCTCAACGCCGTGCCGGTGCTGCACCACCTGTCGCACCTGCCCGTCGTCGCCGACCCCAGCCACGCCACCGGCTACACCCGCTACGTTGAGCCCATGGCGCTCGCCGCGACCGCCTGCGGTGCCAACGGCCTGGAGATCGAGGTCCACGACGAGCCGAGCCGCGCCTGGTCCGACGGCGCCCAGGCCCTCACCCCCGATCAGTTCGACGACACCATGCGCCGCATCCGAGCCATCCGCGAGGTTGTCTGCCAAGAGACCATGGAGTAGCCCATGGGTACGGTGAGAAACGCGCGCGTTAACCAGGGCGGCCCTAAGTGCGCCGGCATCGTCGGCCTTGGCCTCATCGGCGGCAGTTTTGCCCGCGGCTATGCGCAGGCTGGCGTCCGAGTGCTGGCCTGGGACCCCGATGACGATGTCATGACGGCCGCCAGCATGGGCACTGTCGCCGGAGAGCTCAACGACAAGACACTCGGCGAATGCGACATCATCGTCCTGGCTTGCTACCCCGAGGCCTGCATCGAGTGGCTCGAGGCGCATGCCCGGGCACTCGCCGACGCCACCGACACCGAGGCCATCATGGGCCCCGTGGTGATCGACACGGTGGGTGTCAAGGGCATCGTGTGCGAGCGCGCCTTTGAGCTTGCCCGCGAGCACGGCTTTTACTTTGTGGGCGCGCACCCCATGGCGGGCACCCAGTTCTCGGGCTACGCGCACTCCCGCGCCGACCTGTTCCAGGGCGCGCCACTCGTGCTCGTGCCGCCCGCAGTGGACGATGCGCTCAAGCTGGAGCTTTTGGGCCAGGTGCGCGAGATGGTGCGCCCCTTGGGCTTTGGCAAGTTCAGCGTGACGAACGCCGCCGAGCACGACCGCGTCATCGCCTTTACGAGCCAGCTCGCGCACGTCGTCTCAAACGCCTATGTAAAGAGCCCGACCGCCCAAGTCCACCACGGCTTTTCGGCCGGTAGCTACCGCGACCTCACCCGCGTGGCGCATCTCAACCCGCAGATGTGGTCCGAGCTCATGATCGACGACGCCGACGCGCTCGCCTTCGAGATCGACCATCTGATCGAGTCGCTCGGCGCCTACAGCCGCGCCCTCAAGGACCGCGACCAGCGCTATCTGGAGAATCTCCTTGCCGAGGGCGACCACATTAAGCGCGCACTCGACGACGAGGCCTCCCACTAGACCACCTATCACGCCAGGTCGAAAGGACCATAGCTTATGGCGATTACCATCGATATCGACACTGCACGCCCCTACCAGGTGCATGTTGGCACGTTTTTGCTGGAGCAGGCGGGACCGCTCGTGCGCGCCACTGCCGGCGGCACCAAGGCCGTCATCGTGACGGACACCAACGTGGGCCCGCTCTACCAGATGCCCGTTAAGCAGAGCCTGGAGGAGTCAGGCTACGAGGTGAGCATCTGCACTTTCGAGGCCGGCGAGGCCCATAAGCGCGCCGAAACCTATGTTGCCATTTTGGAGTTTGTGGCCGAGCACGAGCTTTCGCGCTCCGACGTGATCGTGGCACTCGGCGGCGGCGTCGTGGGCGACGTGGCGGGCTTTGTGGCCGCCACCTACATGCGCGGCTGCAAGTTTGTGCAGATCCCGACGAGCCTGCTCGCCATGGTGGATTCATCGGTGGGAGGCAAGACCGCCATCGACCTGGCTGCCGGCAAGAACTTGGCCGGCGCCTTTTGGCAGCCGAGCGTGGTTATCGCCGACGTGGGGTGCCTGGCCACCCTCACGCCCGAGCAGTTCGCCGACGGCTGCGGCGAGGTCGTCAAGCACGCCGTGATCGCCGACCTGGAGCTTTTCGCCGAGCTGGAGAAGACCCCGCTCACGCTGGAGCTGCTCAACCGCGATGTGTCCCGCGTAGCGCTCATCATCGCCCGCAATATCGACATCAAGCGCGCCGTGGTCGTCGCCGACGAGCGCGAAACCAACCAGCGCAAGCTCCTCAACTTTGGACACAGCGCCGGACACGCCGTCGAGGCCTGCGAGCACTTTGAGCTCGGCCACGGCAACTGCGTGTCGATCGGCATGGGCATCATCACGCGCGCCGCGGCCCTGCACGGCGTCTGCGATGCTGCACTACCAGGTCGTATTGAGGAGCTCTGCGCACGCCATGGCCTCAAGACCCGCTGCGACCTAGATGCCGATGCCGTCTTTGCCGAGGCGCTCCACGACAAGAAGCGCGCGGGCGACACCATAGACCTGGTGATTCCGCACGGCATTGGCCGCTGCAGCATCGACCGCACACCGCTTTCCACTTTCCACGAACTCATTGCCGAGGGCCTCGGCCAGAAGGGAGACGCATCCGCATGCTAGCCCGCATCACCCCGTCCCCGCTCAAGGGCACCGTTCCCGCCATCGCATCCAAGTCGATGGCTCACCGCCTGATCATCTGCGCCGCGCTTGCCAACGGCGAGACGCACGTCACCTGCAACACCACCTGTGCCGACATCGAGGCCACGGTGCGTTGCCTTACGGCCCTGGGCGCTCGCATCGAGACCGTCGAGGACGGCTTCCAGGTCCACCCCACCATGAAGAGTGTTGAGTTTGGCCTGCTCAAGGCCCTTGCCGGCGGCACGCTTGACTGCGGCGAGAGCGGCTCCACGCTCCGCTTTATGTTGCCCGTCGCCTGCGCGCTGGGTGCGGAGGCCACTTTTGTGGGCCAGGGCCGTCTGGGCGCCCGCCCGCTCTCCCCGCTCTCGGACGAGATCATCGCCGCCGGCTGCGACCTACAGGGCCTGGGCGGTTTTCCGCTCAAGACGAGCGGCCGCATGCGCCCGGGCACCTTTGTGCTGCCGGGCAACGTGAGCTCGCAGTACATCTCGGGCCTGCTGCTGGCAGCGCCGCTGCTGGCCCAGCCCTCCTGCGTGCAGGTGACCGGCCTTATCGAAAGCCGCCCCTACATCAACCTGACGATCCAGGCCATGAAGGCCTTTGGCGTCGAGGTCAACGTCGAGCGTATTCCCGCCCGGGACGGCCAGCCCGAGGTCACGAACTTCCGCGTGAGCAGCGGCTCGTACCGCACGCCCGGCAGCGTAGCCGTCGAGGGCGACTGGTCCAACGCCGCCTTTTGGCTGTGCGCCGGCGCCATCGGCAGCGACCCCATCACCGTCGAGGGCGTGTCACTTAGCTCGGCCCAGGGCGACCGCAACGTGCTTGCCGCGCTTTCGCGCTTTGGCGCCCGCATCGTGCGCTCCACCAACGCCGCCACCGTGCAGTCCGATAAGCTCGCCGGCTTTGAGATGAGCGCCCACGACATTCCCGACCTGGTGCCCGTTATCTCGGCCGTGGCATCGCTGGCGCAAGGCCGCACGTTCATCCGCGATTGTGCCCGCCTGCGCATCAAGGAATCCGACCGCCTGGCCACCACCACCCGTGAGCTCACCGCGCTGGGCGCACAAGTGCGCATTGCCGGTGACGACCTCATCATCAAGGGTGTCGACGCTTTTACCGGCGGCGAGGTCGATTCGCACAACGACCACCGCATCGCCATGATGGCCGCCATCGCTGCGAGCCGCGCCACTGGCGAAGTCGTGATCCACGGCGCCGAGGCCGTCAACAAGTCCTATCCCGATTTCTTCGACCACTACCGCCTGCTGGGCGGCAAGGTCACACTCGAGGAGGAATAGCATGTCCTCGACCTTTGGCAACGTCTTGCATCTGAGCATTTTCGGTCAGTCGCACTCCCCCGCCATCGGCTGCTCGCTCGATGGCATTCCGGCAGGTATCGCCGTGGACCAGGAGAAGCTGCAGGCCCTCCTCGACCGTCGCGCCCCCGGTCGCGACGAGACCGCGACCAAACGCCGCGAGGCCGACGCCGCCCACATCATCGCCGGTGTTGTCGATGGACATACCACCGGCGCGCCCATCGCCGCGATTATCGAGAACACCAACACGCGCTCCAAGGATTACTCCGAGCTGCGCCGCAAGCCCCGCCCCGGACATGCGGACTTCCCTGCGCGCGTGAAGTATCACAACATGCACGATGTCGCTGGTGGCGGGCATTTCTCCGGCCGCCTAACGGCACCCTTATGCATCGCCGGCGGCATTGCGCTGCAGGCACTCGAGGCCCGCGGCATTCAGGTCATGGCCCACGTCGCGCAGATCGGCGGCATCTCCGACCTGCCGATGGACGATATGGTCTATCGCGAGGCCGACCGCAAGGCGATCCTTACGAACGATCTGCCGTGCATTGACGCCGCCGCAGCCGGCCGCATGCGCGAGGAGATTCTGGCCGCGCGCGACGAGCTCGACAGCATCGGCGGCATCGTGGAGTGCGGCATTTACGGGCTTCCCGCGGGTATCGGCGACCCCATGTTCAACGGCATCGAAAACCGCATCGCGCAGATCGCGTTTGGCATTCCCGCCGTAAAGGGCGTGGAGTTTGGCATGGGCTTTGCCGTGGCCGCCATGCGCGGCAGCGAGAACAACGATCCATATCGCATCGATGCCGAGACCGGCGAAATCGAGGTCGAGTCCAATAACGCCGGCGGCATCCTGGGCGGTATTTCGACCGGCGCACCCGTCATGTGGCGCATGGCCGTAAAGCCGACGCCCTCAATTGGCCGCGAGCAGCAGACCGTAGACATGGACGCCATGGAAAATGCCGAGCTCTCGGTCCACGGCCGTCACGATCCCTGCATCGTCCCCCGCGCCGTCCCCGTAGCCGAAGCAGCCGCCGCCCTTGCCATCTGGGACGCCCTCCTCGAAGACGCCGCCCAGCGCTAACTACCCACCCCTCAACATCCTCCGACACGTGAAAGGGGTCTCCATGGACCTTGCCGACATCCGCCAGACCATCGATGGCATCGACACCACGCTCCTCAACAGCTTTGTCGAGCGCATGGACATTGCCACCGAAGTCGCCAAGTCAAAAATCGAGATGGGCAAGGCCGTCTTCGACCCCGCCCGCGAGCGCTCCAAGCTCAACAACCTCGCCAGCCGCGCGCCCGAGCGCTACGAGGCGCAAACTATCACCCTGTTCCGTCTCCTCATGAGCATGAGCAAGGCCGAGCAGCAGCGCTACATCAACGAGCTCAAGGGCATCACCGTCTCGCAAAAGGCCCACGCCACGGCCGTAGCCTTCGACACGCCCTTCCCCCAGACTGCCACCGTTGCCTGCCAGGGCGTGGAAGGTGCCTATAGCCAGATCGCCGCGTGCAAACTCTTCGACGTGCCCGATATTGCGTTCTTTGAGACCTTCGAAGGCGTCATGCGCGCCGTGCGCGACGGCTTCTGCGAGTTTGGCGTGCTGCCCATCGAGAACTCCACCGCCGGATCGGTCAACGCCGTCTACGACCTGCTCGCCCAGTTCGACTTCCACATCGTGCGCTCGCTTCGCCTCAAGATCGACCACAACTTGCTCGTCAAGCCCGGCACCAAGCTCGCGGACATACGCGAGGTCTACAGCCACGGTCAGGCCATCGCGCAGTGCGCTAGCTTTATCGAGTCCCACGACCTGCACGCCACCAAGTACCCAAACACGGCCATGTCGGCCGACATGGTCGCCAACTCCGAGCGCACCGACGTCGCCGCCATCGCATCGCGCAGCTGCGCGGCACTCTATGGCCTGGAGGTGCTGGAACCCAACATCCAGGACTCGGACAACAACTACACGCGCTTTGTCGTCATCAGCCGCGAGCCGCGCGTCTACCCCGGCGCTAATCGCACCTCGCTCATGATCACCACGGCCAATGAGCCGGGCGCCCTCTATCGCGTGCTCGAGCGCTTCTACGCACTCAACATCAACCTGATCAAACTCGAGAGCCGTCCCATCCCCGGGCACGACTTTGAGTTTATGTTCTACTTTGACCTGGACTGCCCCTTTGGCAGCAAGGCCCTCGACGACCTGCTCGATTCCATCGACGACGTGTGCGAGAGCTTCACCTACTTTGGCAGCTACACGGAGGTGCTCTAGATGACCGATACCGCCGCAACCCGCCCCTACGGCGTGCTGGGCCGCGTGCTGGGCCACAGCTACACCCCGACCATCTACAAGGAGCTCGCCGGCCTGGAGTACGTGCGCTTTGAGCGAGCGCCCGAGGATCTCGAGGCGTTTATGACCGGCGACGAGTGGGAGGGCACCAACGTGACCATCCCCTACAAGCGCGCCGTCATGGAGTACCTGGACGAGCTAAGCCCGCTCGCCGAGCGCATGGGCAACGTCAACACCATCACGCGCCTGGCAGACGGGCGTCTGCGCGGCGACAACACCGACTACTTCGGTTTCCAGTGCCTGGTCGAGGAGCTGGGCACGGAGGTCGCCGGCAAGAAAGCCCTCGTGCTCGGGGCCACCGGCGGTGCCGGCACCACGGCAAGCATGGTGCTGGGCGATCTGGGCGCCATCGTCGTGCCCGTAGGCCGCACAAGCGAGGTCAACTACGACAACATCGCCCAGCAGTCCGACGCGGCGCTGCTCGTCAACTGCACGCCCGCCGGCATGTTCCCCCACTGTCCCGATGCGCCCTGCACGCTCGAGGGTCTCGACGCGCTCGAAGGCGTCATCGACATTGTCTACAACCCCGCCCGCACGGGCCTGATGCTCGAGGCCGAGCACCGCGGCATCCCGTGCATCGGCGGCCTGCTGATGCTCGTGGCCCAAGCGGCACAGGCCGTCGAGCGCTATACCGGCCAGGTCACCCCGCGCAAGCGCATCCTGGATGTAACGGAGCGCCTGTCTCGCCGTGAGCAGAACATCGCCCTGATCGGCATGCCAGGCTCGGGCAAGACCCGCGTAGGCGAGCAGGTGGCACAGCTCACGGGCCGCGAGCATATCGATCTAGACCGCGCCCTCGAGGAGCGTCTCGGCATGCCCTGCGCCGACTTTATCGTCGAGCGCGGCGAGCCGGCCTTCCGCGAGCAGGAAACGGCGGCCTTGGCCGAAATTTCCAAGCGCAGCGGCCTGGTGCTCTCCACGGGAGGTGGCGTCGTCACGCGCGACGAGAACTATCCGCTGCTGCACCAGAACAGCCTGATCGTAATGCTCAACCGCAAGCTCGACGAGCTCGCCCACAAGGGTCGTCCCATCACCGCCCGCGACGGCATCGACAAGCTGGCCGAACAGCGCATGCCGCGCTACCGTGCCTGGGCCGATTACATCATCGACTCGCGCGACTGCGCCGCCAACACGGCCCAAGCCCTCCTCGACGCCCTCCCGCCCGCTCTCTGACAAAAACCACCACAAAGGGGACAGGCACCTTTGTGGTGGTTTTCCATTCAACTCCGCCCGACCGCAAAGGAAGCAACCATGAAAGCACTCGTCATCAACGGCCCCAACCTCAACATGCTCGGCATTCGCGAGCCGGGCATCTATGGCAGTGACAACTACGACCGCCTGGTCCAGATCTGCAAGGAGGCCGGCGCCCCACAGGGCTTTGATGAGGTCGAGGTCTTCCAATCCAACCACGAGGGCAGCATCGTCGACAAGATCCAGGAGGCCTACGGCAAGGTCGACGGCATCGTCATTAACCCGGCAGCCTACACGCACACCAGCGTGGCCATCCTGGACGCCCTCAAGGCCGTCGCCATCCCCGCCGTCGAGGTTCACATCAGCGCCGTCGAGACGCGCGAGGACTTCCGCCAGGTGAGCTACGCACGCCTCGCCTGCTTCGCCACCATCACCGGCGAAGGCCTGATGGGCTACGCCCACGCGCTGGAGCTGCTGAAAGAGCATCTGGAAAAGTAAAATGCCAACCCCAACAAACAGCAGCGGCTTGCTCGCGCTCGGCTTCAGCAGCATACAAGATGAAAAAAGCCCAGACCACCAAGCGGTCCGGGCTTAATAAACGATGGTGCTCCATGGCGGATTCGAACCGTCGACCTTGGGATTAGAAGTCCCCTGCTCTATCCGGCTGAGCTAATGGAGCAAATAACCGCACGCCCAAGCAAGCGCAAGCCTGTCAGGCGCAAGTAATTATAACCTAGTTGAACTGCTCGCGGTACGCCTTGCAGACCTCATCGACCGGGCCGTCCATGCGAAGGTCACCCTTCTCAATCCAAACGGCGCGCTGGCAGATGCGCTCAACCTGCTCCATGGAGTGCGAAACGAACAGAACCGTCACGTCACCGCTCTGGATAAAGTGCTGGATACGGGCCTCACACTTTTGCTGGAAGAACACATCACCGACGGACAGCGTCTCGTCAACGATCAGAATATCGGGCTCGGTAATCGTCGCGATTGCAAAGGCGATACGCGCCACCATGCCCGAGGAGAAGTTCTTAAGCGGCATATCGACAAAGTTCTGCAGCTCTGCGAACTCGATAATGCCGTCAAAGTTGGCATCGATGAACTCCTTGGTATAGCCGAGCAGAGCGCCGTTCAGGTAGATGTTCTCGCGGGCGGTCAGCTCGGGGTCAAAACCGGCGCCAAGCTCAATCAGCGGCGCGATGTTACCGTGCACCTTAACGCTGCCCTCGCTAGGCTCAAGCACGCCAGCGATAATCTTGAGCATCGTAGACTTGCCGGAGCCATTGGTGCCAACCAAACCGACAACTTCGCCACGATGAATATCAAACGAGATATGCTTGAGCGCCCTAAACTCCTCAAAGAACAGCTCATGCTTGGCAAGCTTGATGAAGTACTCCTTGAGGTTGGTCAGCGACTCGGACGCCATGTTAAAGATCATGGTGACGTCGTCGACCTCGACAGCCAGAGGCTGCTCGCTGTAATCAACAACAGATTCAGTCATCACAGCACTCCTTAGATGTAGAGGATGAACTTGCGCTCGGACTTATGGAACACGGTGTAGCCAATAACAAGCGCAAGAACCGCCCAAGCGACGCACATACCAAACGTCAAAAGCGAGGGCGTGGTCTGGAACAGAAAGATATCGCGCATAAACTGCAAATAGTTATACATGGGGTTCGAATAGACCAGAATGCGCACGAGATGCGGCATTTGCGCAACAAAGTCAGTCGTCCAGAAAATAGGCGTGATGTAAGTCCACGCCGTGATGACAACACTCCACAGATGCATGACATCGCGGAAGAAAACCGTAAGGGCAGAGAGCATCATGCCCAGGCCCATGCAGAAGCACATAAGCAGCAGCAGGCAGACCGGCAGCAGAATCAGGTGCCAAGAAGGCATGACGCGGAACCACAGCATGACGATGGCGACGGCGACAAGCGAGAAGGCAAAGTTGACCAGCGAGAAAAGCACCTTCTGCACCGGGAAGACCCAGCGGTGCACCTTAACCTTCTTGAGCAGCGGAGCCGCACCCACAATCGACGTCAGGGCCTGGTTCGTGGACTCGGACATGACGGCAAAGGTGACGTTACCCACGATCAAGTACAGCGGGTACATCTCGGGCGTAATTGAGCCATTGCGGCCCTGGGCGAAAATCGTCGAGAACACGATGGCCATGACGATCATCATCAGCAGCGGGTTGAGCACCGACCATGCGACGCCCAGAACGCTACGGCGATACTTGATCTTAAAATCCTTGGTAACCAGCTGACGAAGGATAAACGCGTCCTTCTCAAATTCGTTCTTAGCAAACGTCGCAGGCAGACTGCGAGTTTCTTGTTGCTTTGTCTGATCCGACACGGATGCAACTCCTTTACTCGTAATCGTTGACAAACGAACAGTATAGACCCGACGGCCATGCAAACGATTCGCGCAACAAAACTGGAGAACTAACCCACATCTTAGGATGCCAAGCCCAAACGGCTATACTTTCAAGGATTGAATGTATAAGGAGCATTGAGTGAATTCTGAATCCATCGCCGTCATCATCCCCTGCTACAACGAAGCGCTCACGATCGGCAAAGTCATCGACGACTTTCACCGCGAGCTTCCGCAGGCGACGGTCTATGTCTATGACAACAACTCGTCGGACGATACCTCACGCATCGCCATCGAGCACGGCGCCACGGTCCGCTTTGAGCCCCGTCAGGGAAAGGGCAACGTGTGCCGCCAGATGTTTCGCGATATCGACGCCGATTGCTACCTGATGGTCGACGGCGACGACACCTACCCCGCCGAGGCGGCCAAGGCCCTCTGCGAGCCCATCCTTAACGGTACGGCCGACATGACCGTAGGCGATCGCCTTTCCAACGGCACCTACGCCGAGGAAAACAAGCGTGCCTTCCACGGCTTTGGCAACAATCTGGTCCGCGCCATGATCAAGTGGATCTATGGTTACAGCTTCGATGACGTCATGACCGGCTACCGCGCCATGAGCCGCCCGTTCGTTAAAACCTTCCCAGTGCTTTCCGAGGGCTTTCAGATCGAAACCGAGCTCTCGATCCACGCCGTCGACCACCGCTGGCGCATCAAAGATGTACCCATCGAGTACCGCGACCGTCCGGAAGGCTCCGAGTCCAAGCTCAATACCGTGAGCGACGGCATTAAAGTCGTTACGATGATCGGCACGCTGTTCAAGGACTACCGCCCGCTGAAGTTCTTCAGCCTCGTCGCGCTTCTGTTTGCGGTGATCGGCCTCTCCCTGGGCATGCCCATCGTTGTCAAGTATTTCCACACCGGCCTCGTTCCGCGCTTCCCCACCGCCATGCTCGCCGCGTCGTTTATGTTCCTGTGCGGTCTGAGCCTTGCAACCGGATTCATCCTTGATTCCGTGGCAAAGGTCGAAAAAAAGCAGTGGGAGGTCAACGTGTACAGCAAATACGCCTACGATGACCAGCCCGGCCACCCTACTTCCAAGCCAAGCGAGAGGTAGATCTTCCGCAAAATACTATTGGCACCACTGCGCAGATAGCCACCAACAAGAAAAGCCGCCGTTAAAGAACGGCGGCTTTTACTCTCGAAAAGTTAATAGCGGCTAGAGCGTCTTGAGGTACTCCCCCAGCTCTTCCTCCCAGTCGGGCATGTGGAAGCCGACGGACTCGAGCTTGGAAAGGTCGAGCGCGGAGTGGACCGGGCGCGGGGCGATGGGGCCCTCGGCGCTTGCGTAGTAGTCGGCGGTGCTGACCGGTACGACCCTGTCGCCGTTGCCGTTGGCGGCCTCGAAGACGGCGCGGGCGATGTCGGCCCAGCTCTTCACGGCGCCCGAGCCCGTGCAGTTATAGGTGCCGTAGGGGGCGTGCGTCCCCAGCACGTGGAAGATGGCCTCGGCCATGTCGCGCGTGAAGGTCAGGCGGCCCAGCTGGTCGTCCACCACGGTGACCTTGTCCAGCTTGTCGTCCGGGTCGGCGACGCGGTCGGACAGCCCCTTCATGGTCTTGACGAAGTTGTGCCCCTCGCCGATGACCCAGGAGCTGCGCATGATGTAGTGGCGCGGGCACCCGGCCACGGCGATGTCGCCGGCGGCCTTGGTCTGGCCGTAGACGGACAGCGGGGAGAAGGGCTCGTCCTCGGTGTGCACCTCGGCGGTGCCGTCGAAGACGTAGTCGCTGGACACGTGGACGAGCGTGATGCCGTGCTCGGCGCAGGTGCGGGCGAGCAGCGCCGGGCCGGTCGCGTTGGCCTTCCAGGCGGTGGCGCGGCCCTCGGGGGTCTCCGCTTTATCCACGGCGGTGTAGGCCCCGCAGTTGACGACCGTGCCGTAGAGCGACCAGTCGTACTGCGTATAGGCCTCCGGGTCGGACATGTCGAAGGTGTCGATGTCGCAGAAGTCGAAGTCCTTCGCCACGCCGCGCTCCTCGGCGAGCTTGCGCACAGCGTGTCCCAGTTGGCCGTTGCAGCCGGTGACGAGGGTGCGCCTGGGCGCCATGGGCACGACGTCCCTCAGCATCGGGTGGTTGAGGTCGGCCTCGGATACGGTGGCCTGGTCCAGCGGGATCGGCCACTCGATGGCGAGCTCGGGGTCGGCGAGGTTCACGAAGGTGTAGGTCTTCTTCAGCTCGAGCGACCAGTGGGCGTCCACCAGGTAGGTGTAGGCGGTGCCGTCCTCCAGGGCCTGGAAGGAGTTGCCCACGCCGCGCGGGACGTAGATGGCCCTGGACGGGTCGAGCGTGCAGGTGTAGACCTTGCCGAAGGTGGCGCTGCCCTCGCGCAGGTCGACCCAGGCGCCGAAGACCGAGCCGCGGGCCACGGAGATGAACTTGTCCCAGGGCTCGGCGTGGATGCCGCGGGTGACGCCGCGGCTGTCGTTGTAGGAGATGTTGTTCTGGACGATGCGGAAGTCGGGGATCCCGAGCGCGCACATCTTGGCGCGCTGCCAGTTCTCCTTGAACCAGCCGCGCGAGTCGCCGTGGACGGCGAGGTCGACGACCTTGAGGCCCTCGATGCCGGTCTCGGTGACGGAGAGGTCCTTCTCGAATGCGATGTCTGCCATGTGGGAAAAGCTCCTATCGACGCTGTTCTGGTTGCGGGCGCCCCGTAAGGGCGCTCGGGCGGCCTACTGCCCCTGCGCGCGGTAGCGGGCCTCGGTGGCCTCCTTGGCCGGGCGCCACCAGGGCTCGTTGGCGACGTACCAGTCGATGGTGGCCTTGAGGCCCCCGGCGAAGTCGG
>URIE01000015.1 GCA_900547805.1 uncultured Collinsella sp.
CCTGCTTTCTACGGCCAGGGAAGCGGCCCTTACACCAACATTCGGCACGCGATCGCCGAAGGGAGCCCAACATGTTTAAGAACACGCAACAGCTCCTAGGCCTAGCGCTACTAGATTGGATAGCGCGCTAGGGTTGTAATCTCGCTATAACGATTTGTTGTACCCGGGTGCGCTATCGTCTGCCGCTTTCAGGCGTGATGAGCGACACGGGTATTTTTCTATCTCTAGGCCTTCTCTCTCTCCTGAAAGCCATCTGTCATAAAACGGTCAATCAGGAGGAACATATAAGCCGCAAAATCACAATCTTTGACGCCACCCTGTGCGACGGTGAGCAGTCGCCGGGCGCCAGCATGAATACCGAGGAAAAGCTCTTCATCGCCCGCCAGCTGGTGCGCATGAACGTGGACGTTATCGAGGCGGGCTTTCCCATCTCGAGTCCTGGTGACTTTCGCTCCGTACAGGAGATTGGCAAGATTGCGGGCGACCGATGCACGGTATGCGGCCTGACGCGCGCTGTCGACAGGGATATCGAAGTGGCTGCAGAGGCGCTCAAAACGGCCCAGAGGCCCCGTATCCATACAGGGCTGGGTGTGAGCACCAGTCACCTGCGCGACAAGCTCCATATGACTGAGGAAAGGGCAATTGAGTGAGCGATCCATGCCGTCAAACATGCTCGCAAAGTCGTTGACGATGTTGAGTTTTATGCCGAGGATGCCGGCCGCTCCGATCAGGAGTTTCTGGTGCGCATTATCGAGGCGGCCGTAAAGGCCGGTGCCACGGTCGTGAACATCCCCGATACGATGGGCTACAACATGCCGTGGGACTTTGGCGTCCGCATCCGTGACCTGCGCGGGCGCTGCGGGTGCGGCCGGTCAGCGTGCGGTCGACGTGATGGAGTATCGCGAGTACGAGATTGAGCGCATTGCGTGCCAGGCATTTGAGGCGGCGCGCAAACGTCGCGGCAAGGTGACGAGCGTTGATAAGCGCAACGTGCTGGAGACGAGCCGCATGTGGCGCGAGATCGTGCATCGCGTGCAAGACGAGGAGTACTCCGACGTGGAGCTTGAGGACCTGCTCGTCGACAACGCCGCCATGCAGCTCATCAGTCGACCGGCAGACTTTGACGTCGTGGTGACGGAGAACATGTTCGGCGACATCCTGTCCGATGAGGCGGCTCAGATTACCGGATCGCTCGGTATGCTTGCCTCTGCCTCGCTGGATGATGGCGTATCGCTGTTTGGGCCGAGGGCTGGCAGCGCTCCTGACATCGCGGGGCTCGGCGTGGCCAATCCGCTGGCTCAAATCTTGTCGGTGGCGATGCTGCTGACCTACGCGCTCGACATGGGCGAGCAAGCCGCGTGGATCGAGAGCGCCGTGGCGCGCGTGCTCGACGAGGGCTGGCGCACCCGTGACATCGCCGATGTCAACACCCCGGCAGATAAGATCCTCGGCACCACGACGATGGGCGACAAGGTCGTCGCCGCGCTGTAGGCGATGCCGATTCAAGCTGTCAAATATCTCAATCTGTAACATCTAAGGGGCAAAATCGTTCCTACCTGTTACAGATTGAGATTTTCGGCTGAGCATCCGTGGTCTGTCTCGATCTGTAACAGCTAACCGATTATTTGGGCCCTACCTGTTACAGATTGAGACAAACCGTTGGGACAGGTCGGACGAGTCAGCAAAACCACCACAAAGGTGCCTGTCCCCTTCGTGGTGGTTTTTAGCGCAACGAGGTGTTCCCAGCCGACCATACGGGCGGCCTTGCGCTCACGCTGCTCGATGACAGCGCATCTTTAGACGCGAAGTGCGGAACCGGGTGCATATACGAGCCGCGTAGCGTTACGAATTCATGGGAATGACCGTATCACCAATTTGTACGCTTGCAATCTTGTCTGTGTCACAAACTTGCGAGAACGGCCAGGTCTTGTGGACATCAGTGGTGCCGTTATCCAGTTTATTTGCGAAATAGCCGCTGTGGCTGGTTGCGTCCTCAACATGACCGTCTTTGAACGTCACGATGAGGGGTATGTTGCCAACGGCATCCATAGACTCCTCCATGTTTTGAGACATCTTGCCGCTGTTGTTGTCGTGTTCGATGGAACGATCTATGTTGTAGCGGACTGAAACGCCAACGCAGGATACGGTGGCCTCTTGAATCGTCGCCTTGGTGCCGTTAAAGTTGACCGATTTGGGCGCGGGAATCGTAACGGATGTATCTTCGTAATTCAGCTGGAACTTAAGATCCCATGGGCCCGTAAGT
This sequence comes from uncultured Collinsella sp., assembly GCA_900547805.1. GTDB lineage: Bacteria > Actinomycetota > Coriobacteriia > Coriobacteriales > Coriobacteriaceae > Collinsella. The sequence goes on from URIE01000015.1 coordinate 2,264, forward strand.
ATTTTCTTATACTCGGGAAGCTCTTTGCCAGCACGTGGCACAACGAGAGAGTTGATATGCGTGCGGACGGTCCTGCCCATAAGGCCGGGTGATTCAACGCTGAACTGTGCAAAGTATTGAATGCTGGAGTCATTGGGGTTCTTGTCAATGAGCCATGATTGGCCTTGGCCGCCATGCTCGCCATCAACGTATACGTTTCCATCGACACTTCCGGCGATAGTTCCGTTCTCGCCCGGCTCGGAAAGCTTTTTCAGGGCAGCGGGATCGTCGAACGTAAGCGTATAGGCGATGGTAACCATATCCTTGTCGCCCATGATGGCGTCGGCGGTCACGGTGACTCCGTTGTTGGAGCAGCTAGCACCGACGGGCCGGCCAATACGGTCGATGATCTCGGTTTGAGAAGCAGGTCCGTCAAAGATGTCGGAAAGCATGTCAGAAGGAAGCGGCAGGACGCCTGTTGCCATAGCCGTGCCAGCGCCTCCAATGACGATAGCGAGGACTGCCGTTACAGCGGCAATGCGAGCGACTGTTCTTACGGGATGGCGGGCGATGCGCGGCTTGCGTCGCGTGCCATTAAAGTTGCTTTGAGCGGTCGCCGCATCGCTTGAGGCGACGGACTGAGCAATCGAGTTTGCCATGTGCTGCTTCGCATTATCGGTAAACGAAATGTGCTCCAGGGCGTGGCGATAGTCATTCGAATTCGTAGTCATTGTGGTCTCCTTTCAAGGAAAGCCGAAGTGACGCACGTCCGCGGCTAAGGTGCTGGGCGGTTGCAGCTGGCGTCGCGTGAACGGCGTCTGCGATTTCCCTGATGCTCATGCCTGCGTAGTAGTGCAAAAAGATGGCGATGCGCTGTGCTTGAGGCAGGGCCGTGACAGCGGAAAGAATGGCGCAGTCGCGTTGCGCGAATTCTTGCTCGGTATGTGTTACGGGTGCGCAGAAATCGGGGAGCGAATCGAGGTCGACAACCGGGTGATTCGCGTGCGTACGGCCGATATCGCGACATGCGTTCAGTGCGACTCGGATCACCCAAGCACGTTCGTGTTCGAGCGAGTCGAACGGTTGAGTGCGTTGGAGAATCTTGATCAGCGTGTCCTGGCAGATGTCTTGAGCGTCGTCAGCGGATCCAAGGGCCGAATAGCACAATCGAAGGATGAGGTCGGAATACGTGTCGACCAAGCGCTTTGCTTCCCGCTCGATCTGATCGGCATCGCATCGGAGCGTGCTATTGCGGTTACGGCGTGCAGGCATAGTGTCACCTCCAATTGGTCGTGGTGGATATAGGGAAGGCGTCTCGCGAGGTCCCTCTACATACAACACGGTCGAGACTGCATAAGTTGACAAAAAAAGACGGCACGTGAGCGCCGTCCTTACAAAACAATGAGTGTTCTCGTTAATTACACAAGCACCGTGATGGACAGGTCGGACGAGTCAGCAAAACCACCATAAAGGTGCCTATCCCCTTCGTGGTGGTTGTTGGCAGTTACCAGGGGGTTCTGGCGGTTGAAGACTCGATTGCTTCGTGGCGTTTGAGCTCGCGGCGCATGGTTTGCGAGTTGAGCCAAGCGGCCTTCCAACCGCGCGTGGGGTAGCGCGCCTCGTCAATTTCGATCTTGGTATAGCCGCAGGCGTTGACAATCTTCGTTCCGCATGGGTGTTGGCGCTCGCGTTGAAAGTTGGGGCCGTAGCTTTGGTGCACATGCCCGTGAATCATATAGTCGGGACCCCAAGACTCAAGAGCCGCATTAAAGCACTCGAATCCTCGATGCGGCAGGTCGTCCAGGTCGCCCATGCCTGCGACGGGTGCATGGGTAAGTAGAATATCGCATCCGTCTACCAGTGCGATTTTTCGCGATAGCTTGCGCATGCGTTTTGCCATCTCGCGCTCGGTATACATGTTCGCGCCGTCGCGGTAGCGCATGGAACCGCCCAGACCCGCAATGCGAATACCTCGGTACACATATACGCTGTCCTCAACACAAATGCACCCGCCCGGTGCATGGCGCGCGTAGCGGTCGTCGTGGTTGCCACGAACGTACACAAGCGGTTTGTTGATGACAGTGACCAAAAACTCAAGATAGTCCGGATCCAGGTCGCCTGCGGATAGAATCAGGTCAACGTCCTCAAAGCGCTCCTTGCGAAAACATTCCCACAGGCAGCGCTCCTCTACATCGGCAATGGCTAGGATATTCATAGGGCACGGACCTCCGGCTCGTTATCGAGCTGCGGAATCGAGCCTATAACGTTGTCAGCCAGCCAGTTCATCTCGACAATCTGCGTACTCGGCAGGGGAGGGAAGCCCTCAATCTGAACCACGCCGTCCTGGCTGTGGAGCTCGCCGCCAAATGGGTTGATGGAGCCCTCGACAATGCCGTTGCGAAGCAGCTGCACAAGTTTACGCGTCTGATAGGGTAGGCCCGGAGCGTAGCGAATATCGATGACGCCGGAGCTCATACCGTACCAGTAGTTGACGGCGCGCACCTGCTGGTCATCGGCGGTCTCGTCCCATGTGCCGTGCAGTAGGCTGCGTACGATGAGTTCGTAGTAACGGCCCCAGTTCCATACCGGCATAGCAATACCGGTAACTTCCTTGCCGTTTACCAGACGGTGAAGCCCGTAGGCGGTGGGGTCCTCGAGAGACTTGGACATATCGGCGCCGGTCATGACGCTCACGCCCTCGCGACACATGGCTTCGGCAAGACCGCCGGCGGGAACATCTCCCCAAGTGAGGATAATCTGCGCACGAGGGTCGAGCAGCGAGGCACCGATAGCGAAGGCGTTGATTTCGCTCAGCGCGCCCGAGGCGAAGACCGACGCATGGTAGCCAATACGGTGGTTGTCGGCCATGCTGGCGGCAAGGGCGCCCAGTAGGAACTTGGCCTCGTACATCTTTCCAAAGTACGAGCGGACGCTTTGGTGGGGAAGGCCGATTGAGCAGTTAAGGAACCGCACCTGGGGATACTCGACTGACGCCCTGAGCGTGTATTCCATGAGCCGGTGTGAGGTCGAGAAGATGACGTTCGCCCCGTGCTTTACGGCTGTCTCGACGGCGGCGTAGAACACGTCCGAATCGTGGCAGTCCTCGAACGCCTCGGTGCGCACGATGCCGCCAAAGTGCTCATCAAGATACCGGCGGCCCTGGTCGTGTAGGCTGTCCCAGCTCGACGTGGCACAGGGAAACTCGTGGATAAAGGCGATTCGCATGGGATTGGCAGTGGAGTAGACGGTCTTGCTCATAAAGAAGTTGAGCACGCCCGAGGTAGCTTTTGTCGGTGCGCCCTCTTTCTCGTTGGGCTGCGGCGCTTCGACAAGATCGACTTTGTCCTCGTCGCTTTTGCCGGCAATGACAAGCTCGCGCCAAATCTTGCACAGACGGTTGACGACGATATCCGTCGGCGTATCCAGCAGACGGTCCTGGTTGTAGACGTTGAGGTAGACGAGCATGGCATCGGCAGGCGTAATGTCCAAGTGGTCGCCGCCCGCGCGAAGATAGGCGCGCTTAAAGAGCGGGAAGGTGTGACGTAGGTAGTCGACCTTCTTTTGAGGCCATTTTTCGACAAGATCTTGGCCGAGCATTTTGGCAAGCATCTCGTAGCTGCCCTCGCTCGAAAACTCAATCTCGTACAGGGGGCATACGTACCAAAAGGCGCAAAACTCACCGTACAGGCGGCTCTCGACGGAATCCCACTTACCGGGGTACAGACGCGTCACCTTGGCCGAAACCGTCGGAGCGTCAAGGAATTTGAGGACGCTGACACGCTTGTTGCCCTCTTGGACGTAAAAGCGGTGCATGAACTCGGTGACGATGATGGGGTCGCGGTAGCCCTCGGAGATTTGGATATCGTAGAGGTTGGACCATTTGCGGGCGAATTCGGTATTCCAGGGGAGCAGCGGCATAAAGTTACACGAAAAGGCGGACTGGCGACCTTTGGTAACCGTGCCGACGACCATTTCGAGCGGAATGTCCCGCAGGCCGATGTTCTCGCGCTGCCCGCAGGGAAGCTGGGCGACCAAGCTGTCGAGGTCCGTAAGATATGGATGCTCGCTTTGGCTGATGGCGCGACGGCGTCCCTGTTCGCCGCGCTTGCGCGCTTGACGATAGGCCTCTTCCATGGTGTCTACTCCCTTAGTCGTTTAAACAACGATATGAACCATGGTACCACGATGCGAAACCACCACAAAGGTGCCTGTCCCCTTTGCGGTGGTTTTAGGCGATGATGGGGGCGATGGCGCGGATGCAGGCGTCGGCTGCCGTAAAGGTGGTGCTGTCGTCACTGACGATAAAGATGATCTTACCCTTAATGCCAAAGTCGCCGATCTCGCTAAAGAGCACGTAGGGTTCCTTGTCAAAGCCCGAGATGGGTGAAACGGCGACCTTGGTGGCACAGGCGAGCTCGTCTGCCAGCGCATCGAGCGAGTCCCACTTTGACGTGTCCTTCACCGCGACGGGAACGACAACGCGTCCAAAGGGCATGAGGTGCACGAGTGTGTTCTTGGAGATGTTGGAGTTGGGGACGATGATGGTCTGTCCGCAGGCGTCCTCGATGGTCGTGTGGCGCCAAGTGATGTCCTGGACCACGCCCGACACGCCGCCGACCTCGATATTGTCGCCGGGCTTGATGATGCCCATAAAGGTCACTTGCATGCCGCCGATAAGGTTTGATAGCGTGTCCTGAAAGCCGAGCGAGATGGCGATGCCGCCGACGCCAAGAGCGGCGACGAGCGCGTTTGCGTTAATGCCAAAGCAGTTGTCGAGGATAAAGCTGCCGCCGATCATCCAAATGACGGCACGCGCGATGTTGATGAAGATGCTCGATGCGGGAAGCGGGTTGTCGTCTCGGTTGAGTAGGTGGCGCAGGGTCTTGGATGCCACCTTGGCGGCGATGGCGGTGACTATTACCAAGATGACGGCCCAGATGATGTTGTGGACCCAGCGCTGCTCAAAGAAATGAAGAATCGGTTCAAACAATTCCATGTAGGGAAAACCTCCTAATGATCATTCAACCATGATACCCACCAAAAAGCCCGTCCGATCACATCGGACGGGCCGATAACTTGAGATGGGGTGGCCGCGGTGGCGTAAGCTGGGCCGCCGGCGAGCACGCCGGCAAGGAGTGCGGCGGTCAAGCAAGACGGGGAAGGAGTCTTCTCATGGCAGTTTCCTTAGTTCTTAACCAGTGGTTCCTGCTGACGCTGGATTATCGACATGATATGCGAAAACCGTCGCAAAGGTATCTGTTCCTTTGCGGCGGTTTTGACGTTTGCGCAGATAAAACCTGCCAAAATAAACCTGTCCCTTATTGGCAGGTTTTAGCTCAGCAGCATGCGGTCGTTGGCGAGCTCGCCGCCCGAGACCTCCTCGAACTTCTGCAGCAGGTCGGCTACGGTGAGCGACTTCTTCTCGTCGCCGGCCACGTCGTAGATCACATGGCCCTCGTGCATCATGATCAGACGGTTGCCCAGACGGATGGCGTCATTCATGTTGTGCGTAACCATGAGCGTGGTCAGATGGTTTTCGTCGACAATCTCCTCGGTCAGGTTGAGCACCTTAGAGGCCGTCTTGGGGTCGAGGGCCGCCGTGTGCTCGTCGAGCAGCAGCAGGCGCGGCTTGGTGAGCGTGGCCATGAGCAGCGTGAGTGCCTGGCGCTGGCCACCCGAAAGCAGGCCGACCTTGGCGTTGAGGCGCGTGTCCAGGCCAAGGTCCAGGCGCTTGAGCAACTCAACGTACTCGTCCTTCTCGGCCTTGGTGACGCCCCACGAAAGACCGCGACGCTGGCCGCGGCGCTTGGCGAGGGCCAGGTTTTCGGCAATTTGCATGTCGGCTGCGGTGCCGCGCATGGGGTCCTGGAACACGCGGCCCAGGTACTTGGCGCGCTGCGACTCGCTCAGACGCGAGATGTCGGTGCCGTCGAGCTCAATAACACCAGAATCGAGCGGATACACGCCGGCGATCATATTGAGCAGCGTGGACTTGCCGGCGCCGTTGCCGCCAATCACGGTTACAAAGTCGCCATCGTTGAGGGTGAGGTCGACGCCGGTGAGCGCGCGCTTCTCGGTGACGGTGCCCTTGTTAAAGGTCTTCTTGACGTGCGAGAGCTTAAGCATCTGCCTCATCTCCCTTCGTGTAGGAGCTGCGGAGCTTATAGCGCTCCAAAATCACGGGCACGCACAGGGCCACGGCGACGATCGCGGCAGAGAGCAGCTTCATGTCGTTGGCGTCCATGCCCAGCTGCAGCACGATGGCGCGGATAAGGAAGTACACCACGGAGCCAAAGACGGCGGAGGCAAGACGGACGCTAAACTGCGTCAGACCGCCGGGCAGCAGGCGACCGAGCACTTCGCCGATGACGATGGCGGCAAGACCGATAACGATGGCGCCGGTGCCCATGCCAATGTCGGCATACTTCTGGCTCTGGCAGATGAGCGCACCCGAAAGGCCAATGAGGGCGTTGGAGAGCACGAGGGCGATCATTTTGGTGGTGTTGGTGTTAACGCCCAGGGCGCGGATCATGTACTCGTTGTTGCCGGTGGCACGCAGCGCCGAGCCGATCTCGGTGCCAAAGAACCAGTACAGGATGGCGACGATGGCCACGGCCAGCACGATGCCTAGGATAATGGCAACAGTGGACTGCGGCAGGCCCGTCATGTTGCTGACGGATGAGAAGATAGTGCCCTTGGCAAGGATGGGCGTGTTGGACTTGCCCATGATGCGCAGGTTGATGGACCACAGACTGATCTGCGTAAGGATTCCGGCGAGGATTGCGGGAATCTCAAAGACGGTGGTCAAGATGCCCGTGACGGCGCCCGCGATGGCGCCGGCGCACATGCCGGCCAGCACGGCGAGCAAGGGGTCGACGTTATTGTTGACGATGAGTACGGCGCAGACACAGCCGCCGAGGGCAAAGCTGCCGTCGCAGGTCATATCGGGGATGTCGAGCAGGCGGAACGTGATAAACACGCCAAGCACCATAATGCCCCAGAGGACGCCCTGCGAAACGGCGCCCTGCAATGCAATGAGCATGCTTCATACCTCCTAGGATAGGGTGGACACGTGATTTTCCATAATAGCGGTACCAATGCATAAAAGAGCTGCGGACGGATGTTTTGTCTCATCCGAAACAAGCAGGGCGAACGCCGGTCTTTAGCGTTCGCCCCAAGGACTCCGATATTGAATAACGCGGCTGTGGCGCGCGTGCGGGCCCTAGACGCGTTACCGCGCATGGCGCTACTCGTCCAGAGCGGAAAGGTCGATGCCTAGGGCCTCGGCCATCTCGTCGTTCTTGACGACGACCAGGTCCTTGCTCGAGAGGTGCTTGATCGGCATATCCTCGGGCTTGGCCTCGCCCTTCAGGATCTTAACGGCCATCTCGCCCGCGGCGTAGCCCAGGTCCTTATAGTTGATGGAGAGGGTGAACAGGCCGCCGGCCATGCACATACCCTCCTCGCCGGTCACGAAGGGGAGCTTATTCTCCTTGCAGATCTGGCCGACCTGCGAAGCGCCCGCGGCGATGGTGTTGTCAGTGGGGGAGTACAGCGCGTCGACCTTGCCCACGGCAGACTCGACGACGGACTGAATCTCGTTGGAGCTCGAGACGGTGAAGTCAGTGTACTCGAGCCCCAGCTTGTCGAGCTCCTTCTTGGCGGCCTTGATCTGGACGTCGGAGTTGGACTCGGCGGTGCAGTAGAGCAGGCCGACCTTTTTAACGTCGGGCAGGACCTTCTGCATCATCTCGAGCTGCTCGGCGACCGGGGTGAGGTCGGAAGCGCCCGTGACGTTGGTGCCGGGCTTGTCGTTGTCCTGGACCAGGCCGGAGGCGGCGTAGTCGGTGATGGCGCAGCCAACGATGGGGATATCAGCGGTGGCGCCGGCGGCAGCCTGCGCGGCGGGCGTAGCGATGGCATAGATCAGGTTGACGCCGTCGCCTACGAACTTGTCGGCAATGGACTTACACGTGGACTGGTCGTTCTGGGCGTTCTTCTGGTCGATCTTGACCTTGAGACCGCTCTTCTTGATGGCCTTGACGAAGCCGTCGTTGGCGGCATCGAGCGCGGAGTGCTCGGTGAGCTGCAGAACGCCGATGGTGTAGTCGGAACCGGCGGCAGCAGAGCCGGAACCAGAGTTGCCGCCGCATCCGGCGAGCGGGGCGAGCGCGAGCAGGCCAGCGGAGACCAGAAGGCTCCTGCGGCTGATGGTGATGTCCTTCATATCATTACCCCCAGTATAAAAATGGCTGGAAACACTGCACTGGGACAAAGTGCAAGTGGGACTATAGTAGCGCTGATGTCCATTTTTACAACAGCCTGGCGGGTTTTTTAATACAGAATCGGATGGGCGGTACGGGTAGTCGAATGGGCGGCGGAGGGTCTTATGCGGCGGAGGAGGCATCGTCCTCGTCCAGGGCGGCGAAGAGCTTCTTGCCGTCGAGGAGACGTGTGGTGACGTTTCTCATTCGGCCGATTTCTACGGTACGCAACGTGTCATCGGCGCCTCGCGCGTCATAGACCGTTCCCAGCAAATACGAGATGCCGTCTCGTTGCTTGATGGCAAAGGGCCGGAGTGTCATCCGTGCCACTTCGACCTCTCCGCGTGCCGTGACACTCGAAATATCAAAACTCACCGTGGTTCCGTGGTCGATGGCCTGCTCGATGAGCTCGCAGGCATCGATGCGCTTGACGGGCGTGCGTGTGGCCTTGGTGGATTTGTCGCCTGCGCTTGGAGCAGGCTCGGGTGCATCGAGGTAGCCGCGAACGTCGGCACTCGCCATGGCGACCAGGTGCTGCGCCATGCTCTTTCGAATGGCGATGGGCGTGGAGCGGTTGCGCATGACCATGCCGTGGAGCCGGATGATCTCTTCGTCGGTGAGCGGACGGGTCAAGAGTCGATAGCCCACGCCGCGCTTGTACTCAATTTCGTATCCGGCATGGCGAAGTGCGGAGATGGCGGTGTAGATGCTGCGCCGCGCCGCCGAGATGGGCATGCGGGCGGGGTCGTCGGGATGGGCGAGGCGCCGGATCAACTCATCGGAAAGCATGGCCTTGTCCTCGCCGGTGTTATCGCTTAATAGTTGCAGGATGCGAACGGCGCGATAGGCTGCCATCGAGGCGGCGCCTCTAGTCGTGGTGTCGTAGGTTTCAACAGCGGCTTCGGTCATGGTGCCCACGTCCTTTCCGTTTTGGGTGGCGACGGTATGGAGCCTAGGACGTGGGGCTTTCCCAGGGGCGCAGGGCGCTCTGGGCGGTCGGTAGTCGTCGGCAAACGGCAGGTCGAGTTTTCAACAGCCCTGCTCAACTGACCAAAATCTTGCCAAAAGCTTGACGGATACTGTTGAAAAAAGCGCCCCTCGGCTTGCCGAGAGGCGCTGGCGTGATGCGCTGGAACGCGTTCGGTGGCGCTGTGGCGATTAGAAGTCGGCGTTGCCCACGGTGCGCGGGTGCGGCAGGACGTCGCGGATGTTGCCCACACCGGTCAGATACATGACCAAGCGCTCGAAGCCCAAGCCGTAGCCGGCGTGCTTGCAGGAACCGTAGCGGCGCAGGTCAAGGTAGTACTTGTACTGCTCGGGATTCATGCCCAGGTCCTTGATGCGGGCCTCGAGCAGATCCAGGCGCTCCTCGCGCTGGGAGCCGCCGATAATCTCGCCGATACCGGGAACCAGGCAGTCGGCGGCGGCGACGGTCTTGCCGTCCTCGTTCATGCGCATGTAGAACGCCTTGATCTCGGCCGGGTAGTCGGTTACGAAGGTCGGTCGCTTAAAGTGCTCCTCGGTCAGGAAACGCTCGTGCTCGGTCTGCAGGTCGATGCCCCAGCTGACGGGGTAATCAAACTGGTGGCCAGCAGCGACTGCCTGCTCCAGGATTTCGACAGCCTCGGTGTAGGTAACGCGGGCAAAGTCGGAGTTTGCCACATGGTCCAGGCGCTCGATCAGGCCCTTGTCCACAAACTTGTTGAGCATATTGAGCTCGTCGGGGCAGGTGGCCATAACGTCCTTAAGGACGTACTTGAGCATGGCCTCGGCGTTATCCATGTAGTCGTTCAGGTCAGCAAAGGCCATCTCGGGCTCGATCATCCAAAACTCGGCGGCGTGGCGCGTGGTGTTGGAGTTTTCGGCGCGGAAGGTGGGGCCAAAGGTGTACACGTCGCCAAAGGCCATGGCAAAGTTCTCGGCATTGAGCTGGCCGGACACGGTAAGGCTCGCGTGCTTGCCAAAGAAGTCCTGGCTCCAGTCGACCTCGCCGGACTCGGTGAGGGGCGGGTTTTTGGAGTCAAGCGTGGTCACGCGGAACATCTCGCCGGCACCCTCGCAGTCACTCGTGGTGATGATGGGGGTGTTGACGTAGACAAAGCCTTGCTCCTGGAAGAAGCGGTGGATGGCGGCAGCCGCGACAGAGCGGATGCGGAACACGGCGCGGAACAGGTTAGTGCGCGGGCGCAGGTGCTGCTGGGTGCGCAGGAACTCGACGGTTGCGCGCTTCTTCTGCAGCGGGTAATCCGGGGCGCTGACGCCCTCGACCTCGATGGAGGTGGCAGAAAGCTCGAAAGGTTGGGGCGCATCGGGGGTCAGCTTGACGGTGCCGGTGCAAATGAGTGCGGCCGAGACGTTTTGATGGGCGATCTCGTCGTAGTTGTCGAGTGCCTCGCGGTTCATGACGACTTGCAGGTCGCGGAAGCAGCTGCCGTCGTTGAGCGTGACAAAGCCAAAGTTCTTCATGTCGCGGACGGACTTGACCCAGCCGGCGACGGTGACGGTCTGGCCGCCGAGCGACTCGGCATCGGCATAGAGCTGCGCGATTTTGGTGCGGTTCACGTATCCTCCCATAACGGTTGAATGATAGTTATCCATACAGTTCGATATTCTAGCAGCTCGGCTCATTTGGGCTATACAGATAAGGCATTGGCGGGATGGTTTTTCAAACGAAAAGCGCCCGCGGCCAAATGGTCGCGGGCGCTTGACGAGGCGCCTTTTGGCTGTGTGGCGCGGGGCCTGGCTACTTGGTCTTGGCAACCAGCAGCGGGTCGCCAAGCTTGACGAGCGGGTTGCCGCCGATAAGCGTTCCAGACTCGCCGACATGGTCGATGCTCTTAAGACGATCGAGCTCGGAGATGATGACGGTCACGATGTCCTCGTGGCCGGCGGCCTTGATGGCCTCGCGATCGAAGCTGATGAGCGGCTGGCCGGGCTTGACCGTGTCGCCCATCTCGACAAAGCGGGCAAAACCCTTACCGTTCATTTCCACGGTGCCCAGGCCAACATGGATGAACACGCGAAGACCGTCCTCGGTGATCATGCCGATGGAGTGGTTGGTGACGGTGGTGGCGCCGATACGGCCGTTAGCGGGGGCGTAAATGGTGCCGGTAATGGGCTCGATGCCGTAGCCCTGGCCGAGCATGCCCGAGGCGATGGTCTCGTCGGGAACCTCACTCAGATTGACGAGCACGCCGTTGACAGGAGCGTAGATGACGCCTTCGCGGGTGGCGAAGCTTGCTGCGGGCGGAACGGACGCCTCGCCCGACGAAGTGAACGTGGACTTGAGCGAATCGAGCAGACCCATAGATGCCTCCAACGTATCAGGCGCGCATGTTGCACGCGTGTGGTTTGCCGGAAACGTTTCGTACGTGTTTCCCAGCACGGTCAGCGCTCCTATTTTACGCTGTCCAACGATACCTCTGAACAGCGATTTTGTGATATATCAGTTGAAGGCCAACTTATTGCGGGGGTGTTTCTGCGCCGCGGGCTCAAGTGGGGTACGCTAAGGTGCGAAAAACGAGTGCGCACGAATCGCACGGAGGGAGCACCTATGATTATTGAGAACCATGCGCTGTGGGGCGAGGAGCCGACCGAGGATTATCCGGCGACGTTTACGTATCTGGGTGCCGAGCCGCTGCCCGACAAGCCCAATGGCCGCCGCCCCGCGGTGATCATCTGCGGCGGAGGCGGGTTTACGCATATCGCTCCGCACGAGCAGGACCCGGTGGCGTTTGCGTTTTTGGACCGCGGCTACCAGGCCTTTGTGCTCAACTATGTGACGAGCGCCACGGGCGACGTGAGCTTTCCGCACCCGCAGGCGGACCTCGCCAAGATGGTCGCTACCGTGCGCGCCAACGCCGACGAGTGGCATGTCGATCCCAAGCGCGTGTGCATCGTGGGTTTCTCGGCGGGCGGCATGATCTGCGCCTCGTTGGCAACGCAGTGGAAGACCGGACCTTTCGCGGGCCTTGCCGGGGCTCGTCCGGAGGATATTCGTCCCGACGCCGTGGTGCTGGGCTATCCGTTGCTCGACCTTGCCTATGTGCGCGATATGCAGACGCGTGACCCGCGCATCGACCTGCGCGTGCCCAAGACGGGTGGCAAGACAGGGCGCGATTTGCTCAACGACTATCTGTCGATGGTGACGGGCGGCGAGGCGACCGATGAGCACCTGGCCGACATTTGCCCTACCACGCACGTTTCGCGCCAGATGCCCCCGACCTTTGTGTGGGGCGTTTCGGACGACAAGACGGCGCCGGTCGCGCAGGTCTACCCGTTTGCGCAGCGCATGGCCGAGGAGGGTGTTGCATGCGAGATGCACGTCTTTGACCAGGGTGGCCACGGCCTTTCGCTCGGCAACGCCAATACCGCGGTCGACAACGAGGACAAGCAGGTTTCCGTCCGTCCCTGGATCCGCCTGGCCTTCCGCTTCCTGGAACGCCATATGTAAAAGTAGACTACTTGCCCGTTTCAAAAAGTCTGCTTAGAGGAGGAGCCATGCTTGAGGGTACGTATGTGGTTTTGGCCCAGACGCCGGTGGGGAGCAAGCGCGGCGAGGTGACGTTTTCACATGGGGTGAACGGCGCGCTCAGGGCAGTACTAAACGTCAGGGGTCTCAATATCGCTCTCTCGGGTGCCCGCGCTGAGTGCGATTTCTTTGAGCTCTCGGGTACTATCTCCCACGTCTTGATGGGCAAGGCGCCCTTTACATGCACGGGGTCGGTTGAGGGTGATCGACTCACTGCTACCGCGCGGTCGGGTTCCATTTCGATCTCGCTGAGCGGTATGCGCAAAGAGCTTTCGGGGCGCACCGCATAAAGTTTGCGCAGGTAAACATCGGTATTTGACTTTATATAATAGTTCAGAGCGCTATCATTTGTCGTTACGAGTTGGTTAGCCCCGGTAAACGGTTAACCGCGTCTAACGAAAGGATGAGCGCGTGAAGCTCGATACACTCGAGATTGGAAAGGACGCCGTTGTCGCATCGGTGGCATCGGACGATCAGGCACTCCGACAGCATATTTTGGACATGGGCCTAACGCCGGGCACCGAAGTCACCATGATGAAGTACGCTCCTATGGGCGACCCGCTCGAGATTCGCCTGCGTGGCTACGAGTTGACGCTGCGCAAGGACGATGCTGCTCGCATCGAGCTCGTGGGTGTTCACGACACAGACACGGGTCCGCGCACTAACGCCGCAATCGGCACGACGGAGCACCCGGCACTTGGCGAGGGGACGTATTCGCCCCGTGCGGCAAAAACGGCCGTGCCCGAGGGTGCGCCGCTGCATTTCGCCCTCGCCGGCAACCAAAACTGCGGTAAGACCACGCTGTTCAACCAGCTTACGGGCTCCAACCAACATGTCGGTAACTTTCCCGGCGTGACGGTCGACCGCAAGGACGGCACCATCCGTAACCATCCCGAGGCAAGCGTTACCGACCTGCCCGGCATCTATTCGCTGTCTCCGTACACGGGCGAAGAGATCGTCAGTCGCCAATTTATCCTGGACGAAAACCCCGACGCCATCATCGACATCATCGACGCTACTAATATCGAACGCAACCTGTACCTGACGCTGCAGCTTATGGAGCTCGACCGCCCCATGGTCATCGCGCTCAACATGATGGACGAGGTGACCGCCAATGGTGGTGCCGTAGACGTCAACCTGCTCGAGAGCCTGCTGGGCGTGCCTGTTGTTCCCATTAGCGCTGCCCGCAACGAGGGTATCGGCGAGCTGGTGGATCATGCCTTGCACGTGGCACGGTTCCGCGAGCGCCCCGGTCGCCTGGACTTCTGTGCGCCCGATGGCTCGGACGGCGGTGCACTGCATCGCTGCATCCACGGTATTGCCAACCTGATCGAGGACCATGCCGTGACGGCGCACATTCCGGTGCGTTTTGCGGCGACCAAGCTGGTTGAAGGCGACGAGCTGGTGACCGAGGCGCTTCACTTGGATCGCAATGAGCTCGACGCTATCGAGCACATCATTACCCAGATGGAGGGCGAAGCCGGCACCGACCGTCTGTCCGCGCTGGCCGATATGCGCTTTAGCTTTATCGGCGACGTGTGCGGGCGTTGCGTCGTCAAGCCGCACGAGAGCCGCGAGCACGTGCGCTCCGTCAAGATTGACCGCATCCTGACAGGTCGTTACACAGCCATTCCGGCGTTTCTGGTGATCATGGGCCTCGTCTTTTGGCTGACGTTTGGCGTGATCGGCGCGGCGTTGCAGGGACTCATGGAGGACGGCATCGCTGCCATCATCGCCTCGGCCGATGCGGGCCTCAAGGCGTTCGGCACCAACGACGTAGTGCGCTCGCTGGCTGTCGACGGCGTGCTTACGGGTGTGGGCAGCGTGCTGACCTTCCTGCCGATTATCGTCGTGCTCTTTTTGTTCCTCTCCATTCTGGAAGACTCCGGATACATGGCGCGCGTGGCCTTTGTCATGGATAAGGTGTTGCGTCGCTTTGGCCTGTCGGGCCGCAGCTTTGTGCCCATGCTCGTCGGTTTTGGCTGCACCGTGCCGGCTATCATGTCGACCCGTACGCTCCCATCCGAGCACGACCGCAAGATGACGGTCATGCTCACGCCGTTTATGAGCTGCTCAGCCAAGTTGCCGGTTTACGGCTTGCTGTGCGGGGCGTTTTTCCCGCAGGCGACGGTTCCCGCCATGGTCTCGCTCTATCTGATCGGTATCGTGGTCGGCTGTATCGCGGCTTTGGTGCTCAACCGCACGGCATTTAAGGGCGACCCGGTGCCGTTTATCATGGAGCTTCCCAATTACCGCCTGCCGAGCGTCAAGACGACGGTGATGCTGGCATGGGATAAGGCCAAGGACTTCATCACCAAGGCCTTTACCATTATCTTTGCCGCTACGGTGGTCATCTGGTTCCTGCAGACGTTCGATATCCGCTTTAATGTGGTCGCCGACCAGTCGCAAAGCCTGCTTGCGGGCCTCGGCAGCATCATCGCGCCGGTGCTGGCGCCGCTCGGCTTTGGCGACTGGCGCGCCTCGACGGCGCTCGTCACCGGACTTATCGCCAAGGAGAGTGTCATCTCGACACTCACGGTGCTTTTGGGTGCAACCTCGCCCGCGGCATTGTCAACCATGTTTTCGCCGTTTACCGCCTACGTGTTCTTGGTCTTTACGCTGCTGTACCCGCCTTGCGTGGCGTCCATCGGCGCCGTCAAGAGCGAGTTGGGCGCGCGCTATGCCGTGGCTGTATTCGCGTTTCAGGTGACGGTCGCCTGGATCGTGGCGTTTGTCGTGCATTCGGCGGGCATATTGCTGGGGTTGGCTTAGCTATTTATTGACGGCGCAACCTCTGTGTATCGAATTGTTTTCGGCCCCGCATCTGTACTGACGGATGCGGGGCCGTTGCTATATAATCGCCTCCGCTCAAAACGATTGGAGACGTTATATATGACTCAGACAAGGCAAGACGGCATCACGCTCAAGCAGTGGCTCCCACTCGTCGGGCTCACCTGCTGTGCGTTCGTGTTCAACACGTCGGAGTTTATGCCCATTGGCCTTTTGACTGATATCGCCGCGTCGTTCTCGCTCACCGAGGCCCAGGCGGGCATCATGATTTCGGTCTATGCCTGGGGCGTCATGCTGCTGTCGCTGCCGCTCATGGTGTTCGCCTCGCGCTTTGAGTTCAAGCGGATGCTGCTGGGCGTGCTCGCCGTGTTCTCGCTCGGGCAGTTTCTGTCGGCCGTGGCGCCGACCTATCCTATTTTGGTCTGCGCGCGCCTGGTGGTCGCCTGCTCGCACGCCGTGTTCTGGTCGGTCGCTTCGATCATAGCCTCGCGCCTGGTCGATACGCGTCATGGGGCGCTCGCCATCAGCATGATCGCCACGGGCTCGTCCATCGCGCAGATCTTCGGCCTGCCCCTCGGTCGCGCCATCGGCCTGGCCGTGGGCTGGCGTATGACGTTTGCCGTGGTCGGAGCTTTTTCTGCCGTCGCGGTGGTGTACCAGGCAGCGGTGTTCCCGGTCATGCCGGCGGGCGAGCGCTTTACCGTCAAACAGCTGCCCGAGCTGCTCAAGAACCCGTTCCTCATCGCGCTCTACGTGGTCACGGTCTTTATGGCGACCGGCTACTACGCGGGTTACAGCTATATCGAGCCCTTCCTGGCGCAGGTCGCCCATGTCGACGCAAGCGCCATCACCATGACGCTGACGGCGTTTGGCTGCTCCGGTCTGCTCGGAAGCTGGCTGTTCGGCCGACTGTTCGATGGCCATCGCTTTCCGTTCTTGGCTATCACACTCTCCGGCGTGCCTGTGGCTCTGCTGCTCATGGGTCCGGTTGCACCGTCGCTCGTCGCCGTTCTCGCTGTTTGCGCGCTATGGGGCTGCTGCTCCACGGCCTTTAACGTGGCGTTTCAGGCCGAGCTCATCAAGTACACGCCGGCGGATTCGTCGGCCGTCGCCATGTCGATCTTCTCGGGCCTGTTTAACCTCGGCATCGGCACGGGCACCGCGATCGGCGGCGCCGTGGTTTCGGGTCCCGGTATCTCCTGGATTGGCTTCGCGGGCGGGGCGATTACCGTCGTGGGCGTCATCCTCGCCATTACGGTGCTGTTCCCGGCCATACGCCGCGCAAAGCCCGTCGCCTAATCACGTTCCCTCATCAGTTGCGGTGGAATAGAGACTGTTTGCCCGGTTTATTGGTCTCAACAGTCCCTATTTCACCGCAACTTATTTTGGAGGAGGGGATGCACGGCAGGCATACAATGGATGGCGTTGTGTTGAGCTTACCGGGAGGCTGCTATGTGGGCATACGAGACGACGTTCTATCAGATCTATCCGCTGGGCTTTTGTGGAGCTCCGCGCGAAAACGCCGCCCCCGTTGCCGAAGATGAACTCGCTCAGGCTGCCAACGCCGCGCCCAACCCCGATGCGCCCATCATGAAGATCGCCCAATGGGCCGACTACCTGCAAGAGCTCGGCATCGGTGCTGTGCTCATTAACCCGCCGCTCGAATCCGACAGCCATGGCTACGACACGCGCAGCCTGCGCCATATCGACCGTCGCCTGGGTGGGGATACCGATTTTGCCGCCGTGTGCGAGACGCTGCACGCCCATGGCATCCGCGTGGTGCTCGATGCCGTCTTCAACCACGTCGGTCGCGGCTTTTGGGCCTTCCGCGATGTGCAGGAGCGCAAGTGGGACTCGCCCTACAAGGATTGGTTCCACATCAGCTTTGACGGCGACTCCTGCTATGGCGATGGTTTTTGGTACGAGGGCTGGGAAGGCCATTTTGAGCTCGTGAAGCTCAACCTGCAAAACCCCGCCGTGGTCGATTACCTGCTTGAGTCCGTGCGTCGCTGGGCCGAGGGCTTTGGCATCGACGGCCTGCGCTTGGACGTCGCCTATATGCTCGATCGCGTTTTTATGCGCCGCCTGCATACTTTTACCCGTGAGCTCAAGCCCGACTTTGTGCTGATTGGTGAGACGCTCCACGGCGACTACAACCAGATCGTCAATGACGAGATGCTTGACTCCTGCACCAACTACGAGTGCTACAAGGGCCTGTACTCCAGCTTTAACTCGGTCAACATGTTCGAGATCGCCCACTCGCTGCATCGCCAGTTTGGCGGTGACCCGTGGTGCATTTATCACGGCAAGCATCTGCTGTCGTTTGTCGACAACCACGATGTGCCACGCCTGGCGAGCATCCTTACCGACAAGTCCTGTCTGCGCCCCGCTTATGGCATGCTCTTTGGCATGCCGGGCATTCCGTGCGTCTACTATGGCAGCGAGTGGGGGATTCCTGGCGAAAAGGGCGGCCCCGATGGTGACTGGGCGCTGCGACCTGCGCTCGATGAGCCTGCGCCCAACGAGCTGACGGCCTTCATCAAGCAGCTCGCGCACCTGCGCTCGGCAGACGACGCGGCGGCCCGTGCCCTCAACTATGGTGCCTATCGCAACGTGGTGATCCAGAACAAGCAGCTGCTGTTCGAGCGCGCCTGCGACGACGCGACGGTGCTCGTGGCGGTCAATGCCGTGAACGAGCCCTATGCCTTTGGAGCCGGTGAGCTCAACGGCTCTTTTGCCGACCTACTTGCCGACGGCGCGCCTACAGTCGAGCTAGCGGGTGCCCTTGAGCTTGCACCCTACGAGGTGCGCTATCTGCTGAGAGCCTAGCCCATGCCTGTGTCTGACAAGGGCTATCAACATATTGAGCATGGGTTTGAGCCCGTGTTCGACCAGCACTCGCGCGTTTTGGTGCTCGGATCGTTTCCCTCGGTGCTTTCGCGCGCCAACGCCTTTTATTACGGCAACCCTCAGAATCGCTTTTGGCGTGTGATGGCCGCGTGCCTCGGTGCGCCCGTGCCGCCCAACGAGGGAGACGCTTTGGCGAGCGGCGAGCCCGCGACGCTCGACGCCTCGGTTGCTGCCAAGCGGGCTATGCTGCTCAACGGCGGTGTGGCCCTGTGGGACGTGATCGAGAGCTGCGACATTAAGGGCTCGAGTGACGCTAGCATCAAAAACGTTGTGCCGGCACATATTGAACGCATTGTGGATGCCACGCCGATCGAGATCGTTGTTTGCAACGGCGGCACGGCCGGACGGCTCTACAAACGCTATCTACAAGAGCGGACGGGGCTACCCGCCATCGTGCTGCCGTCGACGAGTCCTGCCAACGCGGCGTGGCGTTTGGAGCGGCTTGTCGAGCGTTGGAGTGAAGCCGTTGACTGGGCAGCTTATTAATTTAGATTATTGATTGAGTGCGGGCGCCGAGGTGTTTCAGAACGCCTCGCCAGATCGGCGCGGGCACGGCTGGCTCGGCGCAAACCATGCCGTCGGCGTCGACGTTGGCGGCATTGCCACCGCCAAGTCGCTGTGCATGCTTGACGGAGCAGCCCATGCGCACAGCGCCCACAAGCTTATCCATCGCTTCCGAAAACGGTCGCCGCAAGAGTCCCATGCGCGGGGAGCGACGAAGCGCCGCAATGCCGCTGCCGGCGCAGATGGCAACGCCGCCACACCACAATTGGTCATGGCGCTCACATGCCTTGTGCAGGCGAACGGCGGCCCCACGCGCCTGCTCAGTGCCCTCTTGTGCGGCTCGAATCGCGGCATAGACGCGCGTTCCCGTACCGCCAAAGCGCTCAAGCGTCTGCTCGATAGCTGTCAACGTCTCATCGTCAGCCACATCTTCAATGGCTAGCACGATGCCATCGGCAACGCTGCCGGCGTCATTTGCCTTCAAGTCGACTGGGAGGGGGAGTGTAGTGCCGGAAAGCTGTGCATAGGCGGCGATGGCATCCTGCAGGTCCCAAAGCAAAAACTCAAGATCGGCGCTATTGGGAATGCTGATATACGCAATGGTTTGCAGCGTTTTTGGTACATCGCCGCGCGCGGTCGTCTCCATGCCATCTCCTTTCCGGCTCGTTTCCGTTTAGGTTACACCGTCTGACGGCGCCTCGCCGCGCTATCCTAGTGCAACCCTTACGAAAGGAACGCCATGCGTCTGCCCATGAATACCTCGCTTGCCACGCTCAAGCCCTCCGGTATCCGCCGGATCAACGCGCTCGCCGCCCAGCATCCGGGGTGCATCGCGCTCGCGCTCGGCGAGCCCGATTTTCCCACGCCCGATGTGATTAGCGCCGAGGTGACCGCCGCACTGGACCGCGGTGACACGCACTATCCGCCGAACAACGGTCGCCCCGCCCTGCGCGAGGCGTTATCTGCCTACATGGGGGACGCGGGCCTTGCGTTTTCGGCCGACGAGGTCATCCTGACTGATGGCGCGACCGAGGCCCTGTCGGCAACATTCATGGCTATGCTCAACCCCGGCGACGAGGTCATTATCCCCACGCCGGCCTTTGGCCTGTACGAAAGCATCGTCGTGGCCAACCACGCCAAAGCAGTCTTTTTGGATACGGAGCCTGCGCAATTTCAGACTGACGAGGATGCGCTTCGTGCTTGCGTGACGCCGGCGACCAAGGCCATCGTCATCTGCTCGCCCAACAATCCTACGGGTTGCATCCTCGACGCGGCATCGCTCGACGCCGTGGCACGCGTGGCAGAGCAGGCAGGCATCTACGTGGTCTGCGACGACGTATACAACCGCTTGGTCTACGCGGACGGCTACGAGCGCTTCGCCCAGCGCCACCCGGAGCTGCGTGAGCAGACGGTAGTCATCGAGAGCTTCTCCAAGCCCTGGGCTATGACCGGCTGGCGCCTGGGCTGGCTCGCAGCAGCGGCACCCGTCATCGCCGAGATCGCCAAGGCTCACCAATACCTAGTATCGAGTGCCGTCTCCTTCGAGATGGACGCCGCGGCCCGAGCCCTGACCGTCGACCCAACCCCCATGCTCGAAGTCTACCGAGCCCGTCGCGAACGCGTACTCGCAGCCTTAGACGCCATGGGCCTCGACGTAGTAGAGCCCGCAGGAGCCTTCTACACTTTCCCGAGCATCAAAAAGTTCGGTCTAACCAGCGAAGACTTCTGCATCAAAGCCATCAAAGAAGCCAACGTAGCCCTAGTCCCGGGCGACTGCTTCGGCACCGAAGGCCACATCCGCCTCAGCTACTGCGTCTCCGACCAAGATTTGGACGAAGGCCTCCGCCGCTTGTCCACCTTCATTTCAACCTTGTAGCCATTGGGGACGCAACACATCAGCCCACCGACATAAGGGTTGTGCGTGGGG
>URIE01000016.1 GCA_900547805.1 uncultured Collinsella sp.
GAGGCCTCGCGGCCTCCCCCTTTTTTGCGTTTATGATAGCCTAACGATTTTGGAATCCGCTTTCGCTTAGGCGCTCTTACTGTTTGGCTGTATTTTGAATCCATCTTATTTATTTGCGCGATAATAACTCCCATTGGCGTTAGGGAGGGCTAGATGTTTACCGTTTTTGTCTTGGGCAATATTGCTTCGGGTAAGTCGACTGCCTGCCGCTATCTCGAATCTCGCGGTGCCATGCTTATCGATCTGGATGAGCTTGCCAAATCGCTGTATGTGCCGGGTTCTGAGATCGTCAATGCCCTTGCGGAGGAGTTTGGCTGGGACATTCTGGACGAGGAGGGCGGCATTCGCCGCAACATTCTCGCTGCCCGTGCTTTCATCTCGCCTGATTCTGTGTCGCGGCTCAATGGCATTGTTCATCCGGTTCTTATTGAACAGCTTTCGATGAGGATTCTCGATCCGGTTTGTTGCACGGTTTCGTCTCCCCGTTATCCCTTTGCGGTTGTCGAGGTTTCTGCTCCGACTGGTTTTGAGGATGCATTTGGCCTGGCTGATGAAATACTGGTCATCAGCGCTCCCTTGGAAGTCCGTCGCGAGCGTGCTTTTCATCGTGGTATGGAGCCCTCTGATTTTGATGCGCGCTCTGCATGTCAGCCCGACGAGTTTTCGCTTTGCAAACTTGCTACGACGGTGATTGATAATGCGGCAGGCGATAACTCGCTCTTTGAACAGCTGGATACGTGGCTTGCACGTCATGGCTTTTGCGACGTAACGGATAAGGAGGAGGCCGATGTCTAAGACACGTTTCTTTGCGTGGTATCGCATGGCACCACTTGCCGTCGTGTTCGTCTTCGGTCTTATTTCACTTGTCTACTCGTATGCTCCTGCCGCCTTCTTTAAGCCGCTGTATCCGATTGACTATGAGGCGTACGTGAAGCAATCGAGCATTTCGCATAACCTCGATCCATATCTGGTGTGTGCTGTCATTAAGTCGGAATCGAATTGGGATCCCGAGGCCGAGTCGAATCAGGGTGCTCAGGGATTGATGCAACTGATGCCCGAGACAGCCCAGGATATGATCGCCAAGGGCCTTGTCGACGGTGGTGAGTATTCGGCTGACAACCTTAATGATCCGGCTACGAACATCGAATTTGGCTGTGCGTATCTCTCGTACCTTTTAACCTATTTCAACGGGTCGACGGATAGTGCCATTGCCGCCTATAACGCCGGCATGGGTAATGTCGACGGATGGGCGCAACAGAGCACGTCGTTGCATAATGCGATCACCTTTCCCGAGACTCAAGCGTATCTGATTCGCGTCAATAACGCTTGGGTTCGCTACAAGACCCTCTATCCCGATCAGTTCGTATAGGACTATACCTGCCGCCTGCGTATACTGCAGATATATGAGTTAGGAGTATCCATGGCGGAATTTGAAGTAGAGCGTGTTGGCGGAGAGCTTAAACGTTTTGGCGTTGAGGGCTCTGAGGTGCCATTTAAGGTCGTATCTCCTTATGAGCCTGCAGGTTCTCAGCCTAAGGCTATTGAGTCGCTTGTTCAGGGCGTGAGGGACGGAGACCGCTACCAGGTTCTGTTGGGTGTGACTGGTTCGGGCAAGACCTTCACGATGGCCAAGACCATTGAAGCTCTGGGGAAGCCGACGCTGGTCATGGCTCCCAATAAAACGCTCGCCGCTCAGCTCGCGAGCGAGCTCAAGGAGTTCTTTCCCAACAACGCTGTGGTCTATTTCGTTTCGTACTACGACTACTATCAGCCCGAGGCGTATGTACCGCAAAGCGATACGTATATCGAGAAGGATTCCTCGATCAACGAAGAGGTCGAAATGTTGCGCCATCAGGCGACCGCATCGCTGCTTTCTCGACGTGATGTAATCGTCGTTGCATCGGTTTCGTGCATCTATGGTATTGGCTCCCCCGAGGACTATGCGGGTCTGGCACCGAATGTCGACAAGAAGGTACCGCTCGAGCGCGATGACTTTATCCATGCGCTCATCGATATCCAGTACGATCGAAATGACTATGATCTGGCGCGCGGCACCTTCCGCGTGCGCGGCGATGTCGTCGACGTGTATCCGCCCTATGCCGAGCATCCGTTGCGGTTTGAGTTTTTTGGCGACGAGGTCGAGCTGATTGCCGAGATCGACGAGGTCACCGGCGAGATGCTGCGTGAGTACGAGGCTATTCCAGTGTGGCCGGCCTCGCATTACGTAACTGAGAAGCCCAAGGTCAAGGCGGCTCTGAAATCGATCAGTGAAGAATGCGAGAAGCGCGTGGCCGAGCTCAAGGCGACTGACAAGCTACTCGAGGCACAGCGTCTGCAGCAGCGTACCGATTATGATCTCGAGATGCTCGAGACCATGGGCTTTTGCAACGGTATCGAGAACTACTCGCGTCATCTGGACGGGCGCAAGCCGGGCGAGCCGCCGTTTACCCTGATTGATTATTTTCCCAAGGACATGCTTTGCATTATCGACGAGAGCCATGTGACGGTGCCGCAGATCCGCGGCATGCACGAAGGTGACCGCTCGCGTAAAGTGACGCTAGTGGAACACGGTTTCCGCCTGCCTTCGGCGCTCGATAACCGACCGCTTCGTTTCGATGAGTTTGAGGCCAGGATTCCCCAGTTCATCTACGTTTCGGCCACGCCGGGCGACTATGAGCTGCGCGTCAGCCAGAACGACGTCGAGCAGATTATTCGTCCGACCGGTCTACTCGACCCCAAGATCGACGTGCGTCCGGTTCGCGGACAGATTGACGACCTTGAGGACGAGATTCGCGAGCGCGTGGCCCGTAAGGAGCGCGTACTGGTGACGACGCTGACCAAACGCATGGCAGAGGACCTGACCGACCATCTGCTCGATGCCGGCATTAAGGTTAATTACATGCACTCCGATACGGCGACGATGGATCGTGTCGAGATCCTACGTACACTGCGCGAGGGAAAGATTGATGTTCTCGTTGGCATCAACCTGCTCCGCGAGGGTCTGGACCTTCCCGAGGTCTCGCTGGTAGCGATTCTCGATGCGGATAAGGAAGGCTTTTTGCGCAACCGCCGTTCGTTGATTCAGACGATTGGCCGCGCGGCCCGTAATGCCGACGGCGAAGTCATTATGTACGCGGACATCGTGACCGATTCGATGAAAGAAGCCATCGAGGAGACGCAGCGCCGTCGCGAGATTCAGATGGCATATAACGAAGAGCATGGCATTGTGCCTAAGACGGTTCGCAAGGCCATTAACGATATCTCGAGCTTTATTGCCGAGGCCGAAAAGACCGTGGGCTCCAAGGGGCGCTCGAAGGGCGATTCGCTGGGACACGGTGCGTTCTATACGCCAGACGAAAACGGCGAGGGCGCCGCGCCGGAGACGATGGTACCCGAGCAGACGCTTGCCGAACAGCTGGAAGGGCTGCCGCATGACGAGCTCGTGCGGATCGTCGAGACCATGGAGGAGGACATGCGCAATGCCTCCGCCGGCATGGATTTTGAGGAAGCGGCCCGCCTGCGCGATGCCGTCGTTCAGATTCGGGCAATGCTCGAGGGTGCGTCTGAGGACGAAACGATCGAGCGTTTGCGTTCGCAGGCTCGTAAAGGTTCCACCTTTGCATCGGGCAGAAAACGCCAGGGCGCGCGGTTTAAGAAATAACATACAGGCCCGAGTTCCCTGTGGGGCTCGGGCCTGAGTCTTTCGGCGCTGGGGTGCGCGAGTTAGAGATCTGCAATCAGGGCTTCGGCGCAGCGAATGCCATCGGTGGCGGCGCTCATAATGCCGCCGGCATATCCGGCACCCTCGCCGCAAGGGTAGAGGCCCGGGGTCAACGTGGCGTGGCACGCTCGATCGCGGGTAACGGTGACAGGTGAGCTCGAACGTGTCTCCACGCCGGTGAGGACTGCATCGGGGCGGTCGTAGCCGCGTAGCTTCTTGCCGAGCAAGGGAATTCCCAAACGAAGCGATTCGACGATATGCTGCGGAAGGGCGTCGTCGATTGCCGTCCAGGTCACGCCAAGTGGATAGGTGGGCTTCACCTTTCCGGGTGCCGTGCTGGCGCGTCCAGCAAGGAAATCTCCGACGAGCTGTGCCGGTGCGTTCCAGTTGGAGCCGCCCAGGCGATAGGCGGCCTGCTCACAGGCACGCTGGAGTTCAATGCCCGCAAGCGGGTCATCGCTGGGAAGGTCGTCGGGCGTGACGTTAACGAGTAAGGCGGCATTGGCGTTGCGCCCGTCGCGGGCATTGAGACTGGCGCCGTTGACACACAGATGGCCCTGCTCGGAGGAGGCGGCAACAACCTGCCCGCCGGGGCACATGCAAAACGAGAACACGCTGCGATCGTTGGGGAGATGGGCCACTAGTTTGTAAGGAGCTGCCCCGAGCGCCGGGTGTCCCGCCGAAGGGCCATATTGCGCACGGTCGATGTCGTGTTGCGGATGTTCGATTCGCACGCCCATGGCAAAGGTCTTTTGAGCGAGGGCCACGTTATGTTCTTTGAGAAGCTCGAATACGTCGCGAGCGGAATGGCCACAGGCGAGAATGAGGTGCTTTGTAGCGATTGTCTCGACCGCGGTTTCTTGGGGCGATTGAACATCGATGTCGGCGATGGCGCCGGACGTATCGGTGCGAATATCGACGAGCCTTGTGCGATAGCGAACGGTTCCGCCGAGCTGTTCGATGCGCTGGGAAATGTTGGTGACGACGGTGGGAAGGATGTCGGAGCCAATGTGCGGCTTGGCGTCCCACAGGATATCGCGGGGTGCGCCCGCTTCAACGAAGGTCTCGAGAATCAGGCGATGGGCAGGGTTCTTGGTTCCCGTGTTGAGCTTGCCGTCCGAGAACGTTCCCGCGCCGCCCAGGCCAAATTGGATATTGCTCTCGGGGTCGAGGATGCGCTCCTTAAGAAAGAGATCGATCGTCTGCGAGCGTCGAAGCGCTGGGTCGCCACGCTCGATAAGCAAAGGCTTAAGGCCCGCCTCGGCAAGGGTGAGGGCGGCAAAGAGGCCGGCGCAACCGGCGCCGACAACAACGGGACGCTCCTTGGGTGCATTGTTGACAGGGGAGGGGAATGAGGGCGCCGCGCCATCGACCATGCGGATGCGCGAGCGGTCGCGCTCGGCAACGCTATCGACTGCTTCCTGCTCAAGGCGGGGGCTTGTCAGCTCAACTCGAAAACTCAAAATAAAATGGACGTCTCGCTTTTTACGGGCGTCGATAGACTTGCGATGGAGCTCGATGGCTTTAATCTGGGAATCCTTGCATCGCAGGGCTCGCTTGGCGGCACGTCTGCCAACGGTAAGGCAGGCATCCTCGTCGCCAGCCTCATCGAGGGACGCGTGGACTTGGGTGATTTCGATCATCAAGGTCTCCTTAGATGCAAGAAAGAGGCCGCCCGGTGTTCCAGACGGCCCGAATGCGTTTTGATTATAGACTGCGCGGCTATAGACTGCTTGCAGTGCGAATGCCCGAGATCCAGGCCCACGCAAGATTAAAGCCGCCACAATCGGCATCGATATCGAGCGCCTCGCCACAGATGTAAAGTGGGGCGGCTGCCGCGTTGCTCACGCAGAGACTGGGGGCTGAGACGCTCTCGATGGGCACGCCGCCGCGCGTGACCTGCGCCGAGCGCTCCTCGACTGTTCCCTCGACGAGCAACTTAAAGTGCTTGAGGATCGAGACCAGGTGGATGACATCGTTGGAGCCTGGATGGCACTGCTCGAACGCCGTGCAGACGACGCGGGAGAGTTGCGGGGCGAGCATGCCGTCGAGCCAACGGGGATCGCGGGGCGAAAAGGCGCCGAGCAGCTCAACGCGCCGGTTAAGTATATCGAGCAACTCGTCTTTGGAGAGGTCGGGGAAAACGTCGAGCAGGATCGTATCGCCGCGCTGGATACGACGGGAGAGGTTGAAGACAGCGACGCCCGAGATGCCGAAGGCTCGAAACAGTACTTCACCGTCTTCGTGCCAGAGCTCACTATGGTTACGGGTGAGCGTCAAGCGAGCGCGAACGCGCAGACCATCTAACGTCTTGAGTGCCGCCCGATCGCCAACGACCGTTGCCGATACGGGGCAGAGGATGGGGCGCAGCGAAGTGAGGGGGAGGCTAAGCGTATCGGCGATACCGGTGGGGTTGCCGCCCGTGGCGATAATTACGGCATGTGCCTGCAGGGCCTCGTTCTTGCGAGGGACATCGGCGAGCGCTTTCCGAAGCGAGCGGAGCTCCGATTTTCGGTCGTCGTGCTTTTTTGCCTTGAGCGCCCGCGCTGGACAGTCTATTTGGAGTGCCCAGCCTTCGGAAGCTTTGTGCGCCGAGGCAACGTTGGCTCCGCAGATTAAGGTGATACCTAGGCGGTCGCAAACGTTGAGAAGCGCGTCGCGCACCGATTCGGCGCGAAGGGAGCGCGGGTACAGCCGGCCTTCCTCGGAGGTTGTCATGATGCCCAGCGAGGAGAAGAAACCCATAAGCTCTTGTTCGGGCCGGGGGCCCATAACGGATTCAACGAATGCGGGGTGGTTATACCGCTGTGGATCAATCGATTCGTTGGAGAGGTTGCAGCGGCCGTTGCCGGTCGCAAGGAGCTTAAGGCCGCAGGCGACATCGCGCTCAACGATGCAGACGCTTTTGCCAGCGCGTGCGGCCGTAATGGCGGCGGCGAGGCCTGAAGCCCCGCCGCCGATTACCAGGACGTCATAGAAGGCGCTCGTGTTCACTTAGGCCTCGTCGGTCTCGTGCGGGGTAATGGCCTCGACGGCAGAGACTGCCTTGGGCAACATGCCATCGGGCAGTGCGGTCTCGACCTCGCCCTTATCGCAGGCCTCGGCGAGTGCCGGATTGATGGGAAGCTGGCCCAAGATGTCGAGGTTATAGCGCTCTGCGACCTCGGGGAGCTTGCTCTTGCCAAAGACCTCGATCTTCTTGCCGCAGTCGGGGCACTCAATATAGCTCATGTTCTCGACAATGCCCAGAATGGGGACGTTCATCTTCTCGGCCATGTTGACTGCCTTGGCGACGATCATCGAGACCAGATCCTGCGGGCTCGTGACGATGACGATGCCGTCGACGGGCAGCGACTGGAAGACGGTGAGCGCGACGTCGCCTGTTCCCGGAGGCATGTCGACCAGCAGGTAGTCGATGGGGCCCCACGAGGTCTCGCTCCAGAACTGCCTAATGGCGCCTGCGATGACCGGACCGCGCCAAAGGACGGGGTCGGTCTCGTTTTGGAGCAGCAGGTTGGAGCTCATGACCTTGACGCCGTGCTCGGAGATTTCGGGCAGCATAAGGTTGCCGAGGGCGTGGACATGTCGTCCGCTCATGCCGAACATCTTAGGGATAGAGGGACCGGTGATGTCGGCATCGAGGACGCCGACCTTGTGGCCGTGACGGGCAAGCTCGGTGGCGATGGCGCCGGTGACAAACGACTTGCCGACACCGCCCTTGCCGGAAAGCACGGCGATGACGCGTTTGACCTCGGACAGCGTGTTCTCCTCAAATTGCGACGGCGACGTTTGTCCGCCGGCAGCCTGTGCGTGCTCGCAACCCATGTATGACTCCTTTGTATATGTTGGGGCCGGGGCCCCGTGATGTGACACGAGCGTCATTGTACCCTCGTTTGCGAGCGGGAGTCATTTGCGATGCATTTGGGCCGAGCGTGCTTGCAATACGATGGGTCTAAGCGAATGGGCGGGCTTACTGAACTTTGCTGGCGAACTCGAGGTATTGCATGCGCTGCAGCTTGTCGATCGTCGAGGCGTATGGGCTGTCTTCAGATTCCAAGTCGTAGCGCAGCCCGTCGGCACCAAGGTAGCCGGCGACATTGATGGTGGGCACATCTGACCTTGTTGCAAGCAGAGCCTTTTGATAGTCGGTGAGCGGGGCGCCGATCTTATTAAGGGTAATGGCTGCAATCTCGTTTGCCCCGACGGTGTCGTAGACGTTGAGTTCGGTATTGCCGGCGATTTCATAGTTAGCCCAGACGAAATATGTCGACTGATAGATACGGAAAGCGTGGCTTGCCGTATCTTCCTGAGGGTACAGCTCGTCGTTGAGAGTCGTTGCGGCGCTTGGCTGATGGTCGCCAAAAAAGACAAGGACAACCGGTCTGCCGATATTGCGGAGCTCGTTGATAAAGTACTCGAGGTCCCGATCGGATGCGTTGATGCAGGTAAGATAGGTGTTGAGCGCGCTATTGGCACCCTCGCTGGCTCCCTCGACCCAATAGTTTGTCAGCTCCTCGGCGGGAACGGTGCCATAGTCGTAGCCGCCGTGATTTTGCATCGTGACGTCAAAGATGAACTGCGGGGCTTCGTCGGTTCTAAGCAGGTCGAGTATCTTGTCGTAGGTGGCGTAGTCGCATACGCCGGCATGGTAACAGGGCGCACCTTCGAAATCGCCGATTGAAAGAAAGTCTCCAAAGCCCAGCTGCTGATAGATTTTATCTCGATGGTAGTTGACGGGGTTTTGCGGGTGCATAGCGGTAGCGGTATACCCAAGCTCCTTAAGGTCCTTTGCCAGGCTGTTGACGTCATTCATCTGATACAGCTGATAGGGGATTTTGCCTAATCCGACAAAGGCCGTTGTCGCTCCGGTCAAAAATTCGAATTCGGAGTTCGCCGTTCCGCCGCCGGCGACCGAAGCGAGCATGGTGCCGCGAACAAGTGTGTCGGGAAGTGAGTTGTAGAATGCGGGGCCGGTGTACCCGGCCGCCTGGAGCTGCTCAAAGCACGAAAGGTCGCTAAAACTCTCGTTCATGACGGCAACAATCGTCGGCTTGATTTCATTGAACTGGGCAACGGCCGCCGCGCGCTGCTCGCTCGAGCCATACGTGCTGTCATAGGTGGCGGCGAGCTCCTGCTCGATGCTCTGCGCCTCATCGGGCGTATAGTCTTCGGGCTTCTCAATGGGCAACTCGTTGACCATTTCGGTGAACGAAGTGATAAAACCCTGAGACGCATACGTGGTGATGGGCTGCCAACGGTCAAATCCAAAATTCAGCGCCTGCTCCAAGTCGATGCTGGAAAAGCCCGAGAGCCCCACAACGGTCACTAGCAGAAAAGCGCAGAGGTTAGCGGCGATTGCGGGGAAGACATGGGTGGGCGTACGGAGCTTTCTCGGTCGGATAAGCGAAAGAAGCCCCAGGGAAATCTCCAGCAGGGCTAGAGAGGTTACGATTCCGGCGGTAAAGGTAAACTCGTATCCCTCGCTCACTTCCATTGCGGTGCCAAGGGCCAAGATATCGCTTGGCAGGATGGCCTCGCCTTTAAACGTTATGACGAAGTGCTCGGCAATGCCAAGGATGCAACAGATGGCGGGCACGAGGGCCATGACGCCTCCATGACGCTGTCCCAGCAAATAAAGGGAGAGCAGAACCGTCGCGAGCAGCCCGACGGAAAACCCGAATGAGTTGGCGGGAATGCGATAGAACGTTTCGTTGCAGGCAATTTCGAGTGAAACGAACGAGAGCGCTGAAACAGCGGCGATGATAAGGATGTCACGGCAAATACAGGCAACCGTTCCCGTCGCAAGATCGGTTTGGTCGATAAGTCCCGAAACCAAGGGCTCGACAAGAAGTATGACGGCGGCAGCACCGAGCGCCGAATAAGAAAGGACCCATAGGGAATTGTCCTCATTTACGAGCAATTGATTCGTAATCCATGCAGCTACCACGCCGAGCGGGATGAGGAGCGTCGCGCACCAAAAGACGCGGGCAATGGGAGGCTTTTCATTGTGTTTGATTGAAAAATATACGCGCACGACGACGGCGGCCACGATAAGGACGGCGATGAATATGGGCAGATTGGCCATGTCGCTCGAAGTGATTTCAAGGGGGATATCTTCGGTCATGGACGTTCCTCTGGTTCAGCGAATTATTAGTTCAACATTAGATTACTGTAACCTTTTGGGGCCAATTCGAGAAATGAGGCGTCCGACATGTAGGGCCAAAGGTCTGCGATTCTTGTATTACGAACACCTGTGCGCGTTGAGTGCGCTAAACTCACTGACAGTGTGATTCGATGTATAGGAGGCAAGGAGCTTCCATGTCTGATACTTCTATCGTTATTCGCGGCGCGCGTGAGCACAACCTACGCAATATCGATGTTTCTATTCCGCGCGACCAGCTCGTGGTCATTACCGGCCTTTCCGGTTCGGGCAAGAGTTCGCTGGCGTTCGATACCATCTATGCCGAGGGCCAGCGCCGCTATGTCGAGAGCCTTTCCAGCTATGCGCGCCAGTTTTTGGGCCAGATGGATAAGCCCGATCTGGATTCGATTGACGGCCTGTCGCCGGCCGTGTCGATCGATCAGAAGACGACGTCTAAAAACCCTCGCTCGACGGTTGGTACCGTAACCGAGATTTATGACTACCTGCGCCTGCTGTTCGCTCGCGTCGGTACGCCGCACTGTCCCGAGTGCGGGCGTGTCATCGAGCGTCAGACGACCGACCAGGTTGCCGATAAGGTGCTGGCGGCGGGGGAAGGCCGTCGCGCGTTTGTGCTGGCGCCGGTGGTTCGTGGACGCAAGGGCGAGTATGCCAAGCTGTTCGAGGATCTGCGTGCGGAGGGCTTTAGCCGCGTGCGCGTCGACGGTGAGGTGCGCTCTCTCGACGACCCGATCGATTTGGACAAAAAGTTCAAGCACGATATCGAGGTCGTGGTCGACCGTATCGTAATTCGAGAGAATTCCCTGGGCCGCATCGCAGAGTCTGTTGAGCAGGCGACGGCGCTGGCACACGGTAACGTGAATGTGTATATGCTGCCCGACCGCGATGCTCCCGAGGGAACCGAGGGCGAGCTGCTGGAGTATTCGCTGGCACTGGCGTGCCCGGAGCACGGACATTCCATCGACGATCTGCAGCCGCGCGATTTCTCGTTCAACGCGCCCTATGGCGCATGTCCCGAGTGCGATGGCCTGGGCTTTAAGAAGACGGTCGATGCCGAGGCGCTGATCGAAGACCCTTCAAAGTCGATTGCCGACGGTGTCTTTGGTAGTCTGTTCGGCAACTCCAACTACTACCCGCAAATCTTTGCCGCGGTCTGCAAGCATTTTAAGGTGAGCGCCGATACGCCATGGGAGGACCTGCCCCCGCGGGTGCGTCGTGCGTTTTTGGACGGCATGGGCGACACGAAGATTTCGGTCGACTATCAAAAGCTCGACGGCCGTCGCAGCCAGTGGGATACCAAATTCTCGGGCGTGCGCAACATCCTGTATGAGCGCTACACCGAGACGACGAACGAGAACACCAAGGCGCGCTTGGAGAAGTATATTCGCGAGGAGCCGTGCTCGAGTTGCCATGGCGCCCGCCTGCGTCCCGAGATGCTTGCTGTCACCGTGGGCGATAAGTCGATTTATGAGGTCTGTTGCCTGTCGTGCCGTGAGTCGCTCGAGTTTTTTGAGAGCTTGGAGCTCACCGAGCGCCAGCAGTTTATCGGCGGCCGCATCGTCAAGGAAATCTTGGAGCGTCTGCGTTTTCTGGTCGATGTCGGCCTCGACTATCTGACACTCGATCGCGCCTCGGCGACGCTTTCCGGTGGCGAGGCCCAGCGTATTCGCTTGGCAACGCAAATCGGTGCGGGTCTCATGGGCGTGCTCTATATTTTGGATGAGCCTTCGATCGGTCTTCATCAGCGCGACAACGAACGCCTGATCAAGACGCTCGAGCGCCTGCGCGATATCGGCAACACCGTCATCGTCGTCGAGCACGACGAAGATACGATTCGTGCTGCCGACTACGTGATCGATATGGGTCCCGGTGCGGGTGTGAACGGCGGACACGTGGTTGCGGCAGGAACGCCTGCCGATATCATGGCATGCCCTGAATCGATGACGGGCGCCTACCTGACCGGCAAGCGGATGATCCGCGTGCCCGAAGAGCGTCGCAAACCCGGTCGCGGCTGCCTTAAGATCACGGGTGCCCGCGCCAATAACCTCAAAAACGTTACCGCTAAGATCGAGTTCGGTACGCTCACGGTCGTAACCGGTGTATCGGGATCGGGCAAGAGCTCCCTGGTCACCGATACCATCGCGCCTGCGCTTACGAACGCCATCCATCGTTCGACGCGTCCTGTTGGTCCGTACAAAAAGATCGAGGGCATCGAGTGCATCGATAAGGTGATCGATATCGACCAGTCGCCGATCGGCCGTACGCCGCGCTCGAACCCGGCGACCTATATCGGTTTGTGGGATGACCTGCGCGCTTTGTTTGCGAGCACGCCGGAGTCGAAGGCGCGCGGTTACTCGCCGGGACGTTTCTCCTTTAATGTGAGCGGCGGTCGCTGCGAGGCGTGCAAGGGCGACGGGCAGATCAAGATCGAGATGCATTTCTTGCCCGACATCTACGTTCCTTGTGAGGTCTGCGGCGGTAAGCGCTATAACCGCGAGACGCTTGAGGTCACCTATCGCGGCAAGACTATCTCGGATGTGCTTGACATGAGCGTTACCGAGGCACTGGCCTTCTTTGGGAATATCCCACAGATCAAGCGCAAGCTTCAGACCCTGTACGACGTGGGCCTTGGCTACGTGAGCCTTGGCCAGCCCGCGACGACGCTTTCGGGCGGCGAGGCGCAACGCGTGAAGCTCGCCAAGGAGCTTCATCGACGCCAGACGGGCAAGACGTTCTACATTCTGGATGAGCCAACGACCGGTCTCCATTTTGAGGACGTCCGCCAGCTGCTCGACGTGTTGCAGCGTCTGGTCGATGCGGGCAACACGGTGCTGGTGATCGAGCACAACCTTGATGTCATCAAGGTTGCCGACCGCCTGATCGATATGGGTCCCGAGGGCGGCAATGGCGGCGGAACCGTCGTGGTCTCGGGAACACCGGAGCAGGTTGCGGCGTGCCCGCAAAGCTATACGGGTAAGTTCTTGGCCCCGTTGCTCAAGCGTGATCGGGAGCGCCAGGCACAACTTGATGCCTAAAACATAGGTGTTTCGAAGCATGGGCGCCGCCGACTCCTTGCGATTCGGTGGCGCTCTCTTTGTTGAGATATCGTTTGTCGCGCAAATGGACATATACTTAGTCCTTACGTTCGAGATACGAAGAAAGGGATATGCCGTGGCAAAGGCCGTAAAGGTGCCAAAAACCAATGCTATGCGCGAATTGGAAAGCGCCGGTATCTCTTACACCCTCCATACATATGAAGACGACGGTGACGAGTCGGTTGGACTGGGCCTCGCGATTTCCGAGCAGCTTGGTGAGGAGCCTGGCCAGGGGTTTAAGACTCTGGTGTGCGTGACGCCGTCGAACGACCACATTGTGTGTTGCATTCCTGTTGCCGATGAACTTGATTTGAAAGCTGCCGCTCGTGCGGCGGGGGAGAAATCTCTGACCATGATGCATGTGAAGGACCTGCTGGCGGCGACCGGCTATGTTCGAGGGGGCTGCAGCCCGGTCGGTATGAAAAGACGCTACCGGACGCTCATCGATGAGACATGCATTCTTTGGGATACCATTTTTATTTCGGGAGGCAAGCGTGGTTATCAGCTCGAGCTTGCACCCGATGATTTAATTGCATTTTGCGGGGCGACGGTTGCCGCGATTACGAGAGAGGACTGAGCGATGCCGCAGGAAGAATTGAAGCGCGGAACTCATTTTGCAAAAGGATCTGCGCCTCAGACACCCTCATCCGAAGCTTCTTCGTCGCGAGATGACACTGACGACATGGGCTCGTCGGACTACTCCACGGTTGGTCGTTCCGCCGGGCTTATGACCATCCTGACCATCGTGTCTCGCGTCACCGGTTTTATCCGCACGTGGGCAATGGCGGCCGCTATCGGCATGTCGCTACTCTCGTCCTCCTATCAGGTCGCCAACAACCTGCCCAATATGCTCTACGAGCTCGTGATGGGCGGCATGCTCGTGACGGCGTTTTTGCCCGTGTACATGGGCGTGAGGCGTGAGCAGGGTCGCGAGGCCTCGAACGAGTACGTGGGCAACCTGCTCGGCATTCTGCTTTTGGTGCTGGGTGGCATTTCGTTGCTGGGGACCGTGTTCGCCCCGGGCTTTATCTGGACGCAATCGTTCCTTTCGGGTGACGGCGGCAGCATGGATACCGCTGCGTTCATGTTCCGTTTCTTTGCCATCCAGATTCTGTTTTATGGTTTGGGTTCGGTGTTCTCGGGCGTTCTCAACGCACATCGCGACTACTTCTGGTCGACGTTTGCCCCGGTCCTCAACAATGTGATCGTCATTGCGAGCTTTATGGGTTTTGAGCCCGTGTCCGCACAGTTTGGTGAACGTGCCGGCATCATCTTGATTGCGGCCGGTACGACCCTCGGTGTCTTTGTTCAGATGGCATGTCAGATCCCCGCGCTTGGCAAGCACGGCGTGCATCCCCATATCCATATCGACTTTAAGGACCCCGCGCTGCGCCAGACGATTGCGCTCGGTATCCCGACGCTGCTCGCCACGGTGTGCATGTTTGTCTCGACTTCTATCACCAACGCTGCCGCGCTGGTGGTCCAGCCCGAGACTGGCCCTTCCGTCATCGCCTATGCGCGCCTGTGGTACACGCTGCCCTACGCGCTGATTGCCGCCTCGCTTTCGACGGCACTCTATACCGAGCTCTCTCACGACGCACAGGAGAAGGATTACGACAGCGTTCGCACGGGCATTTCGCGTGGCGTCGCCCAGATGCTGTTCTTCCTGATTCCGTTCGCGCTGTACCTGATTGTCTTCGCGCGTCCGCTCAACATGATTTACTGTGCCGGCAAGTTTGATGAGTCCGGCGTGGCGCTGGTGTCCGAGTTCCTTGTCTACCTGGCGTTCTCGCTGCCGCTCTACGGCGTGGTCGTGTTGATGCAGAAAAGCTTCTCTGCCTTGCTCGACATGAAGCCCTATAGCCGCTATTGCCTGTATTCCGCCATCGGCCAGGCCGGCTCGGTTCTGCTGTTTGGCGTTGTGCTGGGCTTCGGCATGCCGGCAATCGCGCTTTCGTATGTCGTCGACTATGTGATCTTGGTCGGTTGTTCGCTGTGGTGGCTGCGTCGTCGTCTGCGTGGCCTTCAGGTCAAATCTATCCTGCATGGCGGTTTCTTTGGCCTTTTGCTCGGCGGCCTGGGTGCTGCCGCAGGCGCCGGCGTCATGTGGGCGCTTGAACTCTTTGTCGGGGCACTTGGTGGCTCGATTCTGATTACTCTTGGCTACGTTTGCGTTGCGGGTGTCGTCTCGCTTGCTGTTACCTTTGGCCTTGCCGTCGTCCTTAAGATGCCCGAGGTCTCGGCGCTGCTTCGTCGCAAGTAGGTGCGCGTGGCCGGTCACGACAACATTCCAACGCTTGCCGAGCAGGTTTCGCGCGTTCCTACACAACCCGGTTGCTACCTTTGGAAGGATGCCAAGGGCGATGTCATCTATGTGGGCAAGGCGAAAAACCTACGCGCCCGCATGCGTCAATACGTGACACTGCAGGATGAGCGTCAAAAGATCCCGCTGATGATGCAGCTGGTGGCGAGCTTTGACTATATCGTGGTGGAGACCGAGCATGAGGCGTTGGTGCTCGAGCGCAATTTGATTGGTCAGTACCATCCGTACTTTAACGTCGACCTCAAGGATGACAAGAGCTACCCCTTTATCGCCATTACAAAGGGCGACCTGTATCCCGCTATCAAATATACGCGTGAGCGTCATAAGCCGGGAACGCGCTATTTTGGACCCTATACCGATAGCCGTGCGGCACGTGAGACGATAGATACGCTGCGCAAGGTTATCCCCATCTGCTCCGCATCCTGTGCGGAGTGGCGTCGTTGTCGTCGTATCGTCGAGTCCCACAAGGGCGAGGAAGACATCGTCAATATGATTTGCGCGCAAAACGGGCGTCCCTGCTTTGACTACCATGTCGGGCGCGGCCCGGGTGCGTGTGTCGGCGCGATTTCCCCGGCAGACTATGCCAAGAACGTCAAGCGTGTCGAGCGCTTTTTGTCGGGCCATCGCAAGGATGTCGTCGATGAGCTGACCTCGGAGATGACGGATGCCGCCGAGGCGCTCGACTTTGAGCGCGCGGCACGCGTCAAACGTCGTTTGGAGGTCATCAGGGGTCTGGACGATCGTCAGCAAGTTGTTTTTCCCTCCAGTGTCGATATCGATGTCATCGGCTTCTATCGCGAGGAGACCATCTCCGCCGCTTGCGTCTTCGTCGTTCGCGAGGGCCGAACAGTTCGCACCTGCGAGTTCATTCTCGACAAGGGTCTTGATGTCGACGAGGAAGAGCTCCAGTCGGGCTTTCTTAAGCGCTATTACGACGAGACGGCTGATATTCCAGCTGAGGTCAACCTTTCCGTCGAGCTTGAGGATGCGGAGGCGCTGGGGGAGTGGCTTGCGGGCAAGCGTGAGCGTTCCTGCCATCTCCATAGGCCGCAGCGTGGCGAAAAGCACCGTCTGCTCGATATGGCATCCAAAAATGCGCGCCATGCCCTCATGCGCTACATGATGCGAACGGGGTACGCTGACGACCGCACCAATCAAGCGCTCCTGGAGCTCGAAAGTGCGTTGGCGCTGCCATCTCCGCCGTTGCGTATCGAGTGCTTCGATATCTCTACACTGCATGGCACCTTTACGGTCGCCTCGATGGTGGTGTTTACCAACGGGCGCGCCGACAAGAGCCAGTACCGTCGTTTTAAAATTCAGGCCGAATTGGACGAGGCAAATGACTTCGTGTCGATGTCCGAGGTTTTGGGACGACGCTATGCTCCCGAGCGCATGGCCGACGAGCGCTTTGGCTCGCGCCCCGATTTGCTCGTTGTCGATGGCGGTAAGCCGCAATTGACCGCTGCGATCAAGCAACTTGAGGCTCTTGGGCTCGATATACCAGTTTGTGGCTTGGCAAAGGCCGATGAGGAGGTTTTCGTGCCTTGGGACGAGACTCCCGTCGTGCTGCCGACCGGGTCTGCCTCGCTCTATCTAATTAAACAGGTGCGCGATGAATCGCACCGTTTTGCCATCACGTTCCATCGCGAATTGCGCGACAAGGCCATGACGGTTTCGGTACTCGATGACGTTCCAGGCGTGGGACCCACCAGAAAACGTGCCCTTATGCGCCATTTTGGCTCGATGAAGCGTTTGCGCGCGGCGAGCGAGCAAGAGATCGCGGAAGTTCGCGGCATACCTGCCGATGTTGCCAAGGCGGTCCACGAGGCGCTCGTTGCATGGAATGCCGAGCGCACCGAGGTGGCGGCAAAGCAATCCGAAAACTAAACACGCCTCTAAACAACTGATATACATGATTGCGTGATTTTCAATCATGTATTTCACGGCGATTACCAGCCGATTTCGGGTTTTATTAACGCTAAAACGTTTGACTAGCCATGGTGAACAACCCTGCTATCCTGCGGGTTGACGAAGACTGATATCTCACCTCGGTGATACATACTGTCTGGCGAATCGTTTGTCAATGAATTCGGTGAACGGTAGTAAATACCGTTCAAGCGTATGTATGTATCGGTCGCCGAGCGCGGCACCTCAGTTGGGCTCGTCGGTAGGTAAGGTATATATCGTCCGCAAGTTGCGCGGGGGCACGTCTAGGTGCTCCCGGGTAAGATTCTCTATTGATAGGAGAAGACATGGCCATCATCAACAAGGGTATGTCCAGGCGTTCGTTCCTCGGCCTCACCGGCAGCGTCGCTGCTGTCGCAGGGCTTGGTCTCACCGGCTGCGGTGGCAACTCCAGCGACGAGGGTTCCGCTTCCGGTTCCACCGATTCCGCCAACCGTGGCGGCGGCGTGATCACCGCTGGTTCCGCTTACGCTCCGTCCAGCTTCGATCCCGCCAGCACCGGCTCCGCTGTGGGCCTGGGTGCTAACTGGCACGTCGTCGAGGGCCTCTACGGCATCGATTACCACGACTACAGCACCTTCAACGAGCTCGCCACCGACGATCCCAAGTCTGTGGACGACACCACTTTCGAGGTCACCATCCGCAAGGGCGCCAAGTTCTCCGATGGCACCGAGGTCACCGCTGACGATGTCGTTGCCTCCTACACCGCTTGCGCCGCTTCCGCTACCTATGCTCCGTTCTTCCAACCCTTCGAGTCCATCGAGGCCAAGGACGCCAGCACCGTGACGGTCAAGACCAAGGTCCCCAACTTCTCCCTGCTCAAGGATCGTCTGGCCATCGTCCGCGTTACCCCGGCCACCCAGACCGAGGAGGATCGCGCCAAGCAGCCGATCGGCTCCGGCCCCTGGATGTACGACTCTATCTCCGATACCGAGATCACCCTGGTTCCCAACCCCGAGTACAACGGTGAGTATGCTGCCGAGGATAAGAAGATCCAGTACAGCATTCTGACCGACCCCACCGCTCGCGTTACCGCTCAGCAGGAGGGCTCCACGCTCGTTATGGAGCTCGTTACCGCTGACGCCGTCGACCAGCTCGAGAGCGCCGGCTGCAAGATCGATAACGTTCAGGGTTTCGGCACTCGCTTCATCATGTTCAACGTCGCCAAGGAGCCTTGGAACAACGTCAAGGTCCGTCAGGCTGTCATGTATGCGCTCGACACCGAGAAGATGGTCAGCAACACCTTCGCCGGCCTTGCCACCGCTGCCAGCTGCTACCTGCCCAAGAGCTTCACCAACTATCATGAGGCTTCCACGGTGTACAAGACCGACGCCAAGAAGGCTAAGAAGCTCATCGAGGAGTCTGGCATCACCCCGGGTGCCATCACCCTGCGCACCACCGACAACGAGCAGATTAAGGGCATGGCCGCCCAGGTCAAGAACGACCTCGACGCTCTCGGCTTCGATGTGACCATCCAGACCGATACCTCGCCGGCTACCTACGCTGCCATCGACGGCGGCGAGGCCTACGATATCCTCCTTGCCCCTGGCGATCCTTCCTGCTTCGGCGCCGACCCCGACCTGCTGCTCAACTGGTGGTACGGCGACAACGTCTGGATGCAGACCCGTTGCCCGTGGAAGGAGTCCGCTGAGTGGCAGAAGCTCCACGGTCTCATGGACGAGGCTCTTGCCGCCGAGGGCGACGAGCAGCAGAAGAAGTGGAACGAGTGCTTCGACATCATTGCCGACAACGCCGTTCTGTACCCCGTTGTCCACGTCAAGACCGTCTCCGCTTCCTGGGACGATCCGTCCACTGCGCCCAACGGCGAGGCCCTCGATGGCTTCAAGGGCATCGGCACGACGAGCATGTCCTTCAGGGGCGTTGCGACCGTCAAGGCGTAAGACTCGCTTGAGTCTGTATGCAGGATGTCGGTCGTTGGGACCGTATCCTCATAGTTGAAACAAAGACCCGGGCGGCAACGATGTCGCTCGGGTCTTGTAATGAGTATCCGTACTCATATACCAGTTGGTCCTACCGACAAAAGAAAGGGGAGAGAACGTGAACAACTTGCTACGTTTGATTGGAAGGCGTCTTGTGGCGCTGCCGATCATGGCATTGGGCGTCACCGTCCTGGTGTTCTTCCTTATGTCGTTCTCCAAGACCGACCCCGCCTACACGGCGTTGGGTGACGGTGCCTCGCCCGAGGCGGTTGCCGAGTACCATGAGAAGTATGGTCTGGACGACCCCTGGCCCGTGCGTTACGTGCGCTATATGGGCGATCTGATCCATGGCGATATGGGCACCTATGGTGCTGCTCGCAACTCCGTTGCCAAGCGCATCTCCACGGCCCTGCCCGTCACGATGCAGCTGACCTTCATCGGTCTTGCCATCGGTGCGGTCGTTTCGTTTTTGCTCGGCGTCATCGCGGCTCTGTATCGCGACAAATGGCCGGACCAAGTGATCCGCGTCTTTTCCATCGCCGGCTTGGCAACCCCGTCGTTCTGGCTTGCCGTTCTGTTGATCCTGCTGTTCTCTTCCTACCTTAAGGTGCTCCCGGCATCGGGTGCTCTGCCTCACTTCACCACGAATCCGGTTGGCTATCTGGGACGTATGATTATGCCCGCTATCGCCTTGGCATTTCCGCTGACGGGCCAGATGACTCGTATCGTGCGTACCGCCATGGTCGAGGAGCTCGATAAGGATTATGTCCGTATGGCTCGCGGCGCCGGCGTTCCCGAGAAGGTCGTCGTCGGCATCAACGTTCTTCGCAATGCGCTGATCACCCCGGTCACCACCCTCGGTCTTAAGATCGGTTACCTCATGGGCGGCGCCGTCGTCATCGAGGTTATCTTCAACCTCCCCGGCATGGGCACCGCGATTCTGCAGGGCGTTCAGGGCAACGAGGCGAACCTGGTTCAGGGCGTCGTTATCGTCGTTGCTCTTGCCTTCATCATCATCAACATCGTGGTTGACATGCTCTACCTGCTCATCAACCCGCGCATCAGGACGGTGTAGATTATGGTAAAGATTCGAGAGAAGCAAACCGAGCAGCTCGAGAAGGCTGCCTCCAAGGGGCTCAAGCTCGGTGGCTGGAAGAAGATGACGCTGTCTTCTAAGATTGCCGCCGTCGTGCTGATGCTGGTCGCCCTGACTGCGATTCTGGCGCCCCTTCTTGCCCCCTATAGCCCGGTCGAGATCTTTACGGCTCGCCAGGCTCCCGGCAACGGATTTATCTTCGGTACCGACGATAAGGGTCGCGACATTCTGTCGCGTATGCTCTACGGTGGTCGTTACTCGCTGATCATCGGCTTTGGCGCCACCGCCATGGCTCTGGTCTGCGGCTCGGTCGTGGGCGCCCTTGCAGCGGTTTCGCGCAAGGCCGTCTCCGAGACGATCATGCGTATCTTGGACATCATCATGTCCATCCCGGGCATCGCCCTCGCGGCCGTCTTCGTCTCCATCCTGGGCAACTCCGTGCCGTCGATCATCTTCGCCATCGGCTTTATGTACACTCCGCAGATTGCCCGTATCGTGCGCGCCAATATCGTGTCCGAGTATGGCGAGGACTATGTCCGCGCGGTCATCGTTTCCGGCGCCAAGGCTCCGTGGATTTTGATCAAGCATGTTCTGCGTAACTGCATCGCCCCGATCATGGTCTTCACCGTTACCCTGGTCGCCGACGCCATCATCTTCGAGGCCTCGCTGACCTTCATCGGCGCTGGTATTCAGGAGCCCACCGCTACCTGGGGCAACATCCTCGCCGACGCCCGCGGCGGCGTGCTCGCCGGCCGTTGGTGGCAGGCGCTGTTCCCGGGCCTGGCCATCATGATCACCTGCCTGGCGCTCAACATCCTCTCCGAGGGCATTACCGACGCCATGGCCGCTGCTCCCTCCGCCGCCCTGGATCCGACCGATTCCTCCAAGCGTCGCGAGGCCGACCTGCTGGTCTCCGACCCCGTTCGCGCCTACAAGGAGCAGGCCCAGTCCCTCTCCGCTCGCCTTGGCGCCCTGCGCGATGTCGAGCTCAAGCGTGACGATCGCCATGTGCCCGACGAGTCTGTCGAACCGATTCTCTCGGTCCGCGATTTCTGCATCCAGTTTGAACACCACGGTGATATCAACGTCGTCGACCATGTCAACTTTGACGTTCGTCCTGGTCAGACCATGGGCCTGGTGGGCGAGTCCGGTTGCGGTAAGTCCATCACCACGCTGGCCATCATGGGCCTGACCGACGATGACGAGCATCTTTCCGGCGAGGTTCTCTGGGAGGGCCGCGACCTGCTCAAGATGAGCAAGAAGGAGTGGTTCGGCCTGCGCGGTACCGATATCGCCATGGTCTACCAGGACGCCCTGTCCTCGCTTAACCCCTCCATGCTCATCTCTGCCCAGATGAAGCAGCTCACCAAGCGTGGCGGCACCCGTAGCGCCGAGGAGCTCCTGGAGCTCGTTGGCCTCGACCCCAAGCGTACGCTCGAGAGCTATCCGCATGAGCTTTCCGGTGGCCAGCGTCAGCGCGTCCTGATCGCTATGGCCCTTACCCGCGACCCCAAGCTGGTCATCTGCGACGAGCCCACGACCGCTCTGGACGTTACCGTCCAGAAGCAGGTCATCAAGCTGCTCAACGATCTTCAGGCCAAGCTCGGCTTTGCCATGATCTTCGTTTCGCACGACCTGGCGCTGGTCGCCGAGGTTGCCCATAACATCACGGTTATGTACGCCGGTCAGGTTATCGAGCAGGCACCCACCAAGGAGCTGCTCACTAACCCGATCCACGAGTACACCCGCGGTCTTCTGGGTTCTGTTCTGTCCATCGAGAGCGGTTCGGGCCGCCTGCACCAGGTGCCCGGCGCCGTTCCGAGTCCGCGCGATTTCCCCAAGGGCGATCGCTTCGCGCCCCGCTCGAGCCATCCGCGTATTGGCCTGGACACCCGTCCGGTCTTCAAGCGCGTGCCCGGCACCGAGCACTTCTATTCCGAGCTCCCCGACGAGGTGCTCAAGGCAAATGGTTTGACCCCTCACGCGGAGGTGATGTAGATGAGCGAGACCGCAGTCAACGGCGTCGAGCCGATCATCTTCCTTGATGACGTCCACGTCACCTTTAGGACCCGTACCGGCTCGATTCTGCACCCCAACCTGGTTCACGCCGTCCAGGGTGTAACGATTAAGCTCATGCCCGGTCAGACGATCGGCATCGTCGGCGAGTCCGGTTGCGGTAAGTCCACCACCGCTAACGTCATGTGCGGCCTGCAGGCCCCCACGAGCGGCAAGGTCTACTTTAAGGGCAAGGACGTTACCAAACGTACCGCCGAGGACCGTCGCCACATGGGTCGCGTCATCTCGGTCGTGTTCCAGAACCCGGCCACGGCGCTCAACCCCCGCATGGTCGTTCGCGAGCAGCTGCTCGACCCCATGCGCGTCCACAACCTGGGTACCGAGGCCGAGCAGGAGAAGCGCGTCAAGGAGCTCTTGGAGCTCACCGGTCTGCCCAGCTCTGCCGCCGAGGTTCTTCCCGGCCAGCTTTCGGGCGGCCAGCGCCAGCGCGTCGCAATTGCCCGTGCCCTGTCGTTGAACCCCGATGCCATCATCGCCGACGAGCCCACCTCGGCTCTGGACGTTTCGGTCCGCGCGCAGATTCTCAACCTGCTGACCGACCTTAAGAAGGAGCTCGGCCTGGCCATGGTGTTCATTAGCCATGACATCCAGACGGTCCGCTATATCTCTGACGACATCATCGTTATGAATGGCGGCAAGATCGTCGAGCAGGGCGAGGCCAAGCAGGTCTTCCAGCACCCCCAGGACCCCTACACCAAGATGCTGCTCGGCGCTGCACCGTCGCTGCTGCATCCCAAGCTCGGCGAGTAGCCTCGCTTTCCCTCCCGTGAGCCC
>URIE01000017.1 GCA_900547805.1 uncultured Collinsella sp.
TCTTCTAACGCCCACCAAATGTTCGCAGCTCAGAGGCTATGTCCTTTGGGCTGTTTTGTTTTATGTCGCTAAATCCGCTGGCAGTTCCAACCGTCATCGCAACGTAACATCAATTCACCTGACGAATGGCAGCCAAATATATTCAATACCCCAACATCAACAATAGCCAGGCACAAAACTGCGCCGCAAGCTGCTCCAACCGCCCAACTGGTCAAAAGCCGACCATCTACTTGCCAATTTATCTAACGGCGTAACCAAGCAGTCCGCGCCGCAACTTCTCAACAAAACGCCGCGATGTCTGCGCCCTGCGGTATCCTTGAGCCACTCGCACCTGCAGCACCAAGGAGCCGCCATGCGCACCGAGCTCGATGTCCCCTTTTCGCACAAAGAAGAAGCCAAGGCACTGGGTGCCAAATGGGACCGGACCAAGAAGGTCTGGTATGTACCCAGCGGCGTCAACCCCGAGCCCTTTGCCGAGTGGCTGCCCGGTGTTGACCGATCCGACCCCTCGGCGCCGTATATATATCTAGTACTGGGCAAGCGCGAATGCTGGAAGTGTCACAAAGAGACCTCGGTCGCGGCCTTCGGCATTCCCTATCGAACCGATAACGACGAGAGCATCGCCATCGCGCACGCGCCCAACGAAGCCGGGCACATTGCCATCGACACGGC
The DNA here is from genome assembly GCA_900547805.1 of uncultured Collinsella sp. Classification (GTDB taxonomy): domain Bacteria; phylum Actinomycetota; class Coriobacteriia; order Coriobacteriales; family Coriobacteriaceae; genus Collinsella. Next base: position 673 of record URIE01000017.1, read on the forward strand.
CAGAGCCAACGCACTCGCCATCGTGCCCGCTCTTGGCTGCGTGCCGGGCGAGATCCGCGACTACCTTCATAAGCGCTGCGGCTACAAGCCCGTAGGAGCGCGAGCTTCCAAAGCCCCGTCGCTCGGCAACACGTGCACCAGTTGCGACGCGCTGCAAGGCAGCCGCTATCTGTTCGAGGAGCCCTCGTCCCCGTTTGCCCTCACTGCCATCAACAAGCTGCCGGCACTGGAGTTTGTGCGCGTCGAAGTTGCCGGCGTCTTTGGCGTCCCGGCCACGCGCACCGACTTTGACCAAGCGCTCTTTACCTGGGCACGCGACCATCACGCCGAGCTCCACAGGCAACTCGGTGAGGGGGTTTATTTGTAGAGACGAAGATGCCTTCACAGCCAGCTCCTCCGCATCACCTATCCCTCGTCGCCGGCGTCATACACGATATCGAGGCCACAAACAGGGCATTTCTCCGGATACACCGGCATATGAACGCCTGTCTGTTTTCTCACTTCGTCGCTGAGTCTGTCACGCGCATCGATGAACCGAATGTCGAGACACGGTATTTGCGAGCCGCAGCAAGGGCAGGTGACGACAAACGACCCGCAATCAACCTCTACGCTCGGAAACATATTGTTGTCTATAAGGGCACACGGCAGTTTTCCGTACTTCCCCATCGCAATATCGCCTCGCCAGCTCATACACGCTCCCCTCTCGCTATACAAAACAGGAAGAGCATGCACCGGCGGGCGTGCGCGAGATTGCATCGCCACGCGATCCGATCAAACAACACGATCGTCAAAGAATGCCAAAACCAAATTTCATCGTCGGTCGCACACTGTCCGGCAAACTCAATATCGACGGGTATGTGCTTCAGATAACTCATGTCGGGCGCAAAACGAGGGTCCGGTCCGCCTTTATGAACAGGACCGTGCAGAACAAACCATCCGTTTTCGGGCTCGAACCGCTCAACAAACGCAAGGCCGAGCACCTTATAGCCCACCTCGGTTGCAAATATGACTCCGACTGGGACGTCACATTCCATGCAGTTGAGCATTTTACGGTTGTAATTCTGGCCTCGAAAACCAACGGTACCCGGCGCTTGACCGAGTACTTAATGGCCCACGTACCATCGTCCAAATAGAGCGGAGGCACATTGTTGATGCTCTCGGTTTGCCGCTGGCGCGCTTGTACCCCGCTACCCCACTCCCCTGTATACTGATGTAGCACGTGTTTCATCCGGGCTTGTTGGGCCGGATTGTTCATGGGAGGGTCTTATGGCTGCTTCGAATCCGCCTAAGGGGAGCGTTTCTTCTTCGTCCATCAAGCCGGTTACGCGCAAGGCCGTGCGTTGCCAGCGCGAGGTCGCCTGGCTTGTCACACAGGCGGCGGGCAAACTCGTGGCGAACACGGAAGACGTCAATGCGCCCACACCGAGCTTTGTGCTGGCAGCGGCGCTGGATCGAGTACGCCAGCTGGAACTCGCCGCACAAGAAGACGGCAGCCATCTTGGCTACCAAGACGCTATGGCGCCCGACCTGTTGACCTTTTGTCGCATGACCAAGTTGCCCGCCGCACCCAATGCGCTTTCGGACGCAGGCTACATGTTTACGCTTTCGGGCGCGGACCTTATCCGCGATATCTACGCATACTGCAGCGAGCTCGCCGAGCGCAGCGTCTTTGGCACGGCTGAAGTCAAACCGGGAAATGTCATCAAGCTGGTTCTTAGGCTGTTCCTGATGGACGAGCACGAGGCTGCGCAGGAATAAGTCGTCCGGCAGAGCCATTGTCGATCCGGCGGTGACGCCTTGCCGTAGCCGTCACCGCACGAGCGAGGATTTTCGGACGGTCGGATATCGAGAGTGGATATTTGGACGTTTTTTGGGGCTTTTGCGGCAGATTCCGTCCAAATATCCACTCTCGTTCGATAGATGTCCGAAAATCCACGCTCATCCGGCGGGCGTCCGAATTTCCACGCTCGTGCGGCGGGCGAACCGCGAGTGATCGACGATCAGCCGGCATCGTCTCCGGTTCGCCGCAGTGCCGCGGCCCCATATGGGTATACTCTCGGGGATTCGACTCGATTCGCCCCCGCTGGGGCGTCAAAGGAGACTGCATATGCCCACCACCTCAACCGACCCGCGCGCCGCTGCCGCCGCGCTGCTAGTGCCCGGCACTACCTGCCACGGCTTTGCCGTCGAGCGCTGCGAGACCGTGCCCGAGCTCGACTCGGACGCCTACGTGCTGCGCCACACTGCCTCGGGTGCTCGCCTGCTGTACCTGGCGTGCGACGACGAAAACAAGGCCTTTGCCATTGGCTTTAAGACGCCGCCGGCCGATTCCACCGGCGTGTTCCATATTCTTGAGCACTCGGTGCTGTGCGGATCGGCCAAGTTCCCCGTCAAGGAGCCGTTTGTCGACCTGATCAAGAGCTCCATGCAGACGTTCCTCAACGCCATGACCTACCCCGACAAGACCATCTACCCCGTTGCCACCACCAACGAGCAGGACCTGTACAACCTGATGGACGTATACCTAGACGCGGTGTTCAACCCGGCCATCTACACCAAGCCGACCATTTTTGAGCAAGAGGGCTGGCACTACGAGCTGGACCTGCCGGAGGGCGCCGAGGGCGAGGGCGACGGTAGCTCCGCGAGCCTGCGCGAGGGCACGCTGCGCTATAACGGCGTGGTGTTCAACGAGATGAAGGGTGCGCTGTCCGATCCCATGAGCGTGCTGGACGACGCCGTCAACGCCGCGCTCTATCCCGACACCGCCTATGCGCACGAAAGCGGCGGCGACCCGCGCGCGATTCCCGCGCTCACCTACGAGCAGTTCCTGGACACGCACGCGCGCCACTACAACCCCTCCAACTCCTACATCACGCTCTACGGCGACCTGGACGTGGACCGCGCACTGGCCTTTTTGGACGAGCGTTATCTGTCGCAGCCGAGTGCCGCAAGCCGCCGCATGGACGCAGCCGTTGCCGCCGGCGAGGACCCGTCCACGCTGGCGCCCAATCCGCTGGGCGTGCAGACGCCCGTGACCTGCGAGTACAAGCGCGTCGAGATGGCCACTACACCCGAGAACGCCCTGGTGGGCCTGGGCCTTGTGTTGGGCAGCGCGCTCGACCGCAAACGCACGATCGCGGCGGATATCCTGTTCGAGGCGCTGCTGGGCTCCAACGAGGCGCCGGTCAAGAAGACCATTCTGGCCGCCGGCCTGGGCGGCAACGTGGTGAGCTACACCGCGGCCGAGAGCCTGCAGCCCTACGAGCTCATCATGTTGCAAAACGCGCAGCCCGGCGTGGCGCGCGAGCTGCGCCGCGTGTTCCAGGACGCCTGCCGCGACCTGTGCGAGTACGGCGTTCCGCGCGAGCGCCTGGAAGCCATCATCAGCAGCAACGAATACGATCTGCGCCAGCGCGACTACGGCATCGCCGACGGCGTGGCCATTGCGTGCGACGCGCTGAGCACGTGGCTCTACGATGACGACGCCGCGACGCTGGCGCTCAAGTACGGCCCGGTGTACGAGGAGCTGCGTAGCGAGCTGGACGGCACCTACTTTGAGGACCTGCTGCGCGAGCTGGTGCTGGAGAACGACCACATGGCGCTCGTCGAGCTGGTGCCGGTGGACGCCGCCGAGGGTTCGGAGGGTGCCGAGGCCATCGAGCTGGCAGCCAAGCGCGACGCCATGACCGATTCCGAGCTGGCCGACGTGGTCGAGCGCACGGCCGCGCTGCGTGCCGCGCAGGAAGCCGAGGACACGCCCGAGGACAAGGCCACGCTGCCGCGCCTGCGCGTGTCCGACATTGGCGAGGCGCGCCCCGAACCACCGCTGGTCGTGGACACGACCGCGCCCATCCCCTGTCTGCGTCACGGCATCCCCACCAACCGCTTGGCCTACGCCATGCAGTATTTCGACCTGAGCTGCGTCGCATTTGAGGACCTGCCCTATGTGACGCTGCTCTGCCGCCTGCTTAAGCAGCTGCCCACGCGCGAGCACTCGGCCGAGGAGCTCGACAACTTGCTCGCCGGCAAGCTGGGCTTTTTGAGCTTTACGACCGAGGTCATGACCCAGCCCGACGTGAACGGCGTGCGCCCCTACCTGCTGGTGAGCGCCGGCGCCCTGTCCGAGAAGATTGATGCGCTGGCAAGCCTGCCGCGCGAGGTGTGGTCGAGCACGCTTTTGCTCGATGCCGACGCCGACCGCGTGCGCGACGTGCTCACGCAGATTCGCATTGGGCTTGAGCAGGGCTTTATCAACAACGGCCACTCGGCGGCGCTCGGCCGCGCTATGAGCTACAGCTCGCCTTCGGCCGTGGTGCGTGAGCAGCTTTCGGGCGTGGACTTCTATCTGTTCCTGCGCGATCTGCTCGACCACTTTGACGAGCGCCTGGGCGGCCTGCGCGCCAAGCTTGCCGAGCTGGCAGGCCGCATCTTTGTGGCCGACGGCTGCATGGCGAGCTTTACTGGCAGCGACGAGGACTTTAACGCGTACTGGGCCGCCGCGGGCGACCTGGGGCTGGACGCTGGCGATGGCGCCGGCCGCGACGCGCTCGTGGTGCCGGCGCCGTGCGACCGCCATGAGGCTTTTGTCATCCCCAGCGACATCTGCTTTGCGGCAAGCGCGTGCGACCCGCGTCGCCTGGGCATTGACGTGACGGGCGCCTGGGCGGTTGCCGCCAACGCGCTCTCCTACGACTACCTGTGGAACGAGATCCGCGTGAAGGGTGGTGCGTACGGCTGCGGATTCCGCGCGGCCGGCGAGCGTCAGGCGGCGTTCTACACCTACCGCGACCCGGCAATCGACCCCTCGATTGAGCGCGTGGCGCGCGCAGGCGAATGGCTCGGCAGCTTTGAGCCCGACGAGGCCGCCTTTGAGGGCTTTATCGTGAGCTGCGTGAGCGGCATGGACGCGCCGGTGAAGCCGTACGCGCTCACCAAGCGCCGCAACACGACCTACCTGGCCGGACTCGATCCGCATGCACGCGAGGAGCGCCGCGCCCAGATGCTCGCCGCCACGCCCGGTGAGCTGCGCTCGCTCGGCGCCGACGTGACGCGCATCGCAGCCGAGTCGCCCACCTGCGTCTTTGGCGGCCGAGACGTCATCGCCAAGAGCAACGCCGGCTTTACCGTCGTCAACCTGTTGGGCTAAGGCACTAAAGGTAGATTTTTGGGACATGCCCGAAAATCTACCTTTTTTCTGCGGCCTGAGCGGGGCGGCGCAGCCCACCGCGGCGGTTTGTCTCGATCTGTAACATCTAGACGGCAATATCGGCTCCAGATGTTACAGATCGAGACGTTCCCGAACGGCACCAACTCTTTGTCTCAATCTGTAACATCTAAGTCCAATTTTGCCGAGTTACTGTTACAGATCGAGACAAACCGCCGCAGACGCCCATCACAGCACAGACCACCACGAAGGTGCCTGTCCCCTTTCTCAGTGGCGATTCGAACACTTGTTCTATACGCACACATGTTCTATAGTAGAGGTGCTTGCATCGAACTGAAATTGCAACTAGAATATAGTTGCAGAATGTGAGGCGGGATGACTCGATCCGATAAACTCATCGCCCAGCTGCTTAGCTGTCCTTCAACGTATAGATTTGCTGACTTTCTTAAAGTTATGGCTTCATATGGCTTTGAAATGGACAGCAAAGGCAAGACATCCGGATCGCGCGTTCGCTTCTACAGGCCATCAGATGGCAGGATGTTCGTAATGCACGCGCCTCATCCATCTGACGAATTGACAGCGGGGACCATTCGAAACATCGTTCGCTTTCTGCAAGATGTCGGAGGTAGTCATGAGTAACGTTTTGGCATACAAGGGTTATTTCGCCCCGGTCGAGTTCGATGCCGAACAGCATGTGCTAACAGGTATGGTCGCCGGCATTAGGGATGCAATCGTATTTGAAGGCTCCACGGCTGAAGAAGTGGAGCAATGCTTCCACGACGCCGTCGACGATTACCTTGAGTTTTGCGCCGAGAAGGGCAAGGAACCCGAGCGGGCTTTTAAGGGCTCGTTCAACGTAAGAACGGGCTCTGAGCTCCACAAGCAAGCAGCGCTGGCAGCGGCAAAGAAGGGTGAGTCACTCAATAAGTTTGTGACTGAAGCGATCGCTGCGGCGCTGTGAAGCCAACGTCGAGTCGAAGCCGCCACACAGGGCGCCTTTGTGGCGGCTTCGACGTTTGCCCAGATAAAACCTGTCAGAATAAACCTGTCCCTTTTTGGTAGGTTTGGGAGAGAGGGCCGGGATGGACAAGGCTGAGTTGCGACGGGCGGTAATTGCTCGGCGCGATGCGATTGATTTGGATGTTCGGAAGGCAAAGTCTGCTGTCATTTGCACGCGGCTGGTTGAGCTGCTGGGCCGCTTGGATGCCGCGGCGCCGCGCACCGTTGCCGTCTATGCCGCGATGGGTTCCGAGGCAGACCCTGCCGCGTTTGCCGCTGCGACCGCCGCGCGCGGCTGGCGCGTGGCCTATCCGTGCATGCTCTCGGCAACAGACACCGTGGCTTGTGGCCAGCGCATGTGTATGCGGGCAGTTGCCGCCGACGATGCGTCCGCGGCTCCGTTTATCGCCCACCCCACGCGGGCCTTCGCGGCCACGGACATCGACAGTAACCGCTTCCCTATCGTGCCTGCCGAAGCTCTCGACATGATCATCGTGCCGCTCGTGGCCTTCGACCAAACCGGCGCGCGCCTGGGCTACGGCGGCGGTTGCTACGACCGCTACCTGCCCATGCTCTCGCCCGCATGCCAAATCATCGGCATCGCCTTTGACGAGCAGCGTGTCGACCGCGTTCCCACCGACGCTCACGACCTGCCGCTACCCCACATCATCAGCGCCTAATCGCCGCCATATCAGCCACGGCTACAGCAGTACCATCGCAGCCTAGTGCTCCTCGCCGGCGCGGGCCAGGTCGTAGGGCGTGGTCTGGTAGACGTAGTAGTTGAGCCAGTTGGTGTAGAACAGCTGAGCCTGGCTGCGCCAGACGTTGCGCGGCTCGGCGGAGGGGTCGTCGCCCGGGAAGTAATGCGCCGGCACCTGAGGGTTGAGGCCGCGCTTCACGTCGCGCTCGTACTCCAGGCGCAACGTGTCGGTATCGTACTCGGGATGGCCAAATACAAAGAAGCGACGGCTGTCGGTCGACTTGACGATGTACAGGCCCACCTCGTCGGACACGGCCACGACCTCAAGCTGCGGCTCGGCCTCCACGTCCTCGCGGCGCACATCGGTGTTGCGCGAATGCACGGCATAGAAGCGGTCGTCGAAGCCGCGGACCAGCGGGCTTTGCGGCTTCACCAGATAATGCTCGAACACGCCGCTCGCCTTTGCCGGCAGGTCGTACTTCTGGATGCCGTAATGATGGTAGAGCCCCGCCTGCGCGCCCCAACAAATGTGCAGCGTAGAGTGCACGTGCGTGGTGGACCAATCCATGATCTGGCAGAGCTCGGGCCAGTAGTCGACCTCCTCGAACGGCATCTGCTCCACCGGCGCGCCCGTGATGATCAGGCCGTCGTAGTGGATGTCGCGGATGTCGTCGAACGTGCGGTAGAACGTCTCCAGGTGGCCGGCGCTCACGTGCGTGGCCTCGTGCGTCTTGGTGCGCAGCAGGTCCACCTCAACCTGCAGCGGCGTGTTGGAGAGCTTGCGCATGATCTGCGTCTCGGTGGCGATCTTGGTGGGCATGAGGTTGAGGATGAGCACGCGCAGCGGACGGATGTCCTGGTGCAGCGCGCGGTACTCGGTCATGACAAAGATGTTCTCGCTCTCGAGCTGCGCGGCGGCAGGGAGGGCGTCGGGGATGCGAATGGGCATGGATGCTCCTTACGAGTCAGTTGCAGCTATGGTACAACGAGCGGCCCCATCCGCGCGAGCACATCGCCCAGCGATGCCGTCAGCGGCCCAAATCACTCCAAAAGTAGAGATTAAGGCATGTCCCAAAAATCTACGGCGCTTTAGTCTAGCAAAGTGGCAGCTGGACGCTACAATGGTTCGACGCGAAAAACTCGGCCGAAAGGATACATATATGTACCAGACGCGTAAGATCGGTGTGGTCGGCCAGGGCCACGTAGGAGCACATGTTGCCAACAGTCTGCTCATGCAGGGCATTGCCGATGAGCTGTACCTGTGCGATATCAACGAGGCCAAGGTGACGTCCGAGGTCCAGGACCTGCGCGACTCCCTTTCGTTTGTCCCGTACAACACCAAGATCGTCAACTGCTACGACCACTACGAGGAGCTTGCCTGCTGCGACGTCATCGTCAACGCCGCCGGCAAGGTCGCGCTGGCCGCCGGCAACCGCGACGGCGAGCTGTTCTTTACCACCGACGCCGCCCGCACCTTTGCCAAGCGCATCGTCGACGCCGGCTTTGACGGCATCTTCGTGAGCATCTCCAACCCCTGCGACGTCGTGTGCACCGAGCTGTGGCACCTGACCGGCTACGATCCCAAGAAGATCATCGGCTCGGGCTGCGGCCTGGACTCCGCCCGCCTGCGCACCGAGATCTCCAAGAAGGTCGGCGTGAGCCCCAGGTCCATCGACGCCTACATGATCGGCGAGCACGGCTTAAGCCAGCTGGCCGCCTTTAAGGCCGCAACCATCGCCGGCAAGAGCCTCAACGAGCTTCAGACCGAGAACCCCGACAAGTACGCCTTCGACCACATGGAGGTCGAGGAGCTTGCACGCAAGGGCGGCTACGTGACCTACCAGGGCAAGCAGTGCACCGAGTACGCCGTCGCCAACTCCGCCGCTCGCGTCTGCGCCGCCGTGCTGCACAACGAGCACGCCGTGCTTTCCGCCTCCACGCTTATGACCGGCCAGTATGGCGAGGAGGGCATCTTCACCTCCCTGCCGTGCGTGATCGGTGCCGAGGGCGTCGAGGAGGTCTACACGCTCGACCTGTCCGAGCACGAGCTCGAGGGCTTCCACAAGAGCTGCCAGCACATCCGCGACAACATCGCCCAGCTCGACTGGTGGGACGCCGAGGCCTACGACGCGAAGTAGGCCGCCGCTTGACGCGACACCTCGCTCATACGGACGCTATGCAAAGCGGGCCGCGCCGGAAATCCCCGGCACGGCCCGCTTTTTGGCTCATGCGACACGCTCGCGAATCGAAGGTGAATGCTTTTCGACAGATGGAACAGGGCGCTTTAATCCTCAAACCACGCGATTGCGCGAATGGGCGAGCCGTCGCAATCCTCGATTTTGAGCGGTGCGCAGCTAAACCAGAACAGATCGTCGCCGCAACAGTCCAGGTCCTTAAGATTCTCGATGTTGACGATATCGCATGCGCGGAACAACTTCTTGTGGCGCGTCAGGTTTTCGTCCGCGATGGGGTCGAGTCCAATTACATCAAAGCCGATGCCCTTGTAGCCGCCGTCGATGATCAGGTCCAACACCTCATCGTCCACGCAAGGATAGTCGCCAAAGTACGCCTCGGTTCCCCAACGCTTATCCCAACCCAAGTTGAACAGCAAAAACTCGGCTTGAGTCACCTTATCGCCATAGGGACGGAGCTGCTCCACAGTAATGGCCTCACCCTCGGCGAGCATGCGGCAATCGACAACCAATGCCCTGCCTATAAACTGGCTTGCCGGAAACGCATCGAGCGTCTTGCGGTCGGCAAACAGATGCGCCGGTGGATCCATATGCGTCCCCGTATGGGTGTACATCTGCATGAGCGTCTCTTTAAATCCGTCGTGCTCGTAGGTGCTCGCCGGCAGCAGCTTGGGTGTATCGGCTCCGGGAAATACCGGCATGTCTTCCCTAATAGTGTGAGTCAAATCAAGCACGCGCATGTTCAATCCCCATTTCTTTCTTGGCAAAGCAAAACGGGGCCCGCACTTGGCGGAAGCCCCGTCGTGAGAGGTTATTCCCGGTACCTAGTACTGCTCGATGCCCATGTAGCGACGAATCTCGGGGCTGTGGTCGAACACCTTGCCGCGGGCGGCACGCAGCTCGCAGCTCATCGCGTAGAAGAAGATCGGCTCCAGGTACGAACGCACGCTGGCAGGCACTTCACCCACGCCGTACTCGAGCGCATCGAGCACCATGACGGTATCGGTGTGCGTGTTGAGGAACGCAAGAGCGCGCTCCTCCATGGGGCGGCACTCGCCCGATCCGAGCTGCACAAAGTAGAACACGCCGGGCTCGGTGGCTTCGAACGGGCCATGGAAGTACTCGCCGGAGTGGATGTAGCAGCAGTGCTGCCACTGCATCTCCATGAGCGAGCAGATCGCCATGGCATAGGTCTGGCTAAAGTTGGGGCCGGAGCCCAGGATATAGAAGAACTTGTGCTGCTGGCAGAGCTCGGCAAAGCGGGCGCCCAGCTCGGCGTTGACCTTCTCACGGGCGGCGGGCAGCAGCGCATCCATCTGCTTGAGGCCCTCATACATGTCGGCGAGTGACTCGTAGCCTTCCTGCTGGTCGAGCAACTCGGTGGCGATCAGAGCGCCAATGCCCTGCGGCACCTCGGCCTGCGACACGCCCTCACCCCACGGATAGACCCAGGTGGTCCACTTGCCGTTATCGATCTTGGAGCCCTCGCAGTCGGTGAGGGCAACGACTTCGGCACCGGCGGCCAGCGCCATCTCGCAGCCGTCGACAACCTCTTGCGTGTTGCCGCTGTGGCTGCAGGCAATAACGAGCGACTTCTCGCCAAGGCTCTTGGGAGCCATCAGGCAAAACTCGCGCGCCGTGTAGACCGTCGAGGTAAACGTGGTGGCCTCGCGCTTGAGCAGTTCGTTGGCCGGCATCAGGTCGATCATCGAACCGCCACAAGCGATCCAAAAGACATTCTCGATCTTGCCCTTGCGCTCGATGATTTCCTGAACCAGATCATGTGCGTTCATGCTGATGCTCCTCCTTGTGGGGCGGCTTTGAACGACGACAGCTCGTACCTGCTGTCGTTCTATGTTGTCCTATTTATAGCACGCACGACGACGCCCGTGAAGCCATTTCACCAAACTTGTTCTATATTGTTCTATCTGTGGACGTTAGATGTCGAACACGTAGCGCGAGCCCACGATCTTTTGGCGGCCGAGCAGCAGGGGCCGCTCGCCCTCGTCGGTAAAGTACGCCTCCATATAGAAGAGCGGCTCGCCGACCGGCACCTCCAGCAGCGGGGCCGCCTGAGCATCAGCAAGCGCAATCTCCACGGTACAGGGGTCGGACTTGAGCGGCGCGCGGCCCGAATGCTCGGCAACGAGCGCAAAGATGGAATTGTCCGTGAGGTCCTTGTCGGCAAGCGTCTGCAGATAGGGATGGTCGGCCAGCACAAAGGCGTTGTTCTCGAGCATGACGGGCACGCCGTCTGCCGTGCGCACGCGCTCGACAACGATGAGCTCGCAGCCGGGTTCCACCCCAAAAAACGCCGCGTCCTCACGCGTCGCCGCAACCACCGTGCGCGACACCAGGCGTGCTCCGGCCACCATGTCGTTGGCGGCGCAACCCTCGGTAAAGCTCTGAACGTCGCCCTTCTGGCGAATCTTGCGCTTGAGCTTGGGCGCGCACACAAACGTGCCCCTCCCCTGCTGGCGATTGAGATACCCCGCGCGCGACAGCTCCTCGATGGCGCGGCGCACGGTGATGCGTCCCACGCCGTAGTACTTCGCGAGCTCCATCTCGGAAGGAATGCGCGAGCCGGATGCGTACACGCCACGCGCGATCTCGCCCTTTAGGTCGTCCATTACCTGCTGGTACAGCGGCACGGCGGACACCTCAGTGCGCTCGGTTTTATCGTCGGATGCCATCGTTACGCTCCATTCCGTGCATGCTCGGACTCAAACTCTTCAATCGCCGCCATAAACTGATCGCCAAAGGCGTCGGCCTTTTTCTCGCCGATGCCGTTGACCTGGATAAGCTCGTCGCGCGTCTGAGGGCGCAGACGGCACAGACCTCGCAGAGCCTTGTCGGAAAAGACCATGTACGGCGCCATCTCCAGCTCGGTCGAAATATCCTTGCGCAGGGCACGCAGGCGCTCGAACAGCTCGGCATCGTCACCCACGCGCGGGCGCTGATCCAGCTCGGCCTCCTCGCGCAGCAGATCCACCGCACGGCGGGCGCGGGCCGAGGCCTTGCGCTTGGACGCGCGACGCTTAACGGTAAAGGCAAACGCCTCGTCCTCGACCTCGCCGGCACGCGGGCCCAGGCCAACGACCGGGTACTGCCCCTGCGAGGTAGCCAGATAACCGCGGCCGCACAGCTGGCCGATGATGTCCTTGATGCGCCCGACCGATTCGCTCGACAGCTCACCGTAGCCGCGGTCCTCGTCCAGATGCATCTGACGAATGCGCTCGGTGTTGCCGCCGTGGAGCACGTCGGCGACCAGCGACTTGCCAAAGCGCATGGGACGCGTGGCCACATAGCGCACGGCAGCGCGGGCCATATCGGTGACGTCCTCGACTTCGAACTGCGTGAGGCAATTGCTGCAGTTGCCGCAGCCCTCGACGTCGTCCATGGCGGTGCCACCCGTACCGACCGCGGCATGCTCGGCCGCGGCCTCGTCGCCAAAGTAGCGCAGCATGTATTCGCGCAGGCAGCCGGTGGTATTGCAGTAGCCCTCCATCTGGCTGAGCAGACGATATCGATTCTGGAGCGCCCACGCGCGCTGCTCGTCGTCGAGTGCCTCATCGGCAGCATCGCCGCGATCGATCAGAAAGCGGCGCATGCGAAAATCGTTACCGTTCCACAGCAGATGGCAGCTGGCCGGATCGCCATCGCGGCCGGCGCGGCCCGCTTCCTGGTAGTAGGCCTCGATGCTCTCGGGCACGTTGTTGTGGATCACGTAGCGCACATTGGGCTTGTCGATGCCCATGCCAAAGGCGTTGGTGGCAACCATCACCTGAATATCGTCGTCGATAAAGGCGCGCTGGCTTTGGCGGCGGGCCTCGTTGCCCATGCCGGCATGGTAGCGGCCAACGCGAATGCCGCTGGGGCCCAGCGCCTCGGCAAGCTCGCCTGCCAGCGCATCGACCGTCTTGCGGGTCGAGCAATACACGATACCGCTCTCGCCCGAATGCGCGATCACATAGTCGCGCACCCACGCCGCTTTGGCCTTGTCGCCCATCTCCTCGCAGCCAAAGTAGAGGTTCTTGCGATCGAAGCCCGTCACCACCGTCGCAGGGTTTTGCAGGCCGAGCATCTGCTGAATGTCCGCGCGCACACGCTCGGTCGCCGTAGCGGTAAAGGCCGCCACGATGGGGCGCCGCGGCAGGGAATCAATGAACTCGCGAATCTGCAGGTAGGCGGGGCGGAAATCCTGGCCCCATTGGCTCACGCAGTGGGCCTCGTCAATGGCCACGAGCGGCACGCCAATGCCGCCGTCCGCTGCGGCCTCCTGCGCAAAGGCTAAAAAACGCGGCTCGAGCAGGCGCTCGGGCGCCACGTACATAAGTTGGTAGCGGCCCTCGCGCGCCCGCTTGAGCACGGTGTTTTGCTGGGCCGGAGTAAGGCTGGAGTTGAGATAACTGGGGCGCGCACCCGCCGCGAGCAGCGCGCGGGTCTGGTCCTCCATAAGCGACAGCAACGGACTCACCACAAAGGTGATGCCGGGAAGCATGAGCGCGGGCACCTGGTAGCAAATGGACTTGCCGGCGCCCGTGGGCATAACGCCCAGCGCGTCGCAGCCGGCAAGGATCGCATCGACCATACGGTCCTGCCCCGGGCGAAACGAGGTGTAGCCAAAATAGGCGCCGAGCGTGTCGAGCGCCGTCTGCTGCATGCTATCGGTCATGGTTTCCTAACGTCCAAGTCATCTGCCGCCGATTATACGCCGCCACGCGGACCGGTGCCCCACGGTTGCCGGCCACGGGCGGCGCAATCCGAAAGGAACGAGCGTGGATTTTTGGACACTTTCCGGATGAGCGTGGATAATCTCCCACTTTGGGCCCGTCACCAAGCCAAAAACGGGAGATTATCCACGCTCATTCTGCAGATTGCCGCTCTGGCGGGCTTGCAGCGTCGACCGGTCCGCCGTTCGTCAGAACGGCGGAACCAACCCTACATCACCATGACGTAGCGGCTGCCCACGTAGTACTGCTTACCCATCAGGACCGGCTCGCCATTGGGGCCGGTAAAGCCGGCGCGCAGATTGAGCAGCGGATCGTGCGGGGCGATGCCCAGCTCTGCTGCCTGCTCGGCATTGGCGCGAACGGCCTCGACCGTGCGGTAGCCAACCGAGACAATCGGCGTTCCGCCAACACGCTCGACCTCGGCAAAAATCGACTTGTCCTCAAGATCGGCCGTCAACAGCTCACGGTAGGCGTCAAACGGCACAAAGATGTTTTCCTCAAAGATGGGCTCACCGTCGGCTGTACGTACGCGCTTGATGTGCAGCAGCAGCGCGTCCTTCTGCAGGCCAAAGAACTCCATCTCGTTTTGACGTGCCGGCACAATCTGGCGATCGACCACATGTGCGCCCGCCTTCATGCCATTGTCGGCACACAGCGCAGTAAACGTCTGCAGCGTCGAAGCGTGGAACTGGCGATTGATGTGCGGCGTAGAAACAAAGGTGCCGCGGCCCTGCTGCTTAACCAGGTAGCCATCGGAGCACAGTTCCTCAACGGCGCGGCGCACCGTAATGCGGCTCACCTCGTACTGTTCGGCAAGCTCAAGTTCGGACGGGATGCGCTCCTTAGGTGCATAAACACCTTTCTCGATTGCATCCTTGATTTCGTCGTAAATCTGCTGGTAAAGCGGTGCATTTTTGGGTGCGGGCATATCTGATCACTCTTATCAAAATATCGAAATTACTAATACGTATATAACGTCTAGTTATATGATACTTCAGTTTGATAAAACGATACACCATATACAGCAAATCCTTACCTGCCGTCGTCCTGCTGCAGGCTGTCCTGCTCGATGAGGCGCGCCTGCCTGCTGGCCATGCGCGCGGGCTTATCGGGATCGGGTACGGCCGTGGGCATGGGCTCGTCGACATGGCCGCCCCACCAGCCGCCCACAAAGTTGAGCGTGTGGAACACGTTGATCACGGCGCCGGGATCAATGTCGCACACCAGTTTGATAATGTCCTGGCTCTCGTAGGTCGAGACAACGGCATGCAGCAGGTACATCTTTTCGCGGCTGTATCCGCCGATGACCTCGGCACAGCTAATGCCGTGCTGAAAATGGTCAACATAGGCAGTCATGACCTCGTCTGCCTTGCGCGTCGTGATCTGCAGCGTCATGCGGTCGTAGCGACGATAGAAACTGTCGATGGTCTTGGTCGAAATAAACTGGAACACGATGGAGTACGCCGCATTGTCCCAGCCAAACATGAAGCCAAAGATCGCCAGGATAGCGCAGTTGAAACCAAAAATGACGCCCCAGATGGTCTTGCCCGTGTGGTTGGAAACCCACAGCGCGATAAAGTCGGTGCCGCCGGTAGATGCGCCGGACTTAAGCGCGATGGCAGCGCCCAGACCCGAGACCACGCCGCCAAAAATGATGAGCATGATCTTGTCGCCCAAAAACGGAGCGAAGTGAAAGACGTTGAGGAACAGCGACGAGAGCACGACCTGCATCATCGAGAAGATGACGAAGCGCTTGCTAATGCCGCTCCAGCATAGGAGCGCCACGGGGATGTTGAGCGCGAGCATACCGAGCGAGATGTCGATGTGAACGCCGCCGAGCGAGGTAACGCGATCGAGCAGGACCGCGACGCCGGTAAGACCGCTCGGAAGTAGGTCGGCGGGCCGAATGAACGCCTGGATCAGAAATGTCTGGAGAACGGCGGAAATCGTGACCGCCACGGCAGTGATGGCGCGGCGGACGATGGTGAGGCGGCCGAGCACGAGCACTCGGTCCGCGAGCTGATCGATGGCGTTCGCCACGTAGGCTCCTTTCGAAGGCAGATGTAGTTGTGGGGCATGGCCGCGATTGTAGCATGGAGCGTGCGGGGGCGCTTCAATTCACCCTCTCTCGACAACCATCAGAAGGACCGTGAGGCCGCTTAAAAGAAAAACGCCGTGAAGAGAGCGATCCCTTCACGGCGAATTCGGCGTTTGCCCAGATAAAACCTGCCAAAATAAACCTGTCCCTAAATGGCAGGTAGGATGTCGGTCAGGTTGTCGATGACGACGTCGGCGGCGGACTGGTCCAGGTTGACGCCTTCGTGCGGACGCAACGCCAGAACGCGGGCGCCGGAGCGCTTGCCCGCCTCGATACCCATCGGCGAGTCCTCGATGACCAGGCACTCGGCCGGCTCCACACCCAGCGCTTCCATGGCGCGCAGGTAGATTTCGGGATCGGGCTTAAACGCGCTGCACTCGTGGCCGCTGATGGTGTAGTCCAACACGTCGGCAATACCGGCGATGTCCACCAGCTCGTCAATCAGCTCGCGATAGGACGAGCTCGCGATGGCACACTTCACGCCGCGCTCGTGCAGTTCGCGCATCACCGGCTCTGTCTGCTCGTTGAGCAGCTCGGCATACGGAACGGGATGGACCGGGCTGTAGACCTGCTTGTACTCCACGCGCAGGCGCTCGCGCAACTCAACATCGTCGGGCACCAGCGCCTGCCAAATGGCCGGCTCGTTAGACCCCGAGAGATCGGGGATCTCGTCAAAGTGGAACCCCTTCTCCTCCATAAACGCCACGCGGCGGCGGTTGTAGAACCACTCGGTATCGACCAGCACGCCGTCCATATCAAACAGCACTGCCTTGATCATACGCATCTCCTCTCAAGAGCAAAAAAGGGGACGGGGCGCAAACCCCATCCCCTCTCAATCAACCCGTAAGGTTTACTTACTTGTGATTAGTAGGAAAGCTTCCACATGTAGCGACGCATGGTCAGCGGGTGCTGACGGGCCTCGGCGATCTGGTTGCCGTACTCGCGCATAACGGCGAGGTGCAGCAGCGGGTTGAAGTAGGTGATGACGCTCGCCGGCACGGCGTCGGCCAGACCGTAGTCCTTGGAGTCGATCAGAGCGACCTTGGCGCCCATGCGCTCAAGGAAGGTGAGGGCGCGGGCGTCCATCGGACGGGTAGCACCATCGGACATGAAGAAGACGTAGGGCTTACCCTCGGTGGAAACCTCGAACGGGCCGTGGAAGTACTCGCCGGTGTTGTAGGCGGCGGCGTCGATCCACTGCATCTCGGTGAACAGGAAGGCGGCGTGAGAATAAGCCATCTTCTCGGAGGCACCGGAAGCCATGAAGTAGATCATCTTGTCGTCCTTGAAGTCCTCAGCGAACTTCTTGGCGAGCTTCTTGCAGTGCTGAGCGGCGTTCTCGCACAGGTCGAAGATGTTGGTGAGGCCGGTGATCATATCCTCGTAGTGATCATAGCCCTCGGTCTGCTGAAGGATCTCGAGAGCAAGAGCGATGGCGTAGCCAGGCTTCTCGGCCTTAGCGGCATAGTTGGCGTGGAAGCCGTGGACGATGACGTGGTCGGCGTCGACGGTCAGAGCGGAGCCAGCCTTGTTGGTGAGGGAGACGACCGGGCAGTTGTGCTTCTTGGCGGTCTTGTTGGCCTCGACGGTCTCGGGCGTGGAGCCACCGAGGGAGCAGGTGATCACGAAGGTGTGCTCGTTGACCCAGGAAGGCGTGTCGTAGTTGAACTCGTTAGCGGTGAAGATCTGAACGTTCAGCTTGTCCGTGTTGTTGGCCAGGAAGTACTTGGCGGGGTACAGGTCGGACATGGAGGCACCGCAGCCGACGAAGGCAACGCTGTGGATCTCGTGGTTGGACAGGACGTCAGCGACGATCTGCTTAGGGAGGTTAAGGTCGATCTCGTACATCTGACACATTCCTTTCGATTTTTGCGGCGCCACATTGCCGGACGCTCGCAGGGTTACCGTGATTTGGGCCGAGTCGCCAGCCCGTCGAGGATGTGACATAAGGGACGGTCCCTTTGTCACGTTTGGGGATGGGAACCTGCCTGGGGTATGGGATGCCAGGCAGGCCCCCGGGGGAAAGCGGATAAGCGCTTAAGGTCGCGACTAGGCCAGGATGCCGGCCGCGGAGAGGGCGATGCCGCCCACGATGGCGATCACGAGAAGCCAACCGGTGTTGACGTTCTTCTTGATGAGCCAGTACATAAGGCCGGTGAGGCCGAGGGAGATCATCTGGGGCATCATGCCGTCCAGGATGTCCTGGATAACGACGGTGCCGTCAGCGAACTGCAGCGGGGTGGTAGCGCCGATCAGCGTAGCGATCATGCCGCCCACGGACATAAGACCCACGATGCCGCAGACATACATGAGCTTCTCCATGAGGTCGCCGCCCTGGAGCTTGCTCAGGTACTCGTGGCCACCCTGGTAACCGATCTTGGCGGCGAACCACGTGATCAGCACGGAGGGGACGATGGAGATGAGCATGGCCAGGATCGGGCCCATGATGGAGCCCTGCTGAGCCAGCTGGACGCCCAGGCCAAAGGCGATGACGCGGATGGTGCCCTGGAAGAAGGAGTCACCGATACCGGAAAGCGGGCCCATGAGGGAGGTCTTGACCGCGTTGATCGAATCGGGGTCGAAGTTCTCGGGATCCTTGGCGTACTCCTCCTCCATGGAGGCGGCGAGGCCTAGGACGAAAGCGCTCGTCTGCGGGGTGCAGTTGTAGAACGCCATGTGACGGTGGTAAGCCTCTTTCTTGGCAGCGAGCTGCTTGGGGTCGGACTCATCCGGATAGAGGCGGTCGAGCGTGGGGACCATGCCGTAGAGGAAGCCCATGTTCATCTGACGCTCGTAGTTCCAAGAGGCCTGGATGGCCCAGGAGCGCCAGAAGAACTGGCTGACCTTCTTGTTCAGGGACACGTCCTTGGTTGCGGTTGCCATAGTGTGTTCCTCCTTAGTCTTCGTCGTCTTCGAGCGGATCGTAGTCGGAATCGACACCGGCAGCTGCATGGGAACCGTTGAACTTGAAGCCCATGAAGACGATAGCCAGGCACACACCGATCAGAGCGACCGCGATGACGGACAGGTTGAGGTAGGCGGCGAGCAGGAAACCGATGAACAGGAACGGGGTCATGCCCTTCTTGATCATCATGGTGAGCAGCAGGGCCAAGCCGTAGGCGGTCATGATCTTGGTCGAGACGTTCAGACCAACGGACAGCCACTCGGGAACCATGTTGACGATGGCCTGGACCAGGTCGGTACCGACGAAGACGGCCAGAAAGATCGGCAGGAAGTACATGATGGCGTACAGACCGGAGCCGGCGCAGATGTGCATGCGGTAGGCGGTCTTGAACTTGCCGTTATCGATCGCGCTATCGGCCACGTGGGTGAGAGCGGCGATGATGGAACGGAACACGATGCCGAGGAGCTGACCCAGAACGGCGACCGGGATGGCGATCGTCATGGCGGTCTCGGCGGAAGCATCGGTCAGGCATGCGAAGGCAGCGGCCACGATGCCACCCAGGACCATATCGGGCGGAACGGCTGCGCCGACCTGCACCAGGCCCATGGACACGAGCTCGACGGCGGCACCGACGGCGAGGCCGGTGGGCACATCGCCCAGCAGCAGACCGACGAGCGTAGCGCCAACGAGGGGCTGCTCGAAGTTAAGACGACCGAGCAGGCGGGAGTCCCACATGCAGAACACGCCGACGAGGCCGACGAGCACCGCACTGATGAACGTATTCATACCCTTCTCCTTTCAGTCAGGCAAAAGCCTGGTTGATTACAGCTTGGCGTCGATGTCGACGCTCTGATACGTGGGGGTCTGCTGGACGTAGAGCTTGATGCCCATGTCGAGCAGCTGGTTGACGTCGGCCTTCTGGGTGGCGTCGAAGAAGACGGAGCTGTCCTTGCCGCCGACCTGATCGGCGCCGTCATGGTTGGCGGTGGCGCCCAGGTTGATGGCATCGAGCTTGTAGCCCTGGCAGAACTGCAGCATCTCGGCGGTGTTGCCGAAGACGAACATGACGCGCTCACCGAGGGTGTTGAGCTTGTCCATCTTGGCGAGGGCACGCTCGACGGTGAAGACGTTCAGGCGCACGCCCTGGGGCTTGGCCAGCTTAAGAGCGCCCTTCTTAATCTCATCGTTGGCGGCAGCGTTGTCGACGACGATGATGCGCTCGGCCTGGACCTTGGTGGTCCAGGTAAAGACGACCTGGCCGTGCAGCAGACGATAGTCAAGACGCGCGAGGACAATCTTGGCGGGACCGGAGCTGTGACGGGACGCCTTGGCCTTCTTAGTGGGGGCCGCGGCAACCTCGACCGGTGCGTTGGGGTTGGTCAGACCGGTGCGGGCCTCGTTGATGAGGGCCGCGAGCTCGGCGCCCTTGACGGGGGCGGGGCTCAGAGCGAGCGTGAGCGCCAGCGGGATGTTGAAACCGCTGACAACCGTGAACTTCGTGCCGTTCTTGGAAAGCTCGACCATGTTGTTGTTGACCGAGCTACCGAGCATATCGGTTAGCACATACACGGTGTCGTCCGCGTTGAACGTGGCGATCATAGCCTCAACCTTATTGGTGATGGGCTCCTTGTCGTCACGAGCAAGCGACACGACGTGGACGTTCGACACGTCGCCGAGAACCATCTCGAGCGTGTCTTTGGCGCCTGCGGCCAGGCCACCATGAGATGCGAGAATGATCTGATTCATCTTGCCTCCTCCTTTTCGTTATGGTCATTATAACGTCTTATACGTTGCTTATATTGCTAATTAGTATAAAGACCGTTCACGGGTGAAAATCGACCGTTGACGGGTTTAACGTACTCGAAACGTTGGTGCGGGGTGGGCCGGCGCTGGCTGAAAACCGCAGCTCAGGCGCTATACCACGCCCCCTATCGCACGAAGTACCAGGGGCTTTCCTGAACGGAGGGCTCCAGCACGATACCCGTACGCTCCTTGAACAGATCCATGTCCCTCGATTTCTCGGTCCACCACGCGTTGGGCTTAAAGGTCATGCTCTCAATAACATGACCGACAAACACACTGTTACGCAGCTTGGAGAAGTCGGTGTTCATGATCAGGATGGACATGAGCACCAGCACGATGCCCAAAACCTTGACGGCGCCGGCGGACTCGGCATAGATGCCAATGCCCACCAGAACGGTCGCCACGGTTTCGAACGAAGCCACGACCGGCACCTTCGACGTCTCAAGATCCATGGAAAGGCCCTGCATATAAAAGATGTACGCAAGGGCCGTAGGAATAAAGCCAAAGCCTGCAAACAGCAGGATGAGCTGCGGGGACATTGCTGCGGTCACATCGGACCACGGGGCCGAAAGCACTGCCATAAAGCATCCGCCAAAGACAAAGCCCCAAAACGTGACGGCCAGCGGATGCAGCGTCTTGGTGGCCATGCGACTAAACACGGCCAGCAATGCGCCGCACAGTCCGGCGATCACGCCCGACGTAACGCCCCAAGCCGAGAAATGGAAACCGGACAGGTCGCCACTCGTCACTGCGAGCACGCAGCCAACAATGTTAAAGAGGATGGCCACGAGCTTGTTGGGGGTCACGTCCTCGCGATAGAGCACGCGTCCGAGCGCGACGCCGAACACCGGCGAGGTATAGAGCAGCACCGATGCCGTGGACATGCCAACTTCGCCCATGCACTCGTAATAGCAGGTGTTGGCGATGGCAAGGCCGACGATACCGACAAGCGCGCAGGGAACAAGCTCTTTGGGGCTTGCCTTGAAGAGCGCCATAGGACCCGAGGCTTTTCCCTCACGAGCACCTCCCTGGCAACCCATAAATGCCAAGACCGGAGCCATTAAGATGGCACCCGATAACAGGCGAAAGGCCGCCATGCTCTGAGACGAAACGCCAAGGGCCGATATTCCATTGACAAAGATTCCGATGGTGCCCCACATAAGCGCGGCGATCAGCACCAGCACATAGCCCAGATTGCTTCTCTTCAACGTAGCCTCCTTGGCTTTGTTACCAATATGTTTCGTACTACGTTATAGTCGTTATATACAATTTTCAAGACCGAAATCGGCGAACGGGAAATGATTCCCAGGAGTGTCCCCAAGTGCCGGCACAAAAGGAACGTCCCCAAGTGCCGCCCTGGATTCAGCTGCGGTGAAATAGTTCCTGAATAGAGGCTTCAAGCCCCTAAACAGGAACTATTCCACCGCAACTTATGAGGACATTGAGTTGTTAGGTTGCTCTATCCCTAGTAATCGAGTTTCCACATGTAGCGGCGCGTCATGTAGTCCTTGTGGGTGACGGCGGAAAGCGCAC
>URIE01000018.1 GCA_900547805.1 uncultured Collinsella sp.
CGATAACGAGTTTGACCAGTTCCTAACCACTATCGCTACCGATGATGCCGCCGCCGGTGACATCATCGAGTGTCGCGTGCCCCGCAGCATGCCCGAGGGCTGCCGCGTGCGCGTCATCCGTAGCCAGCGCGCCATCGATGCCGCCGGCGCCGCGCTCAAACGCGATGTGCTGCGCCGCCGCGCCGTGGATGTAACCGTCGTGGCACGTTTGGGTGAACCGTTTGCCGTCACGCTTACTTGCTGCGACGACCCATCGCTTACGGCCACGGCCACGGGCTTTACCGTCGAGGCCGCCAAGACCCGCGTCGTCGTGGTGGCAGACCTGGTTGAGCATGTGGGCCGCATGGGCTCCTCGCCCTTTGAGGCAGCGAGCTTTGAGGTGGCGCTCGATGAGGGCTGCGGCATGGGCTTCTCCGCCGTGCACAAGATGCGCGCCGCCGCCTGTAAAGCATTGGAGGAGGCCATTCTGGCGCCGTACGCGGAGCGCGCGAAAACGCTCGAGCTGCCGGCGATTGTCACCAGTGATTCCCGCCCCGCGCCCGAGCACTACCGCGACGAGCCGCAGATCTGCGCCACCGTCACCTCGCTCGAGGCCGCCGAGGCAGCGCGGGCGGAGGGTGCAACGCGCATCTACATGACCACCGACGCGCTCGATGCGGCCGAGCTCTCCCCCGCCGATGCGTTTGAGCAGGGCATCGTACCCGTACTCGACGAGGTCTGCCGCGCCGTCGACCACGAGCGCGTCGATCCCTGGATCAATGCCGGAGCTACCGTCGCCGTCGGTAATATCTCCGAGCTCGCCGTAGCCGCGCAGGCCGGCGCCACGGTCGAGATTCGCTCTTGCCTGCCGGTGCACAACACGCCCTGCATGGAGGCGCTTGCCGAGCGCGGAGCCGGTGCGTTTTGGCTCTCGCCCGAGATCACGCTCGACGAGATTGTCTCGCTCGGCGCCGCCGCGCCCGCGGCTCTAGGCATCACCGTCTTTGGCCGCCCGCGCGTCATGACAAGCGAGCATTGCATTCTGCAGGTTGCCAACGGCTGCATCCACGATTGTGCCAACTGCCGCCTGCGTGCCCGCAAGCTCTCGCTCAAGAATATCGACGGAAAGGTCATGCCCGTCCGCACCGACGTCCACGGCCGCTCTCGCCTGTACGATGCCTACCCCATCGACCTCACGCCGCAGGTTCCTCAGCTGCTCGATGCCGGTGTGCGTCGTCTCATGGTTGACGGAACGTTGCTCGAGACGGATGAGGTGGGCCGTGCCGTCGCCCGCGTCCGTCGTGCCGTCGAAGCGGCGCAGGCGGGCCGTAAGCCCGCCGCCCGTCTGCGCGGGGCGACCTCGGGCTGCATGTTTGTGGGAATCAGCTAACCGAAAGGCTTACACGTGAACGAAGAACCTCAAGTCCTCTACTGCGACGCCTGGCTCATGGCCATCGACAAGCCCGCCGGCATGATCGTCCACGGCGACGGCACCGGCGAGCGCACGCTTACCGACTACGCCAGCGACCTTTTGTTGGCGATGGGCGACGGCTTTGCCGCGACTGACATGCAGCCGCTCAACCGCCTGGACCGCAACACCACCGGCGTGGTGCTGTTCTCGCTCGACAAGCAGACGCAGCCCGCCTTTGACCAGATGGTCATCGACCACGCGTTCGAAAAGCACTACCTGGCGCTCGCCGAGGGCAAGATCGACTGGAACGAAAAGCTCATCGACAAGCCCATCGCCCGCGACCGCCACGATAGCCGTAAGATGCGCGTCGGTGCCAGCGGCAAGCCGTCTCAAACGCACGTCAAGGTGCTCAAGCGTCTTAAGAGCCGTCGAGGCCTGCCCACGCGTTCGTATATCGATGTTGAGCTACTCACCGGCCGCAAACACCAAATCCGTGTGCACCTGGCCAGCGAGCATCACCCCCTGGTTGGCGACGACCTATACGGCACGCCGCGCCCTTGTGGCCTGATGCTCCACGCCCACAGTGTGTCCTTTACGCATCCCATAACCGGCGAGCACATCCACATCGAAGCCCCCTGCCCCTGGGAGCCCTAAACCACCACAATGGGGACAGGCACCTTTGTGGTGGTTTTGCCGCAATGGCTCAGCCACGGTCCAAAAACGTCTCGATCTGTAACAGTTAGAACCCATTTTCCGGTCTATCCGTTACAGATCGAGACATTCGAATCCCCCTCAAGGGAAAATCTCAATCTGTAACAATAACTCGTCAAAATCGGTCCCAGATGTTACAGATCGAGACAAAGGGACGGCAAGGTTCGGAAGTATCTCAATCTGTAACACCTAGCCCACTTTTAACGGTCTAGTTGTTACAGATTTAGACAAAACGGCAGACAACAAAAGCGGCATCGCCCATCGAGGGTGTTGCCGCTTTTCTATTGAGGAACCTAAATGGTTTTGACCTTGCCCTGTCGCTAGACCGTGATGACGTTGTCCATCGACTGGTACTTGGCGGGCACCTCGCCCGCAGTGATGATCGTTGCGTCGCGGAAGTCCGCGAACTTGACGGGCGCCACCATGCCAAATTTACTGGCGTCCGAGATTACGAAGCGCTTGGCGGTATGGCGCATCGAGATACGCTTGACCTGTGCTTCCTCGATATCCGGTGTGGTGAGACCTTGCTCGGCCGCGATGCCGTTGGATCCCCAAAAGCCGCAGTTGAAGTTATAGCGGTCCAGGGTTGCCAAGGCATCGGGGCCAACGAGCGCCTCGGTCTCGGGTTTGAGCTCGCCGCCCAGCACCACGGTACGCATGCCGCGCAAAGCAAGGTGCTGAGCATGGAGCACGGAATCGGTCACATAGGTGACGCCGTCGAGACGCGGAAGATGCTCGATGAGCTTGAGGGTCGTTGAGCCCGAATCGATATACACAAAGCTATCGGGCTCCACCAGGGCCGCGGCACGAGCACAGATGCGCTCCTTGTCATCGTTATGGAGATCACTGCGTTCGCTGATCGTCAAGTCGCGCGTCACGTGCGCGCGCTCCAGACTCGTCGCACCTCCGTGCACCTTGGCGATACGGTGCGCGCGGTCGAGCGTTTGCAAGTCACGGCGAATGGTGGACGGTGTCACGCCCAGGGCCTCGGCAAGTTCCGGCACGGTAACCGAGCCGGCCTGCTGCACCATCGACACGATCGTATTGAGCCTATCTTCCGCAAGCATCGCTTACTCCTCCTCGGGGTAGACGACTCCCCAGTCGACGCGGAGCTTGGTCATGAGCTCCATCACATCAGAAGCATAATCCAGAAGCTCACGCTTGGAATCGTCGCCGGCGACGGCCTGCTCGAGGTCAGCCATCTCGTAGCACAGGGCATAAGCCTCGGTGCCCGCGGCGACCTCCTCGCGATGACCGTCCGCGGTCCACACGATCGTCGCGTGATCGGCGCGCGGATACTCGTTGACCTCGATATAGCAATTGTCAAAGCTGATAACCGAGCGCTTTGGCTGCTTGGAGTGGAGCGTAAGGCTCACGACGCCCAGCTGCTGCTCGGCATTGCGGCAGACGATGCCGCCCGCAACATCGACGCCAGTCTCGCAGGTGTTGCCTAGAGACACGACCTCGGCGGGCTGGCTCGCCATAAACAGGCGCATGACGGACAGCGCGTATACGCCAATATCGAGCATGGCACCGCCGGCGAGGTTGCGATTGTAGAAACGGTTGGTCAGGTCGCCGTACTCCTTGTAGCTACCAAAATTGAGCTGAGCGAGGTTCATGCGGCCAAACTCGCCGGCATCCATGCGGCGGCGCAGCTCTTGATACAAGGGCATGTGGAGCACCGTGGTCGCGTCCATAAGGACCACGTTGTGTTCGGCGGCAATGGCGCGGGCCTCATCGAGCTCGGCGGAGTTGAGCGTGATGGCCTTCTCGCAGAGAACGTGCTTGCCGGCCGCCAGGGCGGCGCGCAGATAGGTGATATGGGTGTTGTGCGGGGTGGTGATGTAGACGGCGTCGATGTCAGGATCGGCGTAGAGATCCTCAATCGTGTCATAGACCTTCTCGACGCCGTACTGGTCGGCAAAAGTCTGAGCCTTGGTGAGCGTGCGGTTGGCAACGCCCGTAAGCTTGCGGCCGGCCAGGGCAAGGGACTGAGCCATCTGGTTGGCAATACCGCCGCAACCGATCACAGCCCAACGGAGCTCGGGAGCCGTAAAGATGTCGTTAGGGAACGGCTTGTCCTGGACCGAAGCAAATGCTGCTTTGGCGGCTGCCGCGGCGTCGAGTGGAGCCTGCTTGGAATCTGCCATTATGTGTCTCCTGTGTCATAGAACGTCTTGCATTTCTGACAGCTCTATATTCGCACAAACACGCGCTTCTGTGCGCGTTTTTGCGTATCTCACCGCTAAACGGTCATTATTGCCCCGTAAACGGCGCATATATACGCATAGGTGCGTAATTAAACGCAATCTAACGCGAATAAACGCGCACACAAGCAATTTATACAGCACGACCCGCTCATTTATGCTTACCCAGTTAGGGTACTCATTTAAGTCTGTCCCCAATGAGTGGGGATAGAAAAAGGCCCGGGTGCCGTGGCATCCGGGCCTTTGCTAGCAACTTGATGTTGCGGGCAGCTTAGAACTTGTGGCCGCACTTCTTGCAGACGCGCAGCTTGTTCTTGCCGTCCTTCTCGTGACCGACGCGGGTAACCTTACCGCACTCGGGGCAGACGAGATTAACGTTGGAGGCGTCGATGGGAGCCTCCTGCGAAACGATGCCGCCCTGCTGGTTGGCAGCGTTGGGCTTGACGGCCTTCTTGACGACCGAAACGCCCTCGACAACGACCTTGTTCTCGGCGGGGAGAGCACGCAGGACAACACCCTGCTTGCCGCGATCCTTACCAGAGAGAACCTGGACCTTATCGCCCTTCTTGATAT
Source organism: uncultured Collinsella sp. (assembly GCA_900547805.1). GTDB lineage: Bacteria > Actinomycetota > Coriobacteriia > Coriobacteriales > Coriobacteriaceae > Collinsella. Next base: position 4,882 of record URIE01000018.1, read on the forward strand.
ACATATATCTCCCCTAACTACAGGGTCTCGGGAGCGAGCGAGACGATCTTCATGTACTTCTTGTCACGAAGCTCGCGAGCGACGGGCCCGAAGATACGGGTGCCGACGGGCGAACCATCGTTGTTGATGACAACGCAGGCGTTCTCATCAAAGCGAATGTAGGAGCCATCCTTGCGGCGGATCTCCTTAACGGTGCGAACGACGACGCAACGGACAACGTCCTTCTTCTTGACGTTGGCGCCAGGGGTAGCCTCCTGGACAGCACCGATGAACACATCGCCGATGCCTGCATAACGACGCTTGGAACCGCCAAGCACCTTGATGCAGCGAATCTTGCGAGCGCCGGAGTTGTCGGCGACGTTCAGCATGGTTTGCATCTGAATCATGGTAGATGTTCCTCCGAACTAAGAACCGAAGAGAGGTGCGCAGCCTTTATACGGCCCGTGGTATGCAAGCCAGGCATACGCACATCTTCGGAAACGTACAAGTCGTAAGAGCGACTGCTTATTTAGCGCGCTCGACGACCTCGATGAGGCGCCAACGCTTCATCTTGGACATAGGACGGGTCTCCATAACGCGGACGGTGTCGCCCACGCCAGCCGTGCACTCCTCGTCGTGAGCGTGCAGCTTCTTGGAGCTGGTCATCATCTTGCCGTACTTGGGGTGACGCTTGCGCTCGGTGATGGTGACAACAATGGTCTTGGCACCGGAGACGGAGGTAACGACACCCGTACGGACCTTACGCGAGTTACGCGAATCAGTCATGTTCTCTCCTTAGGTCCTACTCGGCGACAGCGGACTTCTCCGCTGCGATCTCGCGGGCGCGCTGCTCCGTGAGGACGCGAGCGATGTCCTTCTTCACGGTGTTGACGCGAGCGGTGTTGTCCAGCTGGCTGGTGGCCATCTGGAAACGAAGGTTAAAGAGCTCGGCGCGCATTTCCTTCAGCTTCTCAACGAGCTGAGCGTCCGAGAGCTCACGAATCTCTGCGGGCTTCATTAGTTCTCCTCCTTGGCGGCGGCGGCGTCCTCAGCAGCCCACTTGGCCTCGAGAGCGGCCTCCTCAGCCATCTCCTTCTCGATGCGCTGCTCAGCGTTCTTAGCAGCAACAATCTTGGTCTTGATGGGAAGCTTGTGCTGAGCAAGACGCAGGGCCTCGCGAGCGACCTCCTCGGGCACGCCCTTGACCTCGAACATGATGCGGCCGGGCTTGACGACGGCCACCCACTCCTCGGGATTACCCTTACCAGAACCCATGCGAGTCTCGGCGGGCTTCTTGGTGATGGGCTTATCGGGGAAGATCGTGATGTAGACACGACCGCCACGCTTCATGTAGCGGGTCATGGCAATACGAGCGGCCTCGATCTGACGGTTGGTGATCCAATGGGCCTCGAGAGCCTGGATACCAAACTCGCCGAAATGCAGCTCGGTATTACCCTTGGCCTGGCCCTTCATGGAGCCACGCTGCACCTTGCGGTGAAGAATACGCTTAGGGGCAAGCACTACTGACCCCTCCTCTCGGAGTTACGACGACGAGGACGGGAAGAGCCCTCGAGTGCAGGGTTGGGAACAGGCTGGCCCGGGAGCTTCTCGCCCAGGTAGATCCAGACCTTCACGCCGCAAGCGCCCATGGTGGTGCTGGCGACAGCCGTGCCGTAGTCGATCTTGGCACGGAGGGTGTGCAGAGGCACGCGACCCTCACGGTACCACTCACGACGGCCCATCTCGGCACCGCCGAGACGACCGGAGCACTGGATACGGATGCCCTTAGCGCCGGCCTTGCGGGCGGACTGGACAGCCTTGCGCATAGCGCGACGGAAGGCAACGCGGCCCTCGAGCTGCTCGGCGATAGACTGAGCAACGAGGTTGGCGTCGAGCTCGGGGCGCTTGATCTCGACAACGTCGACGGAGAGCTGGCCCTTGGAGACGCCAGCGACCTTCTCGAGCTCGGTGCGGAGGGTATCGATCTCGGCACCCTTCTTACCGATGACAACGCCGGGGCGAGCGGTGAGGATGATGACCTTCACCTTGTCGCCAGCGCGCTCGATCTCGACACGGGAGACAGCTGCGCGGGAAAGACGCTTCTCGAGGTACTTGCGGATCTCGAGATCGTTACCGAGGGTCTTAGCGTAATCCTTCTCTGCGAACCAGCGGGAGCGCCAGTTCTCGGTGATGCCAAGACGGAAGCCGGTGGGGTAGACTTTCTGACCCATACAGCTTTACGCCTCCTTTCGAGGAGCAACGACGACGGTGATGTGGGAAGTACGCTTCAGAATGCGAGAAGCGGAACCCTTGGCGCGGGGACGGATGCGCTTAAGCGTCGGACCCTCGTCAACATAGGCAGCGGCGACAACCAGGTTGTCGGCACGCAGACCGTTGTTGTTCTCGGCGTTCGCAACGGCGGAACGGAGAACCTTCTCGACATCCACGGCGACGGCGCGGTCGCAGAAGTGGAGGATGTCGAAGGCCTGAGCGACAGGCTTGCGGCGGATCAGATCGACCACCAGGCGGGCCTTGCTGGGGGAAACACGCACGTACTTAGCGACGGCGCGAACCTCGGTGGCCTCAGTTTCAATAGACTTAGTTGCCATTTACGGTTAACCCCCTATTTGGCCTTGTGGCCACGGAACGTACGAGTCGGCGCGAACTCGCCGAGCTTGTGACCAACCATGGACTCGGTAACATACACGGGCACATGCTTGCGGCCGTCGTGGACGGCGATGGTGTGACCAACCATCTCGGGGAAGATGGTGGACGCGCGGGACCAGGTCTTCACGACGTCCTTCTTGCCAGCCTCGTTCATCGCGGTGATACGCGAGAGAAGGCGAGTCTCCACGAACGGGCCCTTTTTGAGACTTCTGCTCATAAGTGCTTTCTCCTAAAACTCGGTATCCGAAATTACTTCTTACGGCGACGAATGATGTGCTGGTTCGAGACCTTCTTCTTCTTGCGCGTACGAAGGCCCTTCGTCGGCTTACCCCAGGGGGTAACGGAGGGACGACCAGAGGTGTGGTTCTTGCCCTCGCCACCGCCGTGCGGGTGGTCGACAGGGTTCATGACGGTACCGCGGACGGTCGGGCGCACGTTCATGTGACGCTTACGGCCGGCCTTGCCGATGACGATGTTGGAGTGATCGGCGTTGCCGACCTCACCGACGGTGGCGCGGCAGGTAACGAGGATGCGGCGCATCTCGGAGGAAGGCATACGGACGATAGCGTACTTGCCCTCCTTACCCATCAGCTGGCAGGAGTTACCGGCGGAACGGGCGATAGCAGCGCCCTTGCCCGGCTGGAACTCGACGGCGTGGATGAGCGTACCGACGGGGATGTCGGCGAGGGGCAGAGCGTTGCCCGGCTTGATGTCGGCGTCAGAACCGGACATGATGGTCTGACCGACCTCGAGGCCCTTGGGGGCCAGGATGTAGCGCTTCTCACCGTCAGCGTAGTGCAGCAGAGCGATGCGAGCGGAACGGTTCGGATCGTACTCGATCGTGGCAACCTTGGCGGGCACGCCGTCCTTGTTGCGCTTGAAGTCGATCACGCGGTAACGACGCTTCACGCCGCCGCCCTGGTGGCGGGTGGTGATGCGGCCGTTGTTGTTACGACCGGCCTTCTTGGGCAGGGGCTCGAGAAGAGACTTCTCGGGCTTGGTGCAGGTGATCTCGGAGAAATCGGAGATCGTCTGCCAACGCCTACCAGCGGAGGTCGGCTTAAGGTGCTTTACAGCCATTACAATCCCTTTCAATAGGAATCCGTTAGCCATCGCAGACAGGGATACGAGGTTCTGCCTCGGGTGCGATGACACCGGACGTATACACGGTTCCGGGCGTGTCCATTTTATACGCCCAAAACCTTGAGCTCCCGCCTCCCCTATTTGGGAGGCATGAGCTCACTCAACAGCAGCGAGTCTTAGGCCTGGTTGCCAAAGACCTCGATGGTGTCGCCCTCGGCCAGCGTGACGATGGCCTTCTTCCAAGAACGGGTCTTGCCGGCGACATAGCGCACGCGCTTGGTCTTGGGCTTGACCGTCAGGGTGTTCACGCGAACGACCTTGACGCCGAAGATCTCCTCGACAGCGTCCTTGATCTGATACTTGTTAGCATCCTTGGCGACCTCGAACGTGTACTTGTTCAGCTCCATGCCGGAGAAGGAACGCTCGGACACGATCGGACGGATGATGATCTCGTGGGCGGTCATTTATGCAAGCACCTCCCCGAAGTGAGCGGCGATGTCGGCGGGCATCAGCACAGCGTTGTTGTTGACGAGATCGTAGGTGTTGGCCTCGTCGGCGGTGATGATGAACGTCTTGGGAATGTTGCGGAACGACAGGTAGGCGTTGACGTCCTCATCGCGAACGATGATGGTCAGACGCTTGCCCTCAAGGCCGAGAGCCTTGAGCATGGCGACGGCAGCCTTGGTGGAAGGCTTCTCGAAGCCGTAGTCGTCGACGAGCACGAGCTCGCCATCGGCCAGCTTGGCGGACAGCGCGGAGCGCATAGCCAGCTTGACCTCCTTGTTGTTCATACGCTTAGCGTAGGAACGGGGCTTGGGGGCGAAGACAACGCCACCGTGACGCCACTGGGCAGCACGGATGGAACCCTGGCGGGCACGGCCGGTGCCCTTCTGACGCCAAGGCTTCTTGCCGCCACCGGAAACCTCAGAGCGACCCTTAGCAGACTGGGTGCCCTGACGCCAAGAGGCCATCTGGCACTTGACGATGTGGTGCATAACGTGGATGTTCGGCTCGATGCCGTACACCTCAGCGGCGAGCTCGGCCTCGGCGACCTTCTTGCCCTCGCTGTTCTTTACTTCAAACTTTGCCATTTAAGTGTTCTCCTTGGTATGACGCTGGGCTAAATGGGCTGGGCCCTTAGGCCATACGGATGGCGACGAGACCATTCTTGGCACCCGGGACAGCGCCCTTGACCAAGATGAGGTTCTGCTCGGCATCGATGCGGACAACGGAAAGGTTCTTGACGGTAACGCGCTCGTTACCCATGTGACCGGCCATCTTGACGCCCTTGAGGACGCGCGCAGGATAGGCGCACTGACCGATAGAACCGGGGTGACGCTGGAAGTGAGAACCATGCGTCATAGGACCGCGGCGCTGACCCCAGCGCTTGATGCGACCCTGGAAGCCCTTACCCTTGGAGGTACCGATGACGTCGACCTTCTCGACATCAGCGAAATCAGCGACGGTGACGACCTCGCCGACCTTGTGCTCCTCGCCGTTCTCGACGCGGACCTCACGAAGGAAGCGGACAGGCTCGACGCCAGCCTTGGCGAAGTGACCAGCCATGGGCTTGTTCACGTTCTTGGCCTTGATGTCGCCGAAACCGATCTGGACGGCGTCATAGCCGTCGGTTGCCTGAGTTTTAACCTGCGAGACAGCGCAGGGGCCAGCCTGGATGACCGTGACGGGAACGACGTTGTCGTCCTCGTCCCAAACCTGGGTCATGCCAATCTTGCGGCCGAGAATCATGCTGATCAAGATATGATCCCAACTCTCGCGTGGTCTTGGGACAATGCGTACACCACCGAGCGTACGCCCCTAGAGGACCACTACTTACACGACGTGCTCCCCAGCCTTGTATTTCGCCCGGACTACCTGACAACCCTATTAAGCAGGCATTTTGTCCAGCCAGAATACTCCCCTGGTTTCACACAGCTGTTTAGTATACACGGCTGCGGGCGTATCCATCGAGATTCATATTTCACTCACATTGTTTACGCAGGTAAAGTGCATGGAGTCGCCTGGACCCGGCAGAGCGGCGGCGAAATATATTAAGGTTGCTGCTCTACAGTCCTGCGCAAGACGAAGGCCACATTAAGTGGCCTTCTTTGCGTGCGGAACTCGCGACAACCTTAATATATTTCGCCGCCGCTCTGCCGGACTTTGGAGACGGCACGTTGATGCCTGCTAAACCTTTCTCGTTCAGCTAATGACTTTGTTGGGGATACACTATTATGCTGGAGGGTGAACTTGCTTTGAAGCGGTTTGCCTTCCGCTTGTGGCTTTTATGAATTGGCGGCTGACGCTGCCGTGACTTATTGCCAGGAGGGCTTCAACACCATCGGCGCTCATGAGACGAGCGGGAAACGGTGACCTCCTCAAGGCAGAAGAGGAAGGCCCGCGCTCCAGCTCCATTATCGCGACACCCCGTTTCGGAACGAAGGACTACAGTACCGCGAACCGGATGAAATTGTACGTGCAGATCACGATGATGAGCACGAGAGCGAACACGTAGAGCCTATCGACCGCCGCCGAGTCCATCCTGCGCAGCAGGCGGCGCCCCACGACCGACCCGAGCACCGCCATCGCCGCCATGCCCAGCAGGACCACGGGGAGGAACGCGGGCACGCTGCCCGTGGCCAGCGTGTAGAAGAGACTCGCCGTCTGCGAGAACGCAATGATGAACAGCGACGCCTGCGCGGCGGGCTTGCTCTCCATGGCAAAGAAGAAGACGAGGATGGCGAGGTTGAAGGGGCCGCCGCCGATGCCGAGGAAGGACCAGCACGCCCCGGCGCAGAACCCTATGAGCGCCTGCGCCCACGCACTCTCGAGCTTGAGGCCCTTGATGCGCGTCTTGTTGAGCGTGTAGGTCAGCACGAGGACGGCGAGCACGATGAGCACGGCGGCCTGGACCGCGCCGACGAGTTCAGCGTCGGGGAACACGGACCCCAGCCGGTTGAACACCATCTTACCGATCACGCCACCCACCGCGGAGCTGACGGCGATGGGCGCCATCGCCCGCGTGTCGATATCGGACTGCCCGCTCGCCGCGTTCTGCGCGAGCGTGGAAAGCGACATGATGAGCACCGACATGCTCGAGAGGAAGCTCACCGTGCTCACGCTCATGACGTTCATCGCATCGACCACGGGCTTGATGATCACGCCGCCGCCGATGCCGCAGAGCGGCCCCAGAAGCGACGCCAGAAAGCATACCGCGAAGACCAAGATGTATTGAGGATCCATCCGAACAAGCTCCTATCGATCGAGCAACACCCTATGCAACGAATTGCAACCGTTCGTATCATTCAAAACCGCAGCGTATAGTTGTGGACTTTTACATATCTCGAACGCTGCTGCGCGATATGTCCCTATTTACGCCGCTCATGCGGAACACCGTTGCGCCAAGGGCTAGGCGTCCCCGCCAATCTGCCTGCCGAGTCCCTCGATGGCCCGCGCGCCGTCTCGACACGCCGCTCGTAGTTCGCGAAGTAATCCTGGTTGAAGATACACGCGTAGACGACGTCGAGCAGCAGCGCGGTGGAAACGTTCATGGCGAAGTGCCCGATGTTGTCCTCGCGGTGCATCCGGACAGGAAGTTGATGGTCGCCACATCGGCCGCACCCGCAGCGTCCATGACAGGCTTGATGATGCCGCCGCCGATACCGCAGATGTCACCGATGGTGGAGGCGAAGAACGCAATGGCGAATACGATTGCTAGCATATGAAGTGCCTAGACCCTTCCCTACTTGTCAGACATGGCTGCGGCGAGCGCCCGCTCAGCGCGCTCGCAATAGGACGCGGCGCGCCCCTCGTCACCCTTGCTCTCGTACTGAACCGAGAGCATCTGGCAGAGCAGGGCCTCTTCCATGCCAGCCGCCCCCGACAACGCACGCTCCACCTCGTCGATATAGGCATACGAGCCCTTGAGGAAGACGTCATAGGTACGACGGTCGGCACGCGCAGCCTCGCGATCACCATGGTCCTCGAGGTAGGCGAGCACCTCGCGTGCGTGGGGCTCATCCTCGATCTCCACGTAGAAGGCGAACGCCTTTGTCGCCAGCGCGAGCGCCTGCTCCTCGCTCATCTTGAGCGAACCCATCTCGCGGATGATGCGCTCGGATGCCTCGACGTCATCCATGGCAAGAGTTGCGTTCAAGCGCATGAAAAGCACGTTGTACTTGGGGTACAGCACGCTGGTAAGCGGGCGGTTCAAGACCTTGAGGTAGTTGTTGAGGTCGCCCTCGCGCAGGTACGCCTCGAGCTTGGCGAAGGTTGTGCGCTTTTGGACCTCTATGTAGATGGTGAACGCGACCGCAACCACCACGACCACAATGCCGATCGTCTTCATATCCATGGTTAAGCCTTTCTCTTAACGTTGGAGGCGCGAGGACCGGGGATGCTCAAGCATGACGGCGGGCGCACGTCCCGCCACCAACTCACCGTCACGAACATATCCCTCTTCGCGACCGGCGAGCTCCTCAATCAGGCAGGCACGGAGCACGGCGATGCGCGCGGCGCACTCCGGGGCGTCGATGAGGTCGTGCTCCTCACGCGGATCGGCGTCCAGGTCGAAATACTGCTCCACCCCGGTCTGCGTGAACCAGATGTACTTGTCATGCGGGGTCACGATCCACTGGTTGGACTGCTCGCGACTGCCGCTGTGCTCGCCATGCAGGTAGGCGCGATTCAGCGGTGCGGTGCCGGTAAGTTCGCCCATGAGCGAGGCACCCTCCACGCCCCCGGGCACGGGCAGGCCGCACGTCTCGAGGATGGTGGGCATAAGGTCCATGAGTTCCACTGTGCTCTCGCTCACGCCGCGAACGCGCTCGCCGCCCGGCACGTCGACGTTTTTGCCCACGTGCACGATGAAGGGGATGCGCGTGGAGCCCTCGTAGGGCAGCACCTTGCGAAAGAGGCTGTGGTCAAAGAGCATCTCGCCGTGGTCGGAGCAGAACACGATCACGGTGTCATGGTAGGTCTCGTCGTTCTCGAGCGCCGTGATGAGCCGGCCGATCTGGTGGTCCATATGTGTGATGCAGGCATAATAGCCCGCCATGGCCTCGCGGCGCAGCTCGGCGTCGCGGCAGCCGTGCACGCTGTCCAAGATCATGCCGTCGCGCTCGGTGGCGCCGGCGTCATCCCAATCGCCAGCGGCAGGCGCGCGCAGCTCCATGTCGCGGTACAGATCGAAGTAGGTCTGCGGCGCGTCGAAGGGCGGATGGGGCCGCACAAAGCTCGTCATGAGGAAGAACGGGCGCGTGCGATCGCGGGTCTCCAAAAAGCGGATGGACTCGTCCACCACCCAGTTGGTGGGGTGTAGGCGCTCCTCGTAGGCCCAGGGATGGGTGATCCAGGAGTTGTTCTCAACGCCCGAACCGTTCACGTCGGCGAATTCGCCCAGTTCGTTTTTGAGGAAGCGCATGTAGTCGTCGGAGACGTTCTGGTGCATCCAGTACGGTAGGTTCGCCTTGCGGTAGTGGCCGATGTAGCCGTCATGCAGACGCATGTGCTCGAAGCCGCAGCCCAAACGCGGCGGATGCACGTGCATCTTGCCTACCACGGCGGTCTGGTAGCCGCCGTCGCGCATCTCCTGCGCGAGCATATGGTCGTACTCCCACGCGATACCGTCCTGGTAACCCACGCGGCCCGTGCCCGCGGGCGTCTTGCCGCAAAAGAGGGCGGCGCGCGCCGGGATGCAACTCGGGCAGGCGGAGTAGGCGTTCTCGAACAGCATGCCGTCGGCGGCGAGCGTGTCCAAGTAGGGCGTCTTCACGTCCGGATGGCCGTCGATACTCAGGCAGTCGCCGCGCATCTGGTCGCACATGATAAGGAGAACGTTGGGTTGCTGGGGCATAGGGAACTCCAAACTCACGGGAACGAGGTGAAGATTGAGTGGTCAAGGCGGGAGGGGTGCAGAGCCCCACACAACTGCGACGAGGCAACACCCGGGCAGGATCAGCGCCGCGTGAACATGCGAGCCACGCGCTGCAGGCCGGGATAGGCGTACTCCAAAAACTCACGCAGCCCGCAGTAGCCCTCATCGTAATAGGCGATGTTCAGGCGCTTGCAGTTGCGATGGCAAATGCCCTCAAAGGGGCAATCGGCGCACCGCGCGCAATCGCGACGCGGCTCGTTCAAAAATGTGCGCATAGTCTCACAGGTCGCCATTGTCTCAAGGGAATCGACGCGAATATCGCCCACGCGGTACTCATCCAGCGCATAGAAGTCGCACGGATACACCGAGCCGTCGCTTTCCACCACGAACTGCGGGGCGCAGCGGCCGAGCATGCCGCACTGCGATGGGAACTGCCCGAGTGCCATCTGCATGATATTCTCGAACAGCCAGATGCTTACGTAGCGCCCGGACCCCAGCTCACGCCACCACAGGTCGAACAGGCGCCGGTAGAACGCGGAGAACTCGCGCGGAGCAAGTGAGAACGCGTCACCCTCGTCGTCGAGTCCGGGCAGACACGGGATGAACTGGATGTGGGAGATCTTCTCCTGTTTGATGAAGGAGAAGACGCGCTGGGGATGTGCGGCCATCTGCGAGGTGAGAACCGACAGGATGTTGACGTCCACGCAGGCGTCACGCAGCAGGCGCACGCCGCGCATGATGCGCGCGTACGTAGGCAAATCGTGGGCGTCGGGACGCATCGAGTCATGCAGGTCGCGATAGGCGTCCACCGAGACGCCCACCAAAAAGCGATGCTCGGCGAAAAACGCCGCCCACTCCTCATCAATGAGGTAGCCGTTGGTCTGCAGCGCCCAGCTCACCTGCTGGCGCTCACGGCGCTCCTCGACGCGTGCGACGAACGAGCGGAAGAAGTCCAGCCCGGCAAGCGTGGGCTCGCCGCCCTGGAACGCGAAGGACATATGCGCGTCGGGGGCCACGGCAAGCGCCTGGTCGATAATTGCGTCGGTAACATCCTCGTCCATGACGCGGGCACGGCGTTCCTCGCGGTGCGCCGCCACATCGCAGTAAAAGCAGTACCTGCAGCGCATGTTGCAGGCGCTCGACGCCGGTTTGATCAAAAAGCCGATATGCTTTCGCGCACACATGGCCCGCTCTCCCTTCACACAGGTTCACTCTCGTCTAACAGGGCCGGAAAACCGCCGCCCCACCTCAGGCGGAGGCATCCGGGCCTCACTACTCGTAGGGCTTCTAGGCGAGGCCCAGGCGCTCGACCTGCTCGGCTGGGGACTCGTGCTCCTCCAAGCCGCGCAGCAGCAGGTCAATCATGCGCTGCTCGGCGGGATCACCCTTGCCGGCGAGGTTGTTGACCTGGCCGTAGTCGTTCTCCAGGTCGAAGAGCATCGTCTGCTCCACCTCGGCGAGCGGCGTGGCGCCCTCGATCTGCGCCGGCTTCTTGCAGGGAATCTTGAACAGCGGATACCTTGTGCGCTTGAAGTAGCGCCCGCACTCGATGTCCTCCGGACAGTCCGAGCCCATCTTCTTGCGAATGGTGTGCGGCAGCGCGGCGTACTCGAAGCACGGCTGGTTGCCCGGTACGGGCGCACGGAAGTAGGTGTAGCGACCGTCGGTGACGTTGACGGCCATGGCGTGCACGCCGTACAGGGCGTAGTCGTGCGTGGGTGCGTCGGCGTCGGTCATGAGCGGCACGAGGGAGGCGCCGCACACGTCGGCCGGGATCTCGCAGCCGTGGGCCTCGAGCACAGTGGGCATGATGTCGATGGCCTGCGTGAGCTGATGCGCGTGCTCACCGGCGCGGGCACCTCCCGGGAAGTGTACGATGAACGGCAGATGCGCCAGTTCGTTATACAGGTGCATGTAGTTCTTGCCCATGTAGTCGCGTTCGCCCAGGAAGTAGCCGTGGTCGGTCGTGACCATAACCATGGTGTCCTCAAGCATGTCGCGCTCGACAAGCTTGTCGATGAGCTTGCCGAACCAGTGGTCGGTGCACGTGACGAGGGCCTTGTAGCGACGTTGCAGGTAGTCCTCGGCCTCGGCGTTCACGTCGGTGGCGGAGACGCGCTTGTACTCGGGAATCTCGAAATAGTCACGGTCGAGCTCACCCACCCCGCCATACATCTCCATGTACTTGTCCGGAACGTCGAAGGGCTCGTGTGGGTCGAAAGCCTCGACCATTAGGAAGAAGTCGTCGGCCCCGGCATTGCCGTCGATCCAGTCGCAGGCGGACCGGAAGGTCTTGGGGCTCGGCATGTCCTCTTCGTTCGGCCACAGCTGGCGGTTCTTCTGGTACTGCTCGCGCACGCGACCGTAGAAGGTCTTGGGCATGTTGTCGGGCTCGTCGATGCGGCTGACCCACGGGTCGCCCTCCTGGCCGCGGTAGTAGTCCCAGGTGTTGAACTCCTGGAGATACCCCTCGCCGCCGGTGCGCAGGTAGTGGCAGTGGTCGGTGGTGATGTGGCAGAAGGTGCCCCGCTCGCGCAGGCAGGCAGGCAATGTCACGTCGAAGGGTTCGATGGGACCCCAAGGGCGCTCGAGAAAGTTGTAGCGCCCGGTGAGGATGTCGCGACGGGCGGGCATACAAGGTGCCGAGCCAATCCAGTGGTTATCGAAGACACAGGCCTGGGCCGCGAAGGCGTCGAGGTTGGGGGTCTGGACGTCGGTCGTGGGGTTGTAGCACGACAGGACATCGCGACGCAGGGTATCCATCAGAACAAGGACGGTTCTCATAAGGATCCTTTCGTTTGGCGGGCGCGCGGCTCAAAGGCGACTTTGGGTGTTGCGGGCCGGGACGGACTCGGGCGAGGACGCCCGCGTCATACTCACGTCAAGGAAAAGGCCCGCGCCCGGTAAGAGGGTCGCGGGCCTTGACAGCGTTTGCTCTCGACGATCTCGCGATTAGGCGAAGATCTTGAAGGCCGGGAAGTAGAAGCCGATGGCGGCGAACACGAGGGCGAATACGATCAGGCCGATGATGATCTGAGCGGAGTTCTTGCCCTGGCCCTTCTTGAGCAGGTGGTAGCAGATGAAGGTGAGCAGGACGGGCAGCGCGTAGGGCAGCACCTTGTCAAGCTGATCCTGGAGCACCAGCGGGTCGCCCTCGCCGAAGGTGAACTGCACGGCAAGCTTGAGCTTGACGGTCGTGGCGATGAGGCCGCCGGTGACCATGACGCCCAGCACGTTGGCAAGGTTGCCCAGACGGTCGAAGATCTGGACGCCAGCCTTCTCGACGAGCTCCATGCCCATCTCGTAACCCTTGTGCAGGCCGAAGTACTTCAGCGGCCAGTACAGCAGGTTGATGAGAAGGAACATCACGAGCGGACCCACGATGGAGCCGTTGTCGACGCACATGGAGGCGCCGATGGAGCCGGCGATCGGGAACCAGGTGAGGTTCAGCAGTGAGTCGCCCAGGCCGGCGAAGGGACCCATAAGAGAGGTCTTGATGCCGACGACGGTGTCCTTCTGATCCTCATCCGTGGACTCCTCCAGTGCGGCGGTGATGCCGAGGATGAAGGGGATCGCGAGCGGGTGGGTGTTGAAGTACTCGAGGTGGCGCTTCATGGCGTTGACGCGCTCCTCCTTGGGGGCATCCTTGTAGAGCTCCTCGAGGACCGGAGCGAAGCAGTAGGTCAGGGACAGCGACTGCATGCGCTCGTAGTTGTGCGCGAACTGGCAACCCTGGGTGCGCAGCAGGACCTTGTTCAGGGTGGAGTTGGAAATCTTACCCATTAGAGAGCGTACTCCTCGTCATCATCGGAGCCGGCGGCAGAGGCGGCGGCAGGGGCGGGCTGATTCTTCTGGCCCTCGGTAATGACATCCCACACGCCGGCGGCGGCGCAAGCGGCGAGCGCGACGCCCACGGTCGGGACGTTGAGGAAGGCGGCCATGACGAAGCCGGCGAGCAGGAAGATCCACATGCTCTTCTTCATCATCATGGTGAGGAGCATGGCCAGACCGACGGCGGGCATCATGCCACCGGCGGTGGAGAAGCCGGTGAGGACCCACGGAACCTGGTTCTGCAGGAAGGCCATGATGTCCTCGATCACGAAGGAGCCGATGCCCGTGGCGATGAAGACGGGAACGGCGCGGGTCAGGAAGAAGCACAGGGCGCCGGTCCAGAAGAACTTGTTGACGGCGTTGAACTTACCGGACTCGATGGCCTTGTCGGCACCGTGGACAAGCGAGACGTTAGTGGTCATGACCAAGATGTTCAGCTGCTGAACCAAGGTGGCGGTGGGGATGCCGATGGCGACTGCCAGGGCGATGGCGCTGGCGGTGTCGGTGGAACCCATGATGCCCAGGGCGGCGCCGACGATGGTGCCGGAGATGACATCCGGCGGAACATAAGCGCCGATGTTGTTGACGCCGAGCCACATGAGCTCCATAGTCGCGCCGATCATGATGGCGGTCGTCATGTCACCGAGGATGATGCCGACGCCGACGGATGCCAGCAGGGGCTTGCGGAAGCCCAGGTGGGGACCGAACTGGTCCCAAGTGCACAGACCCGCCCAGATGGCGAGCAGAAGTGCCTGAAGCATAAGCCTCTCCTTCCCTATTCGCCCATCGTTCCCTCCGATGGGCACGCCCCGGACTCACATGCCCGGAGATGGTTACCTACTTAGTAGTTCTTGAGGAGCTCGGACACGGGCTCCTTGGAATCGCGCGTGGTGGTCTGCATCCAGCAGTCGACGCCGAGGCCAATGAGCTCCTCGAAGGCGGCCTTTTCCTCGGCGGTGACGGACATGTTCTTGTGCAGGCGATGACGCTGCTCGTTGAAGCGCATGCCGGAGACGTTCAGATAGTCGAACGGCAAGCCGTTCTCGTGCAGCTTGAGGGCGTCGATGGGGTTGGTGAAGAGCACCATCGTGGCCTTCTTGAGCTCGGTCTTCTTGAGGACCTCGATGAACTTCTCGACGCCGAAGACGGAGACCTTGATGTCGGGGGCGGCGAGGCCGGCGACGGACTTCTGGACGGGGTCGTTGGCGACCTTATCCGAGACAATGATTGCCGATTCGATGCCGAAGTCGGGAATCCAAGTGGTGGCGACCTGACCGTGGATCAGGCGGTCATCGATGTCGACGAGTTTGAGTGCCATGATGTTCTCCTTTTTTTCGTTTGCACGTTCCTTCAGTACCGTTTACGAATGCTCTGCTCGATCGAGGCGCCCGCTCGGGGGGATACGGGTGAGCGCCACTCGAATCGACGGGCTAACGAGCCTAGAGGTCCAAATCGTCCTCGTCTGCCTCCACGGCCGGAGCGGGAGCCTTGATCTCCTGCTGGGCCCCGGCGTGAGCGGCGGTGAGCTGGGCACGGACCGCGTCGGCGGAATCGAGGCCATCGCGGGTGAGCAGGAGCTCGACCGCAACGGGCATGGACAGGCCGGTGTAGGCAACCATGTTCATGCCGTTGAGCAGGCAGCGGGTGGTCACGTTGAATGGGGTGCCGCCGTAGATGTCGCATAGAGTGACGACGAGTTCACACTCGGCGCTAAGGGTCTCGTAAGCCTCGCGCATCTCGGACTCGAAAGACTCCAGGCTCTTCTCGGCGGTAAGACCAAGAGCGATGACATCAGGCTGCTTGCCCGCAATCATCTCGACGGCGCCGAGGGCGGCCTGAGCGAACTCTCCGTGACTTGCAAGGATGACACCGATACGCATCTTCTGTCCTTTCATACTTATTAATTCTCTTCGTTCTGTTCGTTCTGTTCGTTCTGTTCGTTTATGTTCGTCTATATTAGTTTATTGGTCAAGAGATGATTTTTGGAATGAGCTCTATTTACCTCCTATTTGATGGTTTTTTCCGTGAGCGTTATGTTTTGACCGGTGAAAGGTAATGTGCCTTCGTGAACGATTTGCGTTTATTTATGTTGTTCGTTTACATTGAAATAAGAACAAACGCTCGATGAGGGAGTCGGCACTCATGAAATCCGAACGCCAGCAAGCCATTCTCGACTTGCTCGACCAACATCATTCGGTATCGGTAAACGAGATATCTAATACCCTATCTGTTTCGGATATGACCATCAGGCGTGACCTGGCCGAGCTTGCCGACAAGGGCCTTCTTGTGCGCGTACACGGAGGGGCTCAGCTTCCACACTCCGCCCACGGAACAGCCCTTTCACGTTTGACCCCGCATGAGGAGAAACGTCGTTTTCAAGTTGATCAGAAACGTGCCGCCGCTATGGCCGCCGCCCAAACCGTCTCAGCCGGCGATACGATCTTTCTCGGTGGAGGCTCCACTCTCGAGCTCATGTGTTCGTATTTGCCCCAGGAGGACATACGCGTCGTCACCAACAGTCTTCCCGTGCTGAACCTGCTAGCCGACAATCCACATATAGATCTATTCTTTGTTGGTGGCATGATGCGTCACGACACGCGAGTTTTCACCATGCCATACAACGGCCGCGGCCCCTACGGTCTATCCGCTCCCAAGGCCTACGTCTCGGCAACCGGTATTTTTGGAAACGAGGTCTTTGGCTCTCGTCCCGATGCAGCCATGGTCCTCTCAGACGCTCTTTCTCGAGCTCAGGAGCGTTATCTTGTTGTAGATGCTGAAAAAGTCGGAAGGCGCGACTTCTGCCTTTTCACCACACTGGAGGATATGACCGCAGCATTCATTAACGAGGACGCAGACCCCCGGACCATCGAGGCCCTCCGCGCCTATACCTCCGTCATTACCGCATAATCCAATTGGCAAGCCATGCTTAAACCCGAACGTCACGAACAATTACTTGAGCTGTGCGCTCAGCGCGGAATGGTCACTGTTGCCCAAGCCGCAACAATCTTTGGTATATCTGAAATGACCGCTCGAAGAGACTTCGATGAGCTCTCGCGACGCGCTGGCGTCATCCGCGAGTACGGTGGCATCCGACTTTCAAGCGGCTCCCCCACTGCCGAAGAGGTCCCGTTTTTTGAAAAGCTCTCAATCCGCTCCCCTGAAAAAGAGCATATCGCACGCACCGCTGTCAACCTCATCAGAGAGCGCGACACCATCTTCCTCGGACCCGGTTCGACTTGCGCTCTCATCGCCCGTGCGCTGCCGCGCATGCGGCTGCGCGTCATCACAAACAGCATCATCGTGCTGAACATGCTCCAGACGCGTAACGATGTGGAAATCTGGGCCCTAGGAGGACAGTATCGCAAACGATCGGGTTCTTTCGTCGGGCCCATCGCCGAAGATGCTCTCGCCCCGCTCGGTATCGACACTTGCTTTATCGGCACCAACGGCGTACTTGCCCAATCCATCTCCTGTTCTAACCTTGAGGAAGGACGCTTACAGGCGCTCGCTTGCGATCGCGCCGCCAAGCGTTACCTTGTCTGCGATTCAAGCAAGATCGGACAGATGGACTTCTTCGGCTTCTACAACCTCGATCAAATGGACGCACTCATCACC
>URIE01000019.1 GCA_900547805.1 uncultured Collinsella sp.
ATGCCGGTTCGCTCGAACAGGATATCGCCGAGCGCGACGACCTCATGCAGCCCGAAAAGCTCGTGATGTCGAGCGAGCGCTTCGTCAAGCACTTTGAGGACCGCGGTTTTACGAACATTGTGCTTTCGGCCAAGGCCCATAGCGTGCAAACGACGCTTGATACCTATCGAGCCCTGTCGCGTGAGATTCCCCACGTTCCGCTTCACCTGGGCGTGACGGAGGCGGGGACCAAGCTCCAGGGCACCATCAAGAGCTCTGTAGGCTTGGGTATCTTGCTTTCCGAAGGCATTGGCGACACCATGCGTGTGTCGCTCACAGCCGATCCGGTTGAGGAGCCGCCGGTTGCCTGGGGTATTCTGCAGTCGTTGGGCCTGCGTCGCCGTGGCCCCGAGATTGTCTCGTGCCCCACATGCGCCCGCTGCCAGGTTAACCTTATTCCCATTGCCGAGGAGGTTACCGAGCGGCTTAAGAACTATTCCGCGCCGCTTTCGATCGCTGTGATGGGATGTGCCGTTAATGGCCCCGGCGAGGCTTCTGATGCCGATCTGGGCGTTGCTTGCGGACGTGGTCAGGCCTTGCTCTTTTCGCATGGCCAGATCATTGGTAAAGTAGCTGAGGATCAAATTGTCGACGCGCTTATGGCCGAGGTCGACAAGCTTATTGAGGAGAAATAAATGACCAGAGCAATGTATATGTCTAAGCTCTATGCGCCGACGCTTAAAGAGGATCCGGCGGACGCTGAGCTCGCCAGCCACCGCCTGCTGCTCCGTGCCGGCATGATCCGCAAGGAGGCCGCCGGTCTGTATTCCTACCTGCCGCTCGCATGGCGCTCGATTCGCAAGATTGAGAACATCGTGCGCGACGAGATGGACGCCGCCGGCGCCCAGGAGCTTATGATGCCTATCATGGTCGATGCCGAGTTGTGGCGTGAGTCCGGCCGTATCGATGCCTATGGCAAGGAGCTTGTGCGCTTTGACGACCGTCATGGTCGCGAGTTCGTGCTGGGCCCCACGCACGAGGAGACCGTCACGGCCCTGGTGCGCAACGAGCTGCGCTCCTATAAGCAGCTGCCAGTGAATCTCTATCACATCCAGGATAAGTTCCGCGACGAGTTCCGTCCCCGTTTTGGCCTGATGCGCGGTCGCGAGTTCATCATGAAGGATGCCTACAGCTTCTCCGCCACGCAGGAGAGCCTGCAGGAGGAGTATGACAAGATGAAGCAGGCCTACGCTAACATCTGCGAGCGCTGCTACATCAAGGCCTTGCCCGTCGTTGCCGACTCCGGCGAGATCGGTGGCGATACCTCCGTCGAGTACATGGCTTTGGCCGACGCCGGCGAGGCTTCTCTCGTCTATTGCGATGACTGCGGTTTTGCCGCCGATGATGAGGCTGCAAGCACCAAGGTCGTCGTGACCGAGGGCCCCGGCGACGGTACGCTTACCAAGGTCGAGACTCCGGGCATGGGCACCATTGAGGCCGTTGCTAAGTTCTTTGGGTTCCCCGAGAACGGCACGCGCAAGTCCCTGGCGCTCATCGATGCCGAGGGCAAGCCCGTCGTGGCCATCGTCCCGGGCGATCATGAGCTCAACGACTGCAAGGCCGAGCATGTCTTTGGCAAGGGTTATCGCATGATGACGGACGAGGAGCTCCAGACCTACGGTCTGCACAAGGGCTTTATCGGACCGGTCAACCTGCCCGAGGGCATCCGTCTGGTGTGCGACGAGAGCCTGCGCGATTCCAAGCAGTGGGCCTGCGGTGCCAACGAGGTCGATTATCACTTTACCGGTGCCTGCCCCGAGCGCGACTTTACCGTCGATGAGTGGGCCGATCTGGTCACCGTTGTCGCCGGCGACCCCTGCCCGCACTGCGGCAAGCCGCTCTCCGCTGCCCGCGGCATCGAGGTCTCTCAGGTCTTCCAGCTGGGCACCAAGTATTCCGAGGCCATGGGTGCCACCTTTATGGACGAGGATGGCAAGGAGAAGCCGCTCATCATGGGCTGCTACGGCGTTGGTGTGTCCCGCTCGCTCGCTGCCGTCGTGGAGCAGCACAACGACGAGCACGGTATCGTCTGGCCGGTCTCCGTTGCCCCGTACGAGGTCGCGGTGATTCCGCTCGATCCCAAGAAGGAGGAGTGCGCTACCGTCTGCGAGCAGATCGTTGATGGCCTGTGCGCCGAGGGTATCGAGGTCGTCGTCGATGACCGTGACGAGCGTCCCGGCTTTAAATTTGCCGACAACGACCTTATGGGCTTCCCGTATCAGGTCGTTCTGGGTAAGCGTGGCCTCAAGAACGGCACCGTCGAGCTCAAGGACCGTGCTACGGGTGAGCGCGAGGACGTGGCGATCGACGAGGTCGTCGCCAAGGTCGCCGAGCTTGTGAAGGCGGCACGCCGTTAATCGGCGATTTTGCTTGTAGTTCGATATACGGGACGGCCCCGCATTTCTCCAGATAGGGGAGATGCGGGGCCGTCCTTTTATCTTGTCGGCGTACTCAATCGCTAAAAGGAAACCCCACAGCCCATGCGAGCTGCGGGGTTTCCTTTGTGCCTCCGATGCGAAATAAATCGCTCAGATATTACTGATAATCGACGACGTCGATCCAGTTCTTCAGGAACTCATCGTTCACGTTGCGCTTACGAGCGAGCTCGGAAGCGGCGACGATGCTCGTCCACTGACGCACGACCTGCATGGGCATGTCGGCGCGGTCGCAGTAGAGCTCCAGATAAGCCTCGGCCTGGTCCTTGCTGTTGAGGGCAAAGAGCAGGTAGGTGGTGGCAACGTCGGCAGCAGGGGAGCCCTGGGTAGCGTGTGCCCAGTCGCACACATAGAGCTGGCCGTCGTCGCCGACGATGACGTTGGAGGGGTTGAAGTCGCCGTGGCAGACCTTGAACTCCTTGGTCATACCGTCCAGACGCTCCTGAAGGTTGTAACGCGTGGTGGCATTGAGCTGATCAAGGCTGTCGATCATGCGGGCGAACTTGTCGCGCTGACGGTTGAGCAGCGGGGAGGTGTAGCCGTGGATCTCGATCTGGAGGTCGACGAACATCTCGAGGTACTCACCGAAGCGCTGGGGCTCGGCAGTCATCTTCTCGGCAAGGGTGGTGCCCGGAACCTTCTCGGTCACGAGCGCCCAGCCGTTGGCGTTCTCGAGCTGGGAAACCTCGAGAGCCTTGGGGCTGCGGATGCCGCACTCATTGATGCGGGCAAGATTCAAAGCCTCGTTGAACACGTCGGAGACAGGCTTGGTCTCGTTAAAGACCTTGACGATCTTGTCGCCCAGGTCGTAAACGACCTTGTTGCCACGGCGGACGAGCTCGGTCTTGGAATCGGGTAGCAGCATGGTTGCATCCTTTCAACGATGCGATAGAAGCGACGGCGGGGGTGTGTGAAACACCCGTGCACCCCCGCCGCAAAAAACCGTGCTAAAAACTAGCAGACGGCGTAGTCCTGGGGCTCGCGGCCGTAGTAGGCGTCCAGGTAGAGCTCCTTGATCTCGCTCATGAGCGGGTAGCGCGGGTTAGCGCCGGTGCACTGGTCGTTGAATGCCTGCTCGGTCATCTCGTCGAGGGTGTCGAGGAAGTACTGCTCGTCAACACCGTAGTCGGCGATGGTCTTCTTGACACCGATGAAGTCCTTGAGCTCCTCGAGCTTCGTGATGAAGTTCTCGAAGACCTCCTTGTCGTCCTTGCCCTCGATACCGCAGTACTTGGCCATCTCGGCGTAGTTGTGCAGCGCGTTGGGGTAAGGATACTGGGAGAAGGTACCCATCTTGACGGGAGCCTCGGCGGCGTTGTAGCGCATGACGCGGGTCAGGATGACGGCGTTAGCGATGCCGTGGGGCAGGTGATGGAAAGCGCCGAGCTTGTGAGCCATGGAGTGGTTGAGGCCCAGGAAGGCGTTGGCGAAGGCCATACCGGCCATGCAGGAGGCGTTGTGCATCTCCTCGCGGGCGTGCGGGTCCTTGGCGCCGTTCGTGAAGCTGGAGGGCAGGTTCTCGAAGACGAGCTTAGCAGCGCGCTCGGAGAGGCCCTTGGTGTAGTCGGAAGCCATGATGGAGACGTAGGACTCGATGGCGTGGGTCATGACGTCGATGCCGGAGGCAGCGGTCAGGCCGCGCGGGGCGGTCATGCAGTTGTCGGCGTCGACGATAGCCATGTTGGGGAGCAGCGCGTAGTCGGCGAGCGGCCACTTGATGCCGGTCTCCTTGTCGGTGATGATGGCGAACGGCGTGCACTCGGAGCCGGTACCCGAGGAGGTCGGGACGGCGACGAAGTAGGCCTTCTTGCCCATCTCGGGGAAGGTGAAGATACGCTTGCGGATGTCCATGAAGTCCATGGCCATGTCCTCAAACTTGCACTCGGGGTGCTCGTACATCATCCACATGATCTTGCCGGCGTCCATAGCGGAGCCACCGCCGACGGCGATGATGACGTCCGGCTCAAAGAGAGCCATCTGCTTGGCGCCGCGACGTGCGCACTGCAGCGACGGATCGGGCTCGACGTCGTAGAAGCAGTCGTGGGCGATGCCCATCTCGTCGAGCTTGGCCTCGATGGCGCGGGTGTTGCCATTCTTGAAGAGGAACTGGTCGGTAACGATGAAGGCGCGCTTCTTGCCCATGACGTTGCCCAGCTCGTCGAGGGCGACGGGCGTGGAACCCTTCTTGAAGTAGACCTTCTCGGGAGCGCGGAACCACAGCATGTTCTCACGGCGCTCGGCCACAGTCTTAACGTTGATCAAGTGCTTCACCCCAACGTTCTCGGAGACGGAGTTGCCGCCCCAGGAGCCGCAGCCCAGGGTCAGAGACGGCTTCATGCCAAAGTTGTACAGGTCACCGATGCCACCGTGCGAGGACGGGGTGTTGATGACGATGCGGCAGGCCTTCATGACGTGCTCGAACAGGCTGATCTTCTCGGCCTGGGCGGGGTGCACGTACAGAGAGGCGGTGTGGCCCGGGCCACCGGCGAGCACCAGGTGCTCGGCCTTGTCGACGGCCTCCTGGAAGTCCTTGGCGTGGTACATGGCCAGGACCGGGGAGAGCTTCTCGTGGGAGAACTCCTCCTTGGCGGGGTCGGTGGAGGTAACCTCGGCGATCAGGATCTTGGTCTTGGCGGGAACCTCGATACCGGCGAGCTCGGCGATCTTGGCAGCGGCCATGCCGGGGATGCGGTGATCGAGAGCGCCGTTCTTGAACATGGCGGCACGCAGGGCCTCCATCTCGGCACCCTGCTTGACGAAGTAGCAGCCGCGCTTCTGGAACTCGGCCTTAACCTGGTCATAGATGCTGTCGATGACGGTCACGGACTGCTCGGAAGCGCAGATCATGCCGTTGTCGAAGGTCTTGGAGTGGATGATGGAGTTGACGGCGAGCAGCACGTCGGCTGTGTCGTCGATGACGACCGGGGTGTTACCGGCGCCAACGCCCAGGGCGGGCTTGCCCGAGGAGTAAGCGGCCTTGACCATGCCCGGGCCACCGGTGGCGAGGATGATGTCGACGTCGCGCATGACCATGTTGGTCAGCTCGATGGAGGGGACATCGACCCAGCCGATGATGCCCTCGGGGGCGCCGGCCTTGACGGCGGCGTCAAGCACGAGCTTGGCGGCGGCGATGGTGCACTTGGCGGCAGCCGGGTGCGGGGAGATGATGATGGCGTTGCGGGTCTTCAGGCAGATCAGCGTCTTGAAGATCGCGGTGGAGGTGGGGTTGGTCGTCGGGATGACGGCGCCCACGATGCCGATGGGCTCGGCGATCTTGGTGATGCCGTAAGCCTCGTCGCGCTCCAGGACACCACAGGTCTTGGTGTTCTTGTAAGCGTTGTAGATGTACTCTGCGGCGTAGTGGTTCTTGATGACCTTGTCCTCAAGAACGCCGCGGCCGGTCTCCTCGATGGCCATCTTCGCCAACGGGATACGAGCCTTGTTGGCGGCCATGGCGGCCTCATAGAAGATCTTGTCGACCTGCTCCTGCGTGTACGTAGCAAAAAGCGCCTGGGCCTCTCGCATCTGAGCGAGCTTAGCCTCAAGCGCCTCTACGTTGTCCACAATTGCGGGAGTAGTGTTTTCCGGTGACTTTTTCACCATTTGTGTCTCCTTGCGATCGGAGATTTACCCTACGCCTTGCATGATAGCAAGAAATTATTCGGTGAACGGTAAGATTCCCGTAAAAGGCACACTAAACCGCTTCAATAAAATGAAGCGTTTTAACTAAAACTATCTGCCTGCTGCATCGCCCCGCTCATTGGGGACAGACTCTCATGAGTATTTCAATGGGAAAACGGGACATCTGTTTGATAATCGCTATTCGCGGGTTGCGGTTGAGTCGGACACACAGGCGGTGCGGCTACTCGATTACATCCATTTCAATCCCGTGTAAGGTGCGTCCGACTCGCTCGAGGCGTACCGTTAGTTACAAGGCATACCAGCTGCGCTATGATTCCTTTGACATCTGCAAACCCTCATATAAGTCTGTCCCCAATGAGTGCAAAAATGCGCCCTCCGTAGGGGAGGGCGCATTTGGTAAGTTCTATATGAACGCGAGGTCTTTTACCCGGAGAGTCCGAGGTACTTGTTGGTAAGACCTTATTTAGGAGCGCGCAACCTTGCCGGACTTGAGGCAGGTGGAGCAAACGTTCATCTTGCGACGGTGACCATCGACGACGACGTAGACGCGCTGGATGTTGGGGCGGAACTTACGGTTGGTGACGCGGTGAGAGTGGCTGATGGAGCGACCGGCAACGGGGTGCTTACCGCAAACTTCGCAAACTTTGGACATAACTGACCCTCCTTGGGCGACAAACGAACATGTCGCGTTAACAAACAAGCCTGAACTATAGCACAGAAGCAGCTCCCTGTGCGCAATCTACACAGAGATATTCCTCTTTTGGCGATAGTGCCCACGCCACGGCCCTGGACGTAGATCCGATTTGCGTGCAGCAGAGGGGATTATGCCAGCTCGTGCGTGCGTTTTCAAGCTTGTCCCACAAATATATATAGGTTTATGGAGCATTGGGCTCCGTTTACGGATTGCTCTGTATTTATGCTCGCAATTAAGCCCGAGGTTGGCTACACTATCCCTTGACCATTAAAGGGGTACGAGATACCCACATGGAATTACATAGCTGCCAAAGAGCAGCCCTTCCTGTGGGTGTCTGGTCCGCTTTAAGCGGTCGGGCATCTATTTTTTTTGACTGTGTCAGCAGTCAAGACATGTGAGGAAGGAGATCGATGGGCACGACTTCCCCCAAGGCGGTCATCATGGACGAGACCGCCGTCAATCGAGCGATGACCCGCATCGCGCACGAGATTCTCGAGCGCAACGAGGGCTGTGAAGACCTCGCTCTGGTCGGCATCGTCACGCGCGGCGACCTTCTGGCAAAGAAGCTCGCCGAGGAGATCAAGGAGATCGAGGGCGTCGACGTTCCGCTCGGCAGCCTGGACATCAGCTTCTACCGCGATGACTATGCGACCAATTTCGCTCCCGCGATCCACGCTACCAACATTCCCTTCAGCGTCGACGGCAAGCGCGTCGTGCTGGTGGACGACATCCTGTATACGGGCCGTACTATCCGCGCCGCTCTAGACGCCGTCATGGACCTGGGCCGTCCGAGCCGCATTGAGCTGGCAGTCCTCGTTGACCGCGGCCACCGCGAGCTCCCCATCTCGCCGGACTTTGTCGGCAAGAACGTTCCCTCGTCGCATGAGGAGAACGTGCACCTATATATGAAGGAAGTCGACGGCCACACCGCTGTCGAGATTAACGACGTCGCGCCGGGTTCCCACGTGGGCTCCGCGCCGCTGGGAGGTGAGTAGTACCGTGGCGTTCAACCATAAGCACCTGATCGACATTACCGAGTACTCCGAAGAGGACATCAAGCTCATCCTCGAGACCGCCAAGGCGTTCTCCGAGGTCAACGAGCGTGCCATCAAGAAGGTCCCCACGCTCAAGGGCAAGACCATCGTCAACATGTTCAACGAGCCCTCGACGCGCACCCGCAGCTCCTTCGAGCTCGCCGAGAAGCGTCTTTCGGCCGACAGCCTCAACTTTGGCGGCTCTTCGACCTCCACGGTCAAAGGCGAGAGCCTCGTCGACACCGTCGAGACCCTCAACGCCTACAAGATCGACTGCATCGTCGTGCGCGATAAGCACGCCGGTGCTCCCTACATCGTCACGCAGAACTCGCCCGCGAGCGTCATCTGCGCCGGTGACGGCAAGCACAACCATCCCACGCAGGCCCTGCTCGACCTGTACACCATCTGGGAGCACAAGGGTGACTTCCACGGTCTGAAGGTCGCCGTCGTCGGCGATATCGCGCACTCCCGCGTCTGCGGCTCGCTGATTCCCGCCCTTAAGATCATGGGCTGCGAGACCTACGCCGTCGCCCCCGGCACGCTGCTGCCGCCGGCGCCCGAGGTCCTGGGCTGCGACCACGTGACGAGCGACCTCGATTCCGTCCTGCCCGAGCTGGACGTCGTTTACATGCTGCGCGTGCAGCAGGAGCGTCTCGAGGGTGCCCCGTTCCCGACCATTCGTGAGTACCACAAGCTCTTCGGTCTGACCAAGGACCGCGAGAAGCTCATGAAGCCCGACGCGATTATCTGCCACCCGGGCCCCATCAACCGCGGCGTCGAGTTCGATTCCTATATGGCCGACCACCCGCAACGCTCCGTCATCCTGGAGCAGGTCTACGCCGGTATCTGCGTGCGTA
Organism: uncultured Collinsella sp.; assembly: GCA_900547805.1. Classification (GTDB taxonomy): domain Bacteria; phylum Actinomycetota; class Coriobacteriia; order Coriobacteriales; family Coriobacteriaceae; genus Collinsella. Next base: position 8,702 of record URIE01000019.1, read on the forward strand.
TGGCTATCCTGTATCTGCTGCTTGGAGGTGCCGATAATGGCCTTGCTTCTTAAGAATGCCCACGTCGTCGACCCGTCCGTCGAGCTTGACGGTGTCGTTGACGTCCTGATTGACAGCGACAAGATCGCCGAGGTCGGCGAGAATCTCGCCGTCGAGGGAGCCGAGGTCCGCGACCTTTCCGGCAAGTACCTCGTCCCTGGCCTGGTGGATATGCACGTTCACCTTCGCGAGCCCGGCTACGAGGTCAAAGAGGACATCGAGAGCGGCACCCGCGCAGCTGCCAAGGGCGGCTTTACCGGCGTGTGCGCCATGCCCAACACCGATCCCGTCACCGATAACGGCACCGTCGTGGAGTTCGTCAAGTCCCGCGCTGCCGAGGTCGGTCACTGCCGCGTCTATCCGTCGGGTGCCATGACCCGCGGTCTTAAGGGCGAGGCCATGTCCGAGATGGGCGATATGGTCGCCCACGGCGCCGTCGCCTTCACCGACGACGGTCGCGGCGTGCAGGGCGCGGGTATGCTCCGTCGTTGCATGGACTACGGCAAGATGTTCGGCAAGGTCTTTATGAGCCACTGCCAGGACGAGGACCTGGTCGGCCATGGCCAGATCAACGAGGGCAAGGTCTCGACCCGTCTGGCTCTCGAGGGCTGGCCGGCTGCCGGCGAGGAGCTCCAGATCGCTCGCGACATCGAGATCGCCAAGCTGACCGGTGTCAAGCTGCACATCCAGCACATCTCCACCGCCCATGGCCTGGAGATCGTGCGTGCCGGTAAGGCCGCTGGCGTTCAGGTCACCTGCGAGGCCACCCCGCACCACATGTTCCTGACCGAGAACGACCTGGACGAGACCTACAACACCTCGCTCAAGGTCAATCCGCCGCTGCGTACCGAGGAGGATGCCGAGGCCATCCGCCAGGGTGTCATCGACGGTACCGTCGACGCTATCGTCACCGATCATGCTCCCCACACCCCGTGGGAGAAGGCCCGCGAGTTCGAGCTCGCACCCTTTGGCATGATCGGCCTCGAGACCTCGCTGTCGCTCGTGCTCACCGAGCTGGTCAACACGGGCAAGATGAGCATGGGCCGCATGGTCGAGCTCATGGCCATCAAACCGCGTGAGATCCTGGGTCTCGACCAGGTTCAGGTCAAGGCGGGATCCGTTGCCGACCTGACCGTGTTCGACCCCTCCGCAACCTGGACGGTTGGCGAGGACGGTTACGAGTCGCGCGCCGAGAACTCCGGTTTTGCCGGCCGCACGCTCACCGGTCGTGCCACCGATGTATTTGTCGGCGGTAAACAGACGCTTGCCGACGGCTGCATCTGCTAGCATAGCCTTATCGCTTTTGTGCGCGGCGCCCTTGCGGTGCCGCGCTTTCTATTCGTTTGGACCATGCAACCGCATGGGGGATTGGAGCGTTTATGCCCACACCTTCCACTGCACGCATGCACGACTTCGAGGTCGTCTCGAACCGGGAGATTGCCGACGGCGTCTTCTCGCTCGTCATCTCGGCCCCCAAGCTTGCAAGTGCGCTCAAGCCCGGTCAGTTTGTGAACATCGCCGTACCCGGTGATGCGTCCTCGCTGCTTCGCGTGCCCCTGAGCTACTACCGCGCCGACGCCGAGGCCGGCACCGTCGAGCTGTGGTACGCCGTCGTGGGCGACGATACCCGTCGTTTGTCCCAGATGGGCCCCGGCTCCACCTCTAACCTGTTGGGCCCTGGCGGCCGCGGCTGGCTTGTTCCCGAGGGCACCAGGAAGGCGCTGCTCGTGGCGGGCGGCATCGGTGTTCCGCCCGTGCTGTGCCTTGCCGGCAAGCTTGCCGAGCAGGGTGTGGCCGTCGACGTGTGCCTGGGTTTTGGCACCGCTTCCAAGGCCGTGGGCATCGATGAGTTCCGCGCGCTGGGCGCCACGGTCAACGTTTGCACCGACGACGGCTCGCTCGGCACGCACGGTTTTTGCACCGATCCTGCCGCCGAGCTGCTCGGCGAGGGCGGCTACGACTACGTCGCCAGCTGCGGTCCCGCCGTCATGATGAAGAAGGTCGCCGCTGCTGCCGCCGAGGCCGGTGCGTACTGCGAGGTGTCCCTCGAGCGCATGATGAGCTGTGGCTTTGGCGCCTGCAACACCTGCAATGTCGAGACGGTCGACGGTATGAAGGGTGCTTGCATGTGCGGCCCCGTGTTCGATGCTTCCAAGGTGGTGGTCTTCTAGTGGGTACCGTGAACATGGCCGTCGATTTCGGCGGCGTCAAGATGCAGAACCCCATCAACACCGCAGCCGGTACTTTTGGTTACGGTTGGCAGTTCCAGAACTTCTTTGATGTTTCCCAGCTGGGCGCCATCACCACCAAGGGTTGCGCAGCCGAGCCCTGGCCCGGCAACCCCGCGCCCCGCATGGCCGAGATCCCGGGCGGTATGATCAACTCCGTGGGCCTTCAGAACCCCGGCGTGGCCGCCTTTGCCCGTGAGTCAGGCCCGTGGCTCGAACAGCTGTCCAAGGACGGTTGCCAGGTCATCTGTCAGGTTGCCGGCCACTCCGTTGACGAGTTTGTGCGCGCGCTCGAGATGTATGTCGAGCTATGCCCCTGGGCTGCCGGCTACGAGATCAACGTGAGCTGCCCCAACATCGCCGCCGGCGGTGCCGCCATGGGCTCTACGCCCGAGGGCGCCTCTTCCGTTATGGCTGCCTGCCGCAAGGTGACCGATAAGCCGCTGTTCGTGAAGATGGCGCCGGTCAACGTCGCCGAGATCGCCAAGGCCCTCGAAGCCGCCGGCGCCGACGGCCTTTCGGTCATTAACTCCATCCAGGGCATGGCCATCGACGTCCATACCCGCAAGTCCCGCGTGGCAAAGCCCAAGGGCGGCCTTTCGGGCCCGCTGTGCCACCACATCGCCGTGCGCATGGTCTGGGAGGTCGCCCAGGCCGTCGATATCCCCATCAACGGTGTCGGCGGTGTCATGACCGGCGAGGATGCGGCCGAGTTTATCCTGGCCGGTGCCACCTGCGTGTCGGTTGGCATGGCCAACTTCGTCGATCCGTGCGCTTCGCTCAAGATCGCGCACGAGCTCGAGGCCTGGGCCGAGTCCCAGGGCGTAAAGGACATCAACGAACTGGTAGGTGCGTTCGAATGCTAGAGACCGATGCCCGCGACCGCGTAATCGTCGCCCTCGACTGCGATCGTGAGCGTGCGCTCGAGCTCGCCCACGAGCTTTCGGGCCATGCCGCTTGGCTCAAGGTTGGTATGACGCTCTATTACGCCGAGGGTCCCCAGATCGTCAAGACCTTTAAGGACCTAGGCTTTAAGGTCTTTCTTGACCTTAAGTTCCATGATATTCCGCATCAGGTTCGCGGTGCCGCCCGCTCGGCCTCGCTTGCCGGTGCCGACCTGCTCTCGGTTCACGGCTTGGGTTCGGGCGCAATGCTTGCTGCCTGCCGCGAGGGTGCCGAGGAGGCGCGCGACGACCGCGCCAAGCTCGTCGCCATCACCGTGCTCACGAGCATGAATCAGGATGCCTTGAGCGAGATCGGCGTCGAGTCGCCCGTGGCCGAGGAGGCCGCCCGCCTGGCAAAGCTCGCTCAGGCCAACGGCATCGACGGCATCGTGTGCTCGCCGATGGAGGCTCACGACATGCGTGAGCTGTTGGGTCCCGATGCCCTGATCGTGACTCCGGGTGTGCGTCCGGTTGGTGCCGCCCTTGGTGACCAGTCCCGCGTGGCGACGCCTTCCCAGGCTATCGAGCGTGGCGCAAGCCACATTGTGGTGGGCCGTCCCATCACCGGTGCCGACGATCCGGTTGCCGCCTTTGACGCCATCGTCGCCGAGCTGGTCGAAAACGTCGCGTAAAAGATTCCCCTAAGTCACCACTTTTGGGTCTCATTAGCACAAAATAGCCCCTGTGCCTGCGTAAACTTTCCCATCCTTTGTGTGGAATCGCAGGTCAGGGGCTTAACTTTGGGCGCAGTATATTGCACTTTTTGCGGGTATCGTCTAACCTATGGAGCCGCGATTGGGCATTTTGTACGTTCTACGTGCTAAAATGCTAATTATTGAATCAGATATAACCCAACTATTTGGAGGTACGAATGGCACTCCCTCAGCTTACCGATGAGCAGCGTAAGCAGGCTCTTGAGAAGGCTGCTGCCGCACGTCACGCCCGCGCTGAGCTTCGCGAGCAGATCAAGAAGGGCGAGAAGTCCCTCGAGTCCGTGCTCAACTCCGATGACCCCATCGCTTCCCGCATGAAGGTTTCCACCCTCATCGAGTCTCTCCCTGGTTATGGTAAGGCCAAGGCCGCCAAGATCATGGAGGAGCTCGGCATCTCCGCTACCCGTCGCGTTCAGGGCCTTGGCGTCCGTCAGCGCGAGCAGCTCCTCGAGCAGCTGACCAAATAAGTGAGCGCTCAGGATTCCAAGCTCTTTGTGATTTCTGGACCGTCAGGCGCGGGCAAGGGCACGCTCGTCACTCGTGTGCGCGAGCGTCGCTCTAACCTGGGCCTGACGGTTTCGGCTACCACGCGAGCCCCACGCAAAGGCGAGGTCGATGGCGTCAATTACTTTTTCCTGACGCGTGAGGAGTTCGACCGCCGCGTGGCAAACGGTGAGTTTGTTGAGTGGGCCGAGGTCCACGGTAACTGCTACGGCACGTTGGTGAGCGAGGTTCAGTCCAAGCTCGCCTCTGGTTCGTCTCTCATCTTGGAGATCGATGTCCAGGGTGCCCTGCAGGTGAAGGAGCGTTTCCCCGAGGCCGTGCTGATCTTTATCAAGCCGCCTTCGCTTGAGGTACTCCGCGAGCGTCTAGTCGGTCGCGGTACCGAGACGCCCGAGACGATTGAGCTGCGTATGGCAAACGCCGCCGATGAGCTTGCCCTTGCCGACCGCTACGACGACGTCGTGGTAAATGACGATCTCGACCGCGCGACCGATGAGCTCGTTCGCGTTCTCGATATGCATGAAAGGATCTGAGGTCCGTGTCCGTTGTAAAGCCTTGCATTGACGATCTTCTGGAGAAGACCGATCACAACCGCTTCCTGCTCGCTTCGCTTGCCTCCAAGCGCGCCTGCGACATCAATAGCATGCTGCGTGGCCAGCACAACCGCGTGCTTGCCGTCCAGGATGTCGATGACATCACCATCGGGCTTTCCGGTGCCGATACCATTTCGATGGCTATGGATGAGATTATCGACGGCGACATCTCTTACGACGAGGCCCGTTATGAGAAGGCGCTCGGCCACAAGGTTGCTGAAGCCTAAATGGCGGCTCGCGTCTGCCTGGTCCACTATCACGAGGTTGGACTGAAGGGTAAGAACCGCGCACATTTTGAGCATATCCTCATGGATAACATCAAGGCGGCCTTGGCCGCCTTTTCCGTGAATGCCGTGTCTCGAATTTCCGGTTATATCCTCGTGACCTTTAACGAGCATCAGGCCGACGAGGCGGCTCGTGTCATTCGCACCGTTCCCGGCGTTGCTCGCGTGTCTTTGGCGTATCACACCAATCGCGACCCTCAGGAGTACTGTGCCGCCGCCGTGAAGGCGCTGCGTGAGTTTGGCCCCTTCGATTCGTTTAAGGTGCACGCCAAGCGCTCCAATACCGACTATGAGCTCACCTCGATTGATATCAATCGACAGGTTGGCGAGGTGCTGTGCGAGGCGTTCCCCGATAAAAAGGTTCAAATGCACGATCCCGACGCGATGGTTCACGTGCTGGTTGTTCAGGGTAGCGTTTATGTGTACGCGCGCTCCGAGCGCGGTGTGGGCGGTCTGCCGGTGGGCTCTGCCGGTAAGGTCGTGACCCTGCTGTCATCGGGTATCGACTCGCCGGTGGCGACCTGGATGCTCGCGCGACGCGGAGCCGTGTGCGTGCCGGTGCATTTTTCCGGTCGTCCGCAGACGCCAGATACCAGCGAGTATCTAGTGCAGGACATCATTCGCGCCCTTGAGCCGGGTGTCCAGATCGGCCGTCTGTATGTTGTGCCGTTTGGCGACTGCCAGCGCGAGATTTCGGTGACCTGTCCCAGCAACCTGCGCGTGATCATGTATCGCCGCATTATGTATTCGGTTGCCGAGCGCATTGCACACATCGAGGGCGCCAAGGCTATCGTGACGGGCGAATCGCTTGGGCAGGTTGCCTCCCAAACGCTTGAGAACATCATGGCCGTCAACGAGGCCGTGAAGATCCCCGTGTTCCGCCCTCTCATCGGTTCGGACAAGCAGGAGATCATCGCGCGCGCCGAGGAGATTGGTACGTTCGATATCTCGACTGAGGCCGCTCCCGACTGCTGCACGCTGTTTATGCCGCGCCGTCCCGAGACGCACGCTAAACTCGATGCCGTGCATGAGGCCTGGGAGTTGTTCGATCACGAGGAGATGATCGAGCGCCTGCTCAAGCAGACCGAGTACATCGACTTCGAGAGCAACACGTATAAGGCCCCTAAGACCTTAAAACGCAAACATTCGGAGCTTGCTCCGCGTGAGATTTACCAAGATCACGAGTAAATTTGTGCATAGACCGACGATGCGCCTGCATCGTCGGTCTTTTGCTATCTGGGCATTTTGCGGCTAAGTGTTCATTTGCTGACGTGTGCCTGAATAAATGGACAGATTTGTGCAAGGTTTTGGTCGGTTTTTGGTTTGACCGCTAAAACCGGTTTTGGAGCGTGGCTGTTGCAGGGCTCCTTTCCTGACACGATGGTGTTGGGAGGTTTTGCTATGGCGCAGCGCGAACAACACGAACGGGTCAAAAAGATGGACCGCTTGGCGGACAAGCTGCTCGGTCATAAGGCAGTGGTGATGGCGATACTGGTCGTCATTGCGATGGCGAGCGGCTTGGCGATGGCGAACCTTGGCGGCGGTGCCGGCGGTGTGTCGTTTGAGCGCACTGACGGTACGGGCTCGTTGATGGAGCCGGGATCCGGTGATGCCTCGAGCGGAAAGACATCCGAAGGTTCTTCGACTAAGGCTTCTGCCGCGGCAGAGGTCTATGTCGATGTCGATGGCGCCGTTGTGTCGCCCGGTGTATATCGCCTCAAGGACGGCGCGCGGGTGGCTCAGGCGATTGATGCCGCCGGCGGGCTGGCGCCCGAGGCAGACGTTACGGGGCTCAATCGGGCATCTAAGGTCACTGATGGACAAAAAATCCACGTTCCAACGGTAGGGGAGCAGCAGGCGTCCATTGCGGAAGCCGGTGTTGATGGTGGGGCTTCCGCATCATTGGGCGTGAGTGGCGCAACGGGCCTAGTCAACATCAATACGGCAAGCACGGCAGAGCTGCAGACGCTCTCGGGCATCGGTCCCTCCATGGCACAGTCGATTATCGATGAGCGTACAAAGAACGGTGCTTTTGCCTCGGTTGACGATCTGATGCGTGTGTCGGGAATCGGCGAGAAGAAGCTTGCCAAAATCAAAGATTGCATCTGCGTATGAGTGCGACCGAGCGCGAGCATGTGATGCCTCCGCGGCCCTTGATGCCGTGGACGATGGCCCCGTGTGCCGGCATGTGCGTGAGCTGCGCTTTGGTGCTTAACGTGGCCGCTGATGCGCTGCTGAGGGAGCGGGTGCCGGCGGTCGGGCCGCTATGGGCCATTCCCGTTGCGGCGGCGGTCTTCGTTGTGCTGGCTCAATCTTGTGCGCGGCTTGCCCCTTTGAAGCGGTGGCTGTATGCCGCGTCCGTCGGTCTCGTGGCGGGAGCGGTCGTCTCGGCGTGGTGGGCTGTGGGCACGCTAGGCGCCTCGAAGGCGCTCGACGGTCGAGCGGCAAGCAGCCTCAAGTTTGTCGTGCAGGGTGATCCATCCATAAACGACGACGTGTATTCCTATACCTGCGAGGCACGCGCGGACGGTAAGAACTTGGCAGCGGTTCGCCTATCGTGTGACCGCGAGCTCAAGGTCGGGGCGCACGTGCGTGTTATCGGTCGCGTTTCACGTTTTGAGAACGATGCGTTTGGACGATCGCGCGCGCTCCGAGGCGAGGTACGCAAGGTAAAAGCCGTTCGGATCGTGTCGATCGATGAGGGTTCTCCGGGGCCGCTGCTTCGGCTGCGAAATGGGCTGCTTGCGTCCATCGCGCCTGCGACCGACCCGGCGCGTGCGCTCATAGCCGGTGTCGTCTGTGGTCGTTCGGCCGAGCTACGCGCCCAGCCGGCGGGCGACTGGTTTTCGGTAACGGGAACGGCGCATCTTATCGCCGTCTCGGGCAGCCATTTGGCTATCGTGGGGTTTGTAATCGAGGGTGTATTGCAAAAGACTCGGCGCTCACGTGGTCTTCAGCGGGCGATATTGGCGATAACGCTTGTGGGCTACGCTGCCTTTACGGGCGCGTCTCCCTCGGCCGTGCGCGCGTGCTGCATGGTGTTCGCTACGCTTGTTGTAAACGGCGTGGGGCGTCGCCGGCACGGCGCATCGGCACTCTTCGTAACCATGTCCATCTTTGTGCTACTGCGACCGACGGTGCTGTTCGAGATGGGTTTTCAGCTTTCATGTGCCAGCGTCTTAGCCATTCTGTGCTTTTGCCCCTATGCGACCTTCGCTTTGGGTGAGCTGGGTGTGTCATCGGGCGTTGCCAGCATGCTTTCCGTCACGCTGTGCTCGCAACTGGCGACACTTCCCATTACCATTCCTGCATTCGGTACGTTCTCGCTCATTGCTCCGTTGTCAAATGCGGTCATCGGTCCGGTGGTGAGCGTACTGCTTGCTGTGTCCATCGTGCTGGTTCCCTTTTCGCTCGTGGCGCCGTTGCGGACTTGGGCGCTCGTTGTGCCCATGATTGCCGCCCGTTGCGCGCTGTTCTTCGAGCAGCTGTTTGCCGCCGTGCCGGGTGCATCCGTGAGCGTGCCGCCCGATAGCATGTGGATTTACCTAGTGCCGTGTTTGCTGGCGGTTCTGCTGGTCTGGTGGCCGCGTCCCCGTGCACGTCTTATGGCGGTGGGGCTTGCATGCCTGGTGCTCTTGGCTGCGATTCCGTACGTCTACTGGGATCGATTCGCTCCGCCTTCGGTGACGGTACTCGATGTGGGCCAGGCCGATGCGATTCTTATCCGCGAGGGCGGCGCGGTAGCGCTCGTCGACTGCGGGCTCGACGAGCGTGTGGTGGCGGCGTTGGTTCGCAACAATGTCCACCATATCGACGCCGTCTTCGTGACACATTGGGACGAAGATCATTGGGGTGGTCTTCCCGATGTGCTCGATCGGTTTTCGGTTGGAACCATTGCAGTTGCAGCGGATGCGCTGGACGGTGCGCCTGCTGAGGTCCTGAATCGCCCCGACGTAACGTATCGGCAGGTGGCTCGCGGGGATACGGTCGATATCGGCGCATTTCGGGCTCGTGTGATGTGGCCGTTTGACACGGTGGATGGCGAGGGCAATGAGGACTCGCTTGTCTTGCTGCTCTCCTATGCCCGGGAATGCAAGAGCCTGAGTATGCTCCTCACTGGTGATGCCGAGCTCGATCAGGAGCGCGAGTTTGTACAGGAGGTGGGTGATATCGATGTGCTCAAGCTGGGGCATCACGGCTCAAAAGTTTCCGTCGACAAAGACCTGCTGGAAACGCTTAAGCCCGAGCTCTCTATGGCGAGTGCGGGCGAGGGCAACCGCTACGGCCATCCATCCGATGCCTGCATCGATGCCGTTCGCGATGCGGGCGGCGCGTTCGCATGTACCATTGAACAAGGAGACATTACCGTCTCGCCGACCGTAACAGGTTTTGCCATGCGATGCCAGCGACCGTGATGCTGCCGTTGGCGCGGGACCAACCCCTGGGCTAAAATGGCACGGTACGAATTCGAGAGTCTGCGGGAGGGGAGCGCAATGTCCGAAACCGGTCTGCTGCCGGCATATCTGATCGTCGGTACCGACGGAGTCAAGCGCGATCACGCCGTCTCGCGTATGAAAGCGCGTCTGGAAAAGTCGGGTATGGTCGAGTTCAACCTCGACGAGCGCGATATGACCAAAGACCCCGATATCGAGTCGATTATCGGATCGCTCAACACCTTTCCCATGGGCAGCGAGTTTCGCCTGGTAATCCTTGACGGCTGCTCAAAACTCGCCAAAGCGATCTCCGAGCCGCTTGTCGACTATCTGGCGAGTCCCAGCCCCACGACGGTTTGTCTCATCATCGCCGACTCGCTTGCCAAGAACACGCGCCTGTATAAGGCGATCGCCAAGATCGACAAGAAGGCGGTGATCGATTGCTCCGGTACCAAGCGCTGGGAGCTACCGCGCCGCGTGCAGCAGATGGCGACGCAGCACGGCAAGTCGATCTCGACGTCGGCCGCCGAGGAGCTCGTCTCGCGTTCGGGTGAGAACACCCGCATGCTCGATAACGACTTGGCTAAGCTTGCCCAGATGGTCGAGGCGCCCCAGATTGAGCTTGCCGACGTTGAGCGCTGGATTGTACGTACGGCCGAGGTTCAGCCCTGGGACTTTCTCAATGCGGTCTCGGCCCGTGACATGCGCCGCTCGCTCGAACTCTTCAATCTACTGCCCGCCAAGAGCTACGTGTGGACTTACACATTGCTGTGCGGCCGCATCCGCGAGCTTGTCGTTGCCAAGGCGCTCGATGCGCGCGGACAGGGTCGTGAGTTGGCCGCAACACTTAAGCTCCAGTCCTGGCAGGTCAAGAATCACCTGACCTGGTCACGTCGCTTTTCGATGGCAGAGCTCGTCGCAGCGCTCGAGGGCGCGGTCGATGTGGAGCTCGCGCTGAAGGGTTCGGCCGATTCTCAGACCGCGCTTTTGCTCTGGATTACGAACATCTTGAGAAAATCGTGATGATACCTGCCTATTTGACAAATTCGTTCTATCCCTTTGAGGGGGAGCGTGCTATAGTAGGCGCTTGCATGACCTCACCGTGTCTCAGAGGTGTCATACATTTTTTGCAAGGAACTCGAAAGGAACTCCAGAAGTGGCAAACATCAAGTCTCAGAAGAAGCGTATCCGCACCAATGAGGCAGCTCGCATGCGTAACAAGGCTGTCAAGTCCGAGCTCAAGACGCTGACCAAGCACGTCCAGTCCGCCGTCGCCGAGGGCGACGCCGAGAAGGCCCAGGCTGCCCTCAAGACCGTCACCAAGCGTCTCGACATGGCTGCCGCCAAGCATGTTATCCACAAGAACCAGGCTTCCAACCGCAAGTCCGGTCTTGCCAAGCTCGTGAACAGCATCAACGCCTAAGTTGTAAATTTCACACCACACAGATTACGCGCATAAATGGAGCCTGTTTTATGGAACAGGCTCCATTTTTTGTATCGCTCGGGTAAGATAGTCCGCATGAATACTTCAATTGACATTTCCCACATCCGCAACTTCTCAATTGTTGCGCACATCGACCATGGCAAGTCCACGATCAGTGACCGTATCCTCGAGCTCACCCATACCGTCGACGAGCGCGACATGGAGTCGCAGCTGCTCGACACCATGGATATCGAGCGCGAGCGCGGCATTACGATCAAGTCCAATGCCGTCCGCGTCTCCTATGATGCCGACGACGGCGAGACGTATCAGTTCAACCTGATTGACACGCCGGGCCACGTCGACTTTACCTATGAGGTCTCGCGTTCGCTGGCCGCCTGCGAGGGCGCGGTGCTGGTCGTCGATGCCACGCAGGGCGTCGAAGCTCAGACCGTCTCCAATGCCACGCTCGCCATGAATGCCAATCTGGACATCGTGCCTGCTATCAATAAGATCGATCTGCCGTCGGCACACCCCGATGAGGTTAAGACCGAGATCGAGGATGACCTGGCGATTCCTGCCGATGATGCCGTGTGTGTCTCGGGCAAGACCGGCGAGGGAATCCATGATCTGCTGGAGTCCATTGTCTTTTTGATCTCTCCGCCCAAGGGCGATGCGAACGCGCCGCTCAAAGCGCTCATTTTGGATTCGTACTTTGACGAGTATCGCGGTGTGGTGGCTACGGTGCGCGTCTTCGATGGTTCCATCAAAAAGGGCGATACCCTGCTTATGATGCAGGCCAAGGGCGACTTTTTGGTCGACGGCGTGGGCGTCAAGCGTCCTGCCGAGACCCCGGTCGACGCGCTGACGGTCGGCGAGGTCGGATATGTGGTCACGGGCTTGAAGGACCCCGAGGCCGTTCGCGTGGGCGATACCCTTACGTGGGCGTCGAACCCCTGCCCCGAGCCGCTTCCCGGTTATCGCGAGGCCAAGCCCATGGTCTATACGGGCCTGTTCCCGATCGACAACAAGGACTACGAGAACCTGCGTGACGCGCTCGATAAGCTGCACGTCAACGACCCGTCGTTGGTGTGGGAGCCCGAGACCTCGGTGGCGCTTGGCTTTGGCTTCCGCGTGGGCTTCCTGGGCCTGCTGCACATGGAGGTCGTCAAGGAGCGCCTGGAGCGCGAGTTCAACCTGGACCTCATCGCCACGAGCCCCTCGGTCGACTATCACGTCTACAAGACCGACGGTGAGATGATCGACGTTCGCAGCCCGCAGGATCTTCCCGAGGCTACGCGCATCGAGCGCATCGAGGAGCCTTACCTCAAGGCCAAGATTATCTGCCCGCCCGAGTATACGGGTGCCGTCATGCAGCTCGCCATCGAGCACCGTGGCGTTACGACCGATATGATCCACCTTACGAGCAAGTCGGTCGAGATGCGCTTTGACATGCCGCTCGCTGAGCTCATCCTGGACTTCTTCGATCAACTTAAGAGCCGCACCAAGGGCTATGCCTCGCTCGACTACGAGTTCAACGAGTACCGTCCCTCCGAGCTCGTCAAGCTTGACATTCTGCTTTCGGGCGACGAGGTGGACGCGCTTTCGTTTATCGTGCACAAGGACAAGGCCTATGGCCTGGCCCGCGGCCTGTGCGACAAGCTTAAGGAAATCATCCCGCGCCAGCTGTTTGAGGTGCCTATCCAAGGCGCCATCGGCAACAAGATCATTGCCCGCTCCACCGTCAAGGCGCGCCGTAAGGACGTTTTGGCCAAGTGCTATGGCGGCGATATCTCGCGTA
>URIE01000020.1 GCA_900547805.1 uncultured Collinsella sp.
ATTGCCTCTTGTCTCGTGGGCTCGGAGATGTGTATAAGAGACAGCATACGCGCAGGAGATTCTGGACGCTTCGTATTCGCAGAGCGAGGAGTGAGAATGGTTCCATCGCAGCATTCCGCGTTGAGGGGCGCTTTTGAGTGGGTCGCGGTCATCGCGATCGCGCTCGTGGCCACCTTCCTGATCCGCACCTTTGTGGTCGAGCCCTTTGTGGTACCCACCGGCTCCATGGAGGACACGATCGAGATTGGCGACCAGATCCTGGCACAAAAGGTGAGCCTCGAGCTCGGTCAGCCCGTCAAACAGGGTGATATCGTGGTGTTCCACAACCCCGATGCCACTTCCGAGCATGATGTTCTTGTCAAGCGTGTTATTGCCACGGCCGGTCAGACGGTCGACCTGCAGGACGGCAAGGTGGTCGTTGACGGCCAAGCGCTCGACGAGGACTATACGACGGGCATGAGCTGGCCGCTTTCGGTCCAAGCGCCTGGCGCCCAGGTGAGTTATCCCTACACCGTTCCCGACGGGTGCGTGTGGGTGATGGGCGACAACCGCGAAAACTCTGCCGACTCGCGCTACTTTGGTCCCGTCGATCGCTCTGATTTGATCGCTGTGGCGCTTGTGCGCTACTGGCCGCTCAACCGCATCGGCGCTATCGACTAAAAACCGCTATAGTACAGTACCTAACCGTGTAATCGTTTCGACGAGGGGATATTAGAGGCATGAACGCTTCATCGCTTTCCTTCCAAGACATCATCCTGCGCCTCCAGCAGTACTGGGGCGAGCAGGGCTGCGTCATTATGCAGCCCTATGACTCCGAGGTCGGTGCCGGTACCTTCCATACCGCGACCACGCTGCGCTCGCTCGGTCCCGCCGAATGGCGCACCTGCTATGCGCAGCCCTGCCGCCGTCCCGCCGACGGCCGCTACGGCGAGAACCCTAACCGCATGCAGCACTACTATCAGTTCCAGGTGCTCATTAAGCCCTCTCCGGTTAATGCTCAGGAGCTTTACCTGGGGTCTCTTGCTGCCATTGGCCTGGACCCCAACGACCATGACGTCCGTTTTGTCGAGGACGACTGGGAGAGCCCGACGCTGGGCGCCTGGGGCCTTGGCTGGGAGGTCTGGCTCAACGGCATGGAGGTCACGCAGTTCACGTACTTCCAGCAGGTGGGCGGTATCGAGGTCGACCCCGTGCCCGTCGAGATCACCTATGGCCTGGAGCGTATCGCCATGTACGCTCAGGGCGTCAACTCGGTCTACGATCTGGTGTGGAGCTATCTGCCCGACGGCACGCCCATGACCTACGGCGACGTGTTCCTCGAGAACGAGCGCGAGTTCAGTGCCTATAACTTTGAGGTCGCCAACGTCGAGATGATGCGTCAGAAGTTTGACGACTACGAGGCCGAGTGCCATTCCTGCCTGGAGCGCAAGCTGCCGTTGCCGGCGTACGACTGTGTCATGAAGTGCAGCCACGCCTTCAACCTGCTCGATGCCCGCGGCGCCCTGTCCGCGGTCGAGCGTGCCAACTACATCCTGCGCGTCCGCGCCGTCGCCAAGGCGTGCTGCGAGGCCTACATGGCCGAGGTCGCCGGAGTCAACGAGAATGCCGACCAGGAAGGCGAGGTGGCGTAAGCCATGGCAGACGCTAAGGATTTCCTGTTTGAGATCGGTACGGAGGAAATGCCCTCTGCACCGCTGAACAATGCCGTCAAGCAGCTTGGTACCATGATCGCCAAGGGTCTCGACGAGGCCGGTCTGGCCCACGGCGAGGTCCGCGTGATTTCGAGCCCGCGTCGCCTGGCTGCGCTCATTGCCGACGTTGCCACCGCGACCGATGAGGTTCACGAGGTCAAGCGTGGCCCCGCGGCAAACATCGCCTTCGACGCTGACGGTAACGCCACCAAGGCCGCCCAGGGCTTCGCCCGCAAGTGCGGTGTGGCTGCCGAGGACCTGGTCCGTCGTGAGGATACCGACGGTCGCGAGTATGTCTTTGCCGAGAAGAACATTCCCTCCGCACCGGCAACCCCGATCCTGACGGCCCTGTGCGAGAAGACCATTGCCGGCCTGCAGTGGCCCAACTACCGCTCCCAGCGCTGGGGCCACGAGCACGCGACGTTCGTGCGTCCGGTCCGCTGGATTTGCTGCCTTCTGGGCGAGGATGTTGTGCCTGTGTCGTTTGCCGACGTGACGAGCGGCAACACCACGCGCGGCCATCGCGTGCTCGGCCCCGGTGACCACGTTGTCGCCAGCCCCGCCGCCTACGAGCAGGTACTCGAGGATGCCGGCGTGCTCTCTGCTGAGCGCCGTCGCGAGGCGATTCTCGCTGGTATCGCCGAGGTCGAGGCTGCCCGTCCCGGCTGCCATGTCGATACGCCCAAGAAGGTCTTCGAGGAGGTCATCAACCTCTGCGAGTGGCCGACGGTGCTCGTCGGTACCTTCGACGAGGAGTTCCTCAAGGTCCCGCACGAGATTATCTGCGAGTCCATGCTCACCAACCAGCGCTACTTCCCGATCTATGACGGCGAGGGCAAGCTCACGCGTGAGTTCGTGGTCGTTTCCAACAGCAAGCCCGAGAATGCCGAGCGCGTGATCGACGGCAACGAGCGCGTCGTGCGCGCCCGTCTGGACGACGCCAAGTTCTTCTACGAGGAGGACCTGAAGATCTCCCTCGACGAGTTCCGCGAGCGTCTGGCCAAGGTTGCCTTCCAGGAGAAGCTCGGCAGCGTGCTCGCCAAGTCCGAGCGCATCGAGCAGCTCGCGCTCGCTATTGCCCGCGAGGCTCATCTGGGCGCCCATCTTGCCGCCGACGCCGCTCGCGCCGCGCACCTGTGCAAGGCCGACCTGGTGTCCAACGCCGTCGTCGAGTTCACGAGTCAGCAGGGCGTGATGGGCGGTTACTACGCCACCGCGATGGGGGAGAACGACGAGGTCGCCCACGCCATTCGCGATCATTATCGTCCCCGCTTTGCCGGTGACGAGCTGCCTGAGGGCACCGCTGGCTGCATCGTGGCCTGCGCCGACAAGCTTGATACCATCGCCGGTATCTTTGCCATCGGCGAGCCCCCGACTGGCTCCTCCGACCCCTACGCGCTGCGTCGTGCCGCTATCGGCATTATCAACATCCTGCGCGACCGTCTGCCGATCGACCCCACGTCGCTCATCGACTTTGCCCTCGAACTCTACAGTGAGCAGGGCATTGAGTTCGACGCCGCCGAGGTCGCCCAGCAGGTTCGTGACTTCTTCCATGGCCGCCTGGTGAGCATGGCCCGCGACGAAAAGATCCCGGCCGATACCGTTGCCGCCGTCTCCGCGGTGCACATTATCGCCCCGTCCGTCTTCTTCGCCCGCTGCGCCGCCCTCGACGAGGCCCGCAAGAACGACGCTGAGACGTTCGACAACCTGGCGACCGCCTATGCCCGCGCCGCGCATATCTCCAAGCCTGAGCTTGGTGCGGAGTATGACCGCAGCCTGATGGGCGAGGTCGAGCTCGCGCTCGCCGACGCCTCCGAGGCCGCTCAGACCGCTGTCGATGCCGCCCTTGCTGCCGAGGACTACCCGGCCGCATTTGCCGCCCTCGCCGCCCTGCGCGCGCCCATCGACCGTTTCTTCGATGAGGTCATGGTCATGGACAAGGACGAGCAGCTTCGCGATAATCGCCTTAAGCTGCTCAACCGCTTCGAGGCCGTTTTCTCCGGCATTGCCAACATCGGTGAGCTTGCCCGCAAAAAGTAAGCCAGCCTGCGCATAAGCGCAAAAGGAGCCCCGCATGGATTGCCCGGTCACCGCTCGTCCCACCGTTATCGTTATCTCCGACTCGCTCGGCGATACCGCTTGTGAGGTGGTGCTTGCGGCGTCCGGGCAATTTGATGTAGGGGCTTTTCGCGTTTTGCGCCTGCCTAAGGTGACCTCCGTGGAGCAGGTCAAGTCATTTGTGGGGCCGCGCGTCGATGCCGACCATCGCGATGTCGCCGTGTTCCATACCATTGTCGATCCGGCGCTTCGCGCCCGCGTGCTCGATTACCTGGGTATGCTGCATATCCGTTCGGTCGACCTGATCGGTCCGACGCTCGCTGTGCTGTCGTCGCTTATCGGCGTGCCGCCCAAGGGCGTCGCGGGCACGATTCATAAGACCGATGACCGTTATTTCCATCGTATTGAGGCCATGGAGTATTTCGTTGAGCACGATGACGGTCGTGGTTGTGACGATCTGTCGGGTGCCGATATCGTGCTGCTGGGTGTGTCGCGTACATCCAAGACGCCGCTGTCGATGTATTTAGCCTATCAGGGTTACAAGGTTGCCAATGTCCCGTTGGCACATGGTATGGAGCCGCCGAAGTCGATTTACGAGGTCGACCCCATGCGTCTGTTCGGCCTGATTTCGACCGTTGACGTGATTTCTGAGATCCGCGATAGCCGCTTGGGCGATGACTACGCTCGTGCCGTTGCCGGCTCCTATGCCGAGCCCGAGAGCGTGCGCGGCGAGCTTGAGGAAGCTCGTGCCCTCATGAAGCGCTTAGGCTGCTTTGTTGTGCGTACCGACGGCAAAGCCATCGAGGAAAGCGCTGCCGAGATCATTGCTCACCTCGAAGAGATTCAAGAGGCAAGAGCCCGCCGTGCCGCCCGCCGCGCTCAACAAAAGTAGCTCACTTGGGACAAGGTTGTTTGGGTAGCTAATTTGGGACGGGGCTCTTTTAGCTAACCAAAGAGAATACTTGGAAATAATGCTGATAAATGGTAAAGCGACTTAGCAAAAACATCGCATCCGACCTGCACTTTCCTTGTAGTGGTATCTTCATAAGGTAACCACCTTTACCTACCGTTTACCGCCGGTTTTAGCACGTTTACCAAACCGCGCACCCTCTGCTCAAGCCTGTCCAAAACCCGCCGTATAGTTCCCTCACGGCCCGCATCCGGCGGGTCGATTCGTTACCACGGTCGTGCGCGAGAGCGCATGGAAGGGGAAGTATCGTGAGCGATTGCAAGAGGGTTTACCGTTTTGGAACCGACGCCCAGGGCACCTGTGTCACTGAGGGCGACAAATCCATGAACTTCGTGCTTGGCGGCAAAGGCGCAAACCTTGCCGAGATGAGCCGCATCGGTCTGCCGGTTCCCGGTGGCTTTACCATTACCTGCCAGACCTGCGTCGAGTACTCCGGTGCCGGTAACGTGTGGCCGGAGGGCGCACTCGATGAGATCGTTGCCGCCGAGGCCGACCTCGAGGCCCGCTGCGGCAAGAAGCTCGGCGACGCCTCCGATCCGCTGCTCGTGTCGGTTCGCTCGGGCGCTCCGTTCTCCATGCCCGGCATGATGGACACGGTCCTCAACCTGGGCCTCAACGACGATTCCGTCCAGGGCCTTATCGCGCAGACGCAAAACCCGCGCTTTGCCTGGGACAGCTATCGTCGCTTTATCCAGATGTTCTCCAACGTCGTCATGGGCGTCGACGCCGATCTATTCGAGAACGCCCTGACCCAGGCCCGCCTGGTCGCCGGCGTTCGCGTCGATTCCGAGCTTTCGGCCGAGGACCTGCAGGAGCTCGTCGAGACCTTTAAGGGCATCTTCTCCGAGAACGTCGAGGCGACCCTGTATCCCGAGCTCGAGGTCGCCGACGGTAAGCCCGTTTTCCCGCACGATCCGGAGCTCCAGCTGCGCCTTGCCATCCAGGCCGTCTTTGGCAGCTGGATGAACGAGCGCGCCTGCATCTACCGCAAGCAGCACGGCATTTCCGACGAGCTCGGCACCGCCGTCAACGTCCAGGCCATGGCCTTTGGCAACAAGGGCGAGACCTCTGCGACCGGCGTCGCCTTTACGCGCAACCCGGCCGACGGCACCAAGGAGTTCTATGGCGACTTTTTGGTGAATGCCCAGGGCGAGGACGTCGTCGCCGGCATCCGCAACACCGAGCCCATCGCCGACCTCAAGACTACCTCGGGCCTCGAGTCCGCAGGCGAGGAGCTCGAGCGCGTGTTCCTGACGCTCGAGGATCATTACCGCGATATGTGCGATATCGAGTTTACCATCGAGCAGGGCAAGCTCTGGATGCTCCAGACCCGCGTGGGCAAGCGCACCGCCACTGCCGCCCTGCGCATTGCTATCGAAATGGTCGAGGAGGGCCTGATCACCCGCGAGGAGGCTGTGAGCCGCATCGATCCCGCGCAGCTCGACCAGCTCCTGCACCCGCAGTTCGACGCCTCCAAGAAGTACGAGGCCCTGGCCAGCGGCCTTAACGCCAGCCCCGGTGCCGCCGTGGGCGAGGTCGTGTTCTCGAGTGATGACGCCGTCGCGCGTTCTGCCGAAGGCCATAAGGTCATTCTGGTCCGCTGGGAGACCAACCCCGACGACCTGAAGGGCATGGTTGCCGCCGAGGGCATCCTGACCAGCCACGGTGGCAAGACGAGCCATGCCGCCGTTATCGCCCGCGGTATGGGTACGCCCTGCGTCTGCGGTGTCGAACGCTTCCATATCGACGCCGCCGAGAAGGTCGTGCACATCGAGGGCAGTGACCGCGTGCTGCATGAGGGTGATGTCATCTCCATCGACGGTACCCAGGGTATCGTCGTCGACGGCGCCGTCGACCTGGTTTCGGCCGAGCTCACCGGCGACCTGGACACCATCCTGTCCTGGGCCGACGAGATTCGCTTGGACGAGACCTGCGGCCACGCCAACCACGTGCGCGTTAACGCCGACAACCCCGAGGATGCTGCACTCGCGCTCGAGTTTGGCGCCGAGGCCATCGGCCTGTGCCGCACCGAGCATATGTTCCTGGGCGACCGCAAGAACATCATCCAGAGCTTTATCCTGTCCGATGACGAGGCCGTAAAGCAGCAGGCCCTGGCCGACCTGCTCAAGGTTCAGACCGAGGACTTCCTGGCGATGTTCAAGACCATGTCCGGTCGCGATGTGGTCGTCCGCCTGCTCGATCCGCCGCTTCATGAGTTCCTGGATAATCCTCGCGAGCTCGAGGTCGCCATCGCCAAGAAGGTAGCTGCTGGCGCCAGTGAGGAGGAGCTCGCCGCCCTGCGCGCCCGCCTGCGTCGTATCGATGGCATGGTCGAGTCCAACCCGATGCTCGGCCTGCGCGGCGTGCGCCTGTCCGTCGTCTTTGGCGATCTGCCGCTCATGCAGGTTCGCGCCGTCGCCACGGCTGCCGCTCGCCTCATCAAGGAGGGCGTCGATCCGCGTCCCGAGATCATGGTTCCGCTCGTCTCCATCACGGCCGAGCATGTCCAGACCCGCGAGGTCATCGAGCGCGTGATCGCCGAGGTTTCCGCCGAGGAGGGCGTCGAACTCAACATTCCCGTCGGCACCATGCTCGAGCTGCCGCGCGCCTGCATGGTCGCCGACGAAATCGCCCAGCACGCCGACTTCTTCTGCTTTGGCACCAACGACCTCACCCAGACGACCTTCGGCTTCTCCCGCGACGATGCCGAGGCCAAGTTCATTCCGCTGTACCTGCACAAGAAGATCCTGAAGGACAACCCCTTCGAGACCATCGACACGGCGGTGCTGGAGCTCGTGCGCTTGGCCGTCGAGAAGGGCCGCGCCACCAATCCCGACATGCACTTTGGCGTGTGCGGCGAACACGGCGGCGACCCCAAGTCCATCAAGGGCCTGTTTAACGTGGCCGACGTGGACTACGTGTCCTGCTCGCCCTATCGCGTGCCCCTCGCGCGCCTGGCTGCCGCCCAGGCCAAGCTCGAGGCCAAGCGTTCCGCCTAACGTTTTGGGTTTAGACGCCTAGCGTAGCCCCCTTCATGCCGTCCGTCTCATTCGCGAGGCGGGCGGTTATCATGTGCGGGTTTTGTCTTTTTGTCTGCGTAAAAAAATGTTCTTGCAGCAGAAACCCGCGCGTGTATACTCGAATACGTTTGTTCAACTACGTGCCGGCCAAGGTGGTACGGCACCTCTAGAAGAGTAAGGAATTGCACATGGATTACATCCGCGCAATCGAGCGTCAGCAGATCCGCGAGGACATTCCTCAGGTTCGCGTCGCCGACAACGTCAAGGTTCACTACCGCATTAAGGAAGGCGACCGCGAGCGCATCCAGGTCTTCCAGGGCGACGTCATCCGCATGGCCGGCGCCGGTGCCCGCGAGACCTTCACCGTCCGCAAGATGTCCTTCGGTGTCGGTGTTGAGCGTACCTTCCCGCTTCACAGCCCCAAGATCGCCAAGCTCGAGGTCGTTCGTCATGGTCGCGTCCGTCGCGCCAAGCTGTACTACCTCCGCGACAAGGTGGGCAAGGCTGCTCGCATCCCCGAGAAGCGCTAAGAAGATCGCAGCGTCTGTCCACTCGCTTGGACGTAAGGGTCACCTTCGGGTGGCCCTTCTTTTTATCTGATTTGCATGCAAGGAGGGCCTGGTATGGCCAACATGACGAGCTCGGTTTCGGCATCGCAGGTTGCCGGTGAGTTGGCGAGCGCCACGTTCGAGGAGATTCCCGCCCTCGTGGAGCATTATCGCGAGGATCCGCGCCAGCAGGTGATCAAGGCTTGCGAGCGTGCCCTTAAGCGTCATGCCAAGGAGCTTGCCGAGCGCGAGCGCGTCAACGGCATGTATCAGCTTATGCATGAGCTCGGCGGTGATGGTGTGGTCGTGGGCGTCGACGAGGTGGGTCGCGGATCGGTGGCCGGTCCTTTGACGGTATGCGCCGTCTGCCTTCCTATGGAGCCGCGCGTCTGGGGCATCAACGATTCCAAAAAGCTCACGCCGGCGCGCCGCGAGTTGCTCTCGGTGAAGATTGCCGAGGTGGCGACGGCGATCGGTTTTTGCCATATCGCGCCGAAGGATATCGATGAGATGGGTATGGCCCGCGCCATCCGCGCTGCCGTTGCGGGCGCCGTGGCCGATACGGGGCTCGAGCCCGATTGCGTGCTTATGGACGGTAACCCCTTGGGCGCCGTTCCCAACGAGCGCGACGTGGTGAAGGGCGATGCCAAGATCGCCTGTATCGCCGCGGCGTCCATCATGGCCAAGGTCACGCGTGATGAGATGATGGTCGAGTACGATGCCGAGTATCCCGAGTACCATTTGGCCGAATCGAAAGGCTACGCAAGCCCCGAGCACATCGAGGCCATTCGCAAACATGGACTTTGTCCACTGCACCGCGTGAGCTTTTGCGGAAACTTTCTGCAGACTGAGCGCCTTTTCTAGGTCAATTGTGGAGACAGGGACCTCAGGGGTTTTATAAACCTGCTGGTAGCGGGCCGTATGCAACACCATTGCTGCGTACGGCCCGTTTTTTGACGGCATTTGGTCAGCTTTTGGTTTGCTTCCGGTACTTACCCGCATGAAAGGTGCCCTCATCATCGGGGCAATGCAGCGTGCGGGAAAGGAGACCCCATGAGTGCCGCAAGCAAAAAGAGCAAGACGCAGCAGCTCAAGGAGCGTTGGGAAAACGGCGAGCTCGACTGCGGGGCGATGACGCCCGAGTTTATCAAGGGACTCAGTCCCCGCGAGCTGGGTATGCTGGGCGAGCTGATCACCATCGACTACTTTAACGAGCGCGGCTACACCTTGCTGGAGCAGGGTTATCGTTGCACCGAGGGCGAGGCCGATCTGGTGCTGCTTGATGAGCTCGACGATGTCGTGGTGATGGCCGAGGTCAAGACCAGGCGTGTTGCGCTGGATTGCGACACGCGGGTGTTTCCTGAGGAAGCGGTGAATGCCCAAAAGCAGCGGCGCTATCGTCGCATCGCGAGTTGCTATCTAATGGAGCATTATCCGCTCAAGGCGATTCGCTTCGATGCCGTGGGCGTCACCATTCGTGGCGGGCATATCGCTGAGATCGAGCATCAGTACAACGCGTTCGATTGGCAGGTGTCGTGATGGCGTTCGAGACGTTTGCCGTTCACGCGGCCTGCATCCGTGGCGTCGAGGCGATTCACGTCACGGTCGAGGTCTCGCTTGCCGGTGGTGTTCCGGGCATCCAAATGCTCGGCATTCCGAGTATGGAGGTGATGGAGTCACGCGGTCGTATTCGCTGCGCGATGCGCTCCGCCGGGTTCGAGATCCCACGCTCGGGCATTACGGTCAACCTAGCGCCCGGCGATATTCGCAAGACCGGTAGCGGCTTTGATCTGCCCATCGCCATCGCGGTTCTGGCGGCCGATGGGCAGATTCCCCGTGACAACCTCGATCGCTGCCTTATCGCCGGCGAGCTCGGCTTGGACGGTACGGTGCTTCCCGTCAAGGGCGAGGTGGCGTTTCAGTTATTGGCGCGTGATATGGGGCTGTCCTTTATCGCCGGCAGGTCCGATCAGCATGTGCCGCTTGCGGGCGTGGATTGCGGATTTATCGATCATTTGTCTCAGCTTGTCCATGGCATGGGCGATGCCGCGCGGCACTACTTGGATTCTGAAGTGCTCGAGGCGACCTTTGAGCCCGAACTCGACTATGCCGACGTGCTAGGGCAGGAGGTTGCCAAGCGCGGCATGGCACTGGCGGCAGCGGGTGAGCTCGGTTTGCTTATGATCGGGTCCCCGGGATCGGGCAAGACGATGCTTGCGCGCCGTATGACCGGCATCCTGCCTGAGCTTTCCGTTGAGGATCAACAGGAGGCGCTGTGCATCCATTCGGTCTTGGGTGAGAACATCGATGGCTTGTTGGCGGGGCACCGGCCCTTCCGCAGTCCCCACCACAGTATTTCGACCGCAGGCCTTATCGGCGGCGGGCGCCCGGTGCACCCGGGTGAGATCAGCCTTGCTCATGGCGGCGTGCTCTTTTTGGACGAGCTTGCCGAGTTTCCCACGGGTGTGCTGCAGACGCTGCGTCAGCCCATCGAACGCGGCTATGTGAGGATCGTGCGCGTCGACGGGGCCTTTACCTTCCCGTCGCGCTTTCAGCTGCTGGCTGCGAGTAACCCTTGCCCCTGCGGCTTCTTGGGTGATCGCGAGGTACCGTGTCGCTGCTCGGCGGCGATGGTCGAGCGCTATCGGTCTAAACTGCGCGGTCCTTTGGCCGACCGTATCGACATGATGATCGATGTGACCCGTCCCGACCCCCAAGTGATTATCGAGGGTGCGGAGGGTATGTCGTCTGCCGAGTTACGTGACTACGTTGTGCGCGGTCGCGCTTTTCGCGCTTGGCGCGAATCCCGTATGGACGATGCGGGTGCCGAGGCCGAGGATGACGAGACACGGTCCATTGACGGCGTCGTTTCGACCTTTGAGCTCGATGATGCGGCGGAGAAGTGTGTGCTCGGCCTGTCGAAGCGCACACATCTCACGGGTCGCGGCATCGTGCGACTGGTGCGTATCGCGCGTACAATCGCTGACGTCGCCGAGAGCGAGCAGGTGACGCAGGACCATGTGCTCGAGGCGGCGATGTACCAGGGAAGGAGGGACCAATGATAGCCGAGGGGACCTTTGAGCTGCATCCAGGTGATGCGTTGTATCCCGAGACCGTTTTGGAGCTTTCTGATGTACCCCAGACGCTTTATGTGCGTGGCAATCCCGAGGTGCTTTCGACACCCGCGCTCTCCATCATCGGCGCGCGCAAGGCCTCGCCGTATGGTCTTGCCGTGGCAGAGCTTGCGGCAAAGGTGGCGGTCGAGGCGGGAGTGACGGTAGTTTCGGGCGGCGCGGTCGGTTGTGACCAGGCCTCGGGTTGGGCTGCGGTCAACGCCGGCGGCAAACACGTCGTGGTGCTGGGGACGGGCGCCGACGTGGTCTACCCGCGTTCGAGCGCGGGGCTTATTATGCGCACGCTCGATACGGGTGGCGCGGTCGTGTCGATCTCTCCGTGGGGCATGGGTCCGCGCAAGTTTGCCTTTCCGCGCCGCAATCGCGTGATCGCGGCCCTGTCGCAAGCCCTCTTTGTTTCCGAGGCGGGTATGCCTTCCGGGACGTTTTCTACAGCCGAGGCTGCTATGGATTTGGGGCGCGAACTTCTTGTCGTGCCGGGGTCGATCCTATCGCCCGAGTCGCGTGGCACGAATTACCTCATTGCGAACGGTGCTTGCTGCATCATCGACGAGGAATCTATCGAGATGGCTATCTCACGCATCTACGGCACCCTGCGCTACTCGCGCCCCGATGCTCCCGGCATTGCCGACCTGGATCCAACACAGCAGACCGTGATGCATGCGCTCATCGCCTCTCCGCTCAAGGTCAACGACATCGCGGCGCTCGTCTCGCTCGATGCCGTCGGCGTACTCAAACTCTTGGGTTCGCTTGAACTCGAGGGCCTTATCGATCGCATGATGGATGGAAGGTATGCGCCCTCCAAGTTTGCCCTTCACGCCCAGACACCCTTCGGTCACAATGGAAAACATGTCAATTAGAAAGGTGTTTGCAGATGCTGTTTGATCAGGTGACGGTTATCGGTGGCGGTCTGGCGGGTTCGGAATGCGCGATCCAGCTGGCAGACCGCGGTTTTGCCGTTAAGCTGTGCGAGATGCGCCCCCAGGTTAGCTCCCCGGCTCACCATACCGATCACTTGGCAGAGCTCGTCTGCTCCAATTCGTTTAAGTCGACCCGTCCGGATTCCGCGGCTGGTTTGCTGAAGGCCGAGCTTGAGCGCATGGGTTCGGTGCTGCTCGATTGCGCCCATCGCGCGGCTGTTCCCGCTGGCGGTGCCCTGGCGGTCGACCGCGTCAAGTTTTCCGAGCTTGTCGAGGCCGAGGTTGCCGCCCGTCCCAATATCGAGGTCGTGCACGGCGAGGTCACGCAGATTCCCGAGGGCCACGTGGTCATTGCCGCGGGCCCGCTGTGTTCACCGGCGCTGAGCGAAGAGGTCATGAAGCTCGTCGGTGGCGACGCCCTTGCGTTCTTCGATGCCGCGGCGCCGATCGTCGATGCCTCCACGCTCGATATGGACGTGCTGTTTTCGCAGTCGCGCTACGAGGAGCAGGGGAGCGGCGACTATCTCAACGCTCCGCTCAACAAGGAGGAGTACGAGGCCTTTATCGAGGCACTTACCACGGCCGACCGCGTGGTGCTCAAAGACTTTGAGGGCGGCGATCTGTTCCAGGCCTGCCAGCCTGCCGAGGAAGTTGCGCGCACCGGCAAGGACGCCATTCGCTTTGGCGCCATGAAGCCCGTCGGCCTCACCGACCCGCGTACCGGACGTCGCCCCTGGGCGGCGATTCAGCTGCGTGCCGAGAACAAGGAGAAGACCGCCTATAACCTGGTGGGCTTCCAGACAAACCTGACCTTTGGCGAGCAGAAGCGCGTCTTCCATATGGTGCCGGGCCTGGAGAACGCTGAGTTCTTCCGCTACGGTGTCATGCACCGCAATACCTTTGTCGACGCCCCGCACGTGCTCGATGGCACCTTTGCCGTGCCCGGTACCGGCGTGCGCCTGGCCGGTCAGATCACCGGCACCGAGGGGTACATGGAAGCCGTGGCGACCGGTCTGCTCGCGGCGCTCAACACCTATGCCGAGGCTATCGGTGTCGCGGGCGTCGAGTTGCCGCGCGTGGGCGCCCTGGGTGCGCTCGTGGGCTATGCGACCGATCCTGCCACCGTGGGCTATCAGCCTATGCATGTCAACTTTGGCCTGGTGCCGCCACTCGAGGATGGTAAGCGCCGCAGCAAGCGCGACCGCTTCCAGGCCTATGCGGACCGTGCGCTCGAGGCCCTTGATGCCTATCTGGCCACTCGTCCTGATCTGTTTGGAGGCGACCGGTCATAGCCTTTGACCTGTACGACACCGTCGACTCGTTTATCGCCTATATCTCACGTGTCGAGGGACTTTCTCCCAACACGGTGACGGCCTACGGCTCGAGGCTGGAGCGCTTTGCTGCCTGGTGCGAGCGCGAGGATATCGATGCTTTCGCTGCCGACGTGCGCACCATTCGCCGCTATCTTGCCGAGCTTTCGCGTGAGCAGGTGGCTCCCCGAACGCTTGCGGCGCATCTGTCGGCTATCCGATCGCTCTATCGATGGATGGCTGCCGAGGGGGTCGTGGAGGGCGATGTGGTCTCGGCAATTTCCTCGCCCAAGCTCCCGCGCGATCTACCCGGTGTGCTGACGACCCAACAGGTGGAGGCGCTGCTCAAGACGCCTGATACCTCAACACCCGCGGGACTGCGCGATGCGGCGATGCTCGAGCTGCTCTATGCCTCGGGCGCCCGTATCTCTGAGCTCGCAGCACTCAATGTGGAGTCCATTGCGTGGTCCGAACGCACGCTGCGCCTGTGGGGCAAGGGGAGCAAAGAACGTATCGTCCCTCTGTATCGTCGTGCGCTCGAGGCGACGCGTCTCTATATTGAGGAGGGGAGGCCGGAGTTGCTCGCTCAGGCAAAGCGTCGTGACCCCGCTACCGGGCCGCATCCGCTGCTTATATCGGCGCGCGGTAATCGCATGAGTGCCGCCATGCTCAGGCGGCGGTTTCATATGCTGGCGACGCTCGCCGGCATTCCGGCCGACATCGCCCCGCATGCGATGCGCCATACCTTTGCGACCGACTTGCTCGAGGGCGGCGCGGACCTGCGCTCGGTTCAAGAGCTGCTAGGTCATGCGAGCCTGTCCACGACGCAGATCTACACGCATCTCACACCCGATCGGCTTAAGCGGGCTGTGGCTCAAGCCCATCCCCGCGGCGAATAGTGGCTGGGACGTCCCGCGCCGCGCTCAGGTGTGTGGTTTTGATTGCGGGTTGGCAGGAAGATGCATTCCTGCTATCATTCATCGGGTTGCTTCACGGCAACAGGTTTTTATCACGCACGCGCGGCTACTTCATACCGTGGTGCCCGGGCTTTGGTAGCACATGTCCGGGTTGGTTTTGGAGGATGACCCCGCGCGGAGGCAAACCACAGGAGGTTTAACATGGCTACCAAGATTAATATCCGCACCCTGCTCGAGGCCGGCTGCCACTTCGGTCACCAGACCCGTCGCTGGAACCCCAAGATGAAGCCGTTCATCTTCGGTGAGCGCAACGGCATCTACATCCTCGACCTCAAGCAGACTATCCTCGACGCCGACCAGGCCTACACCTTCGTCAAGAACGTCGCCAAGGGCGGCAACGTGCTGTTCGTCGGCACCAAGAAGCAGGCTCAGGAGGCCGTCAAGAACGCTGCTGAGCGCGCCAACATGCCTTACATCAACCAGCGTTGGCTCGGCGGCATGCTGACCAACTTCGTCACCATCCGCTCCCGCATCAACCGCATGGAGGAGCTCGAGGCCATGGTCGAGGACGGCCGCATGGCAGTGCTCCCCAAGAAGGAGCAGGCTGTTCTCGGCAAGGAGCTCACCAAGCTCCAGACCAACCTCGGTGGCGCCCGCGACATGAAGGGTCTGCCCCAGGCTCTCTTTGTCATCGACACCAAGCGCGAGGAGAACGCCATCAAGGAGGCTCAGCGCCTGAACATCCCCGTCGTCGCTCTGATCGACACCAACTCCGATCCCGACGAGGTCGAGTACGGCATCCCCTGCAACGATGACGCTATCTCTGCTGTCACCCTTATGTGCGAGCTCATGGCTGACGCCTGCCTCGCTGGCTCCGGCAAGGAGCAGGTCTCCGAGGCCGAGATGGCCGCTGAGCCCAAGGCCGAGTAAATCAGTCTTAGTTAATTCTTTTTCATCTCTTTGAAAGGAACCACAATGGCCCAGATTACCGCCGCTATGGTCAAGCAGCTCCGCGAGATGACCGACTCCCCGATGATGGAGTGCAAGAAGGCTCTCGTCGAGGCTGACGGCGACATGGACGCCGCTGTCGACGTTCTGCGCAAGAACGGCCTCGCCAAGGCTGCTAAGAAGGCTGGCCGCGAGACCAACGAGGGCGCTGTAGCCGCGTTCGTCTCCGAGGATGGCAAGACCGGCGCTCTGCTCGAGCTCTCCTGCGAGACCGACTTCGTTGGCTCCAACGCCAAGTTCACCGGCTTTGCTTCCAAGGTCGCTGAGGTTGTCGCTACCACCGAGCCTGCTGACGTCGACGCTCTGCTCGAGAAGCCGATGGGCGAGGAGACCGTTTCCTCCGAGCTCACCGAGATGATTCACATCATGGGCGAGAACATGAAGATCTCCCGCTTCGCTGCCCGCAAGGCCGAGAACGGCGCGCTCGCTTCTTACATCCACATGGGTGGTAAGATCGGCGTCCTCGTCGAGTTTGCTTTCGAGAAGGCCGAGACCGCTCAGGCTGAGTCCTTCAAGGCCTTCGCTCACGACGTTGCCCTTCAGGTTGCCGCCGTCGCCCCGATCTGCGCTACCCGCGATCAGGTTCCGGCCGAGACCGTCGAGCACGAGAAGCAGATCTACATGGCTCAGGCTGCCGAGTCCGGCAAGCCCGAGGCTATCCAGGAGAAGATGGCTGTCGGCCGTCTGGAGAAGTTCTACAAGCAGTCCGTGCTCACCGAGCAGGAGTTCATCAAGGACAGCTCCCTCACCATCAAGAAGTACGCTGAGCAGGTCTCCAAGGAGCTTGGCGACACCATTACCGTCGTTGCCTTCGATCGTCTGGTCCGTGGCGAGTAAATAAGCTCTTGTAGCTGGTAATGAGCAGGCTGTGGGTTTTACTCACAGCCTGCTTTTTCATGGCTCTTATCAGAGCCTTTGATATCATATTGAGAGTCTAATTAAAGGAGGATCGCTTTGTCCGACATCCGATATAAACGCGTGCTTCTTAAGCTTTCCGGCGAAGCACTGATGGGCGACGGCCAATATGGCATCGACCCCAAGGTTACCGACCATCTTGCCAAGCAGGTCAAGGAGCTGCTCGCCGTTGGCCATGAGGTCGGCGTCGTTGTCGGCGGCGGCAATATTTTCCGTGGCATGGCCGGCGCTGCCGGTGGCATGGAGCGTGCTCAGGCCGACTACATGGGCATGCTGGCAACCGTTATGAACGCGCTCGCCCTGCAGGATGCCTTCGAGCATAACGATGTTCCCTGCCGCGTGATGAGCGCTATCCAGATGAACGAGATCTGCGAGCCCTATATTCGCCGTCGCGCTATCAACCACCTTTCCAAGGGCAACGTTGTTATTTTTGCCGCCGGTTCAGGTAATCCGTACTTTACGACCGACACCGCCGCGGCTCTTCGTGCGTGCGAGATCGGCGCCGAGATTCTGATTAAAGCCACCAAGGTTGACGGCATCTACGACAAGGATCCCGTCAAGTGCGCCGATGCCGTCCGTTTTGACAAGATTACCTATCACGAGGTTCTCGTTCGCGGCCTGCAGGTTATGGATTCCACGGCTACGGCTCTGTGCCAGGATAACCGTATGCCTATTTTGGTCCTCAACATCGATGGCGAGGACACCGTCAAGCGCGCGCTCGCGGGTGAGCCCGTCGGCACGCTCGTCTATCAGGAGGATTAAGCATGGCAGAGAACATCACCGCCCATATGGACAAGTCGCTCGAGTCCCTCAAGCATAACTTCTCCAAGGTCCGTACCGGTCGCGCCAACGCCAACATTCTGTCCGACATCACCGTTGATTATTACGGTGTCCCCACGCCGGTCACGCAGGTTGCCGCCGTCAAGACCCCCGAGGCTCACATGCTGCTCATCGAGCCGTGGGACAAGGCCCTCATCAACGCTATCGTCAAGGCCATCGGCGCTTCCGATCTGGGTATTACCCCCAACTCCGATGGCACCGTCGTTCGTCTGCCGTTCCCGGCTCCCACCGAGGAGCGCCGTCGCGAGCTCGTCAAGGAGTGCCGCGAGTACGCCGAGCAGGCCAAGGTGTCTATCCGTAACATCCGTCGCGACTTCAACAATAAGCTCGAGCGCGATGAGGAGCTCACCGAGGACGATGTCCGTCGCGAGCAGGCCAAGGTCCAGAAGCACACCGATGAGTATGTCGCCAAGGTCGAGGAGCTTCTGAAGGAAAAAGAAGCCGAGGTCATGGAGATCTAAGGTGCAATACGACGAGCATAAACTGGTCGAGTACTTTGCCGACGCCCCTGCGGGCGTCGGTTTTTCCGACCTTGACCTCAATAACATTCCGCACCATATCTCGTGCATCATGGACGGCAACGGTCGTTGGGCCACGTCGCGCGGTCTTGCACGCACCGAGGGTCATAAGGCAGGTATCCTCTCGCTGCGCGAGATCATTACCGCCTGCGTGCGCCTGGGCGTCGACGTGCTTTCTGCCTATGCGTTTTCTACCGAAAACTGGAACCGTCCGCAGCATGAGGTCAACGTCTTGATGCATCTGTTTGCCAAGACGTTTATCGACGAGCTGCCGCTTCTGAAGCGCGAAAATGTGCGTGTTGTCTTTTTGGGCGACATTTCCGCGCTGCCCAAGAAGACCCGCGACGTTTTTGAACGCGGTCTTGCCGAGTGCGCCGATCACACCGGTATGACGCTGGCGCTTGCCGTCAACTACGGCGCGCGTGCCGAGATTACCCGCGCTGTCCGTCAGATTGCACTCGACGCTGCCGCCGGTAAGATCGATCCTGCCGCAATTGATGACGACATGGTGGCTTCCCACCTCTATACTGCCGGCCTTCCCGATCCTGAGCTTGTGATTCGCACTTCTGGTGAGCTGCGCCTTTCGAACTATCTGTTGTGGCAGGTGGCTTATTCCGAATTCTACGTCACTGATACCTATTGGCCCGACTTTGATCGTTGGGGCCTTGTCGACGCCATTTTGGCCTATCAGGGCCGTGACCGTAGGTTTGGTGGACTGAGCAAGACCGAGGAGGCTTAATCGTGTCCGATCGTCCCAAGGCATCTGCTCCCAAGACGCCTGCGCGCAAAGCTGCCACTGCGGGAGCGCCTGCAGCGAAGAGCGGCACCGGTTCGTGGCTGGCGGGCTTTATTACCCGTGCCGCCGCCGGTATCGTCTACGCCGTTGTCTTTATCCTGTGCCTGGTTTTGGGTATCGTGCCCACGGCCATCTTTGTTTCTGTCATGAGCGGTCTGTGCTGCTATGAGTTTTTCCGTATGACAAGGCTCGATGGCAAGATGGCTAACGAGCGCATGGGTATCGCTGCCGCCGTACTCTTTCCGCTGTCGGCGTTGGGCGATTCGATGTTGCTGAATGCCCTGCTTTTTGCCTTGATGCTCGCTGTGGGCATTTGGTATGTCTGGTCGCCGCGTACCCGCATCTCTGATGTGGCCGTGACGCTCATGGGTCCCATCTACACTGGCTTTATGCTGTCGGCTATCGTGCTGCTGCGCGATGCCGTGCCCGGTTTTGCCGGCGCCCTGCTTTCAGTGGGCGTTTGCGCGTCCCTTTGGGTCTCCGATTCGTTTGCCTACATCGTGGGCAGCCGTATCGGCAAGCACAAGATGGTTCCCAAGATCTCTCCCAAAAAGAGTTGGGAGGGGTTTGTCGGCGGCATCCTGGGCTCGGTTTTGATTTGGCTCATCCTGTGGGCGACGCATTTCTACAAGCTCAGCCTGCCCTATGCGCTGCTGTGCGGCGTGGTCGTGTCCATTTTGGGCGTTATCGGCGACCTTATCGAGTCTCGCATCAAGCGCGGTGTGGGCGTTAAGGATTCCGGTAACCTTATCCCGGGCCACGGCGGCATGCTCGACCGTAGCGATTCGCTTATCTTCGGCTGCATCACCGCGCAGCTGTTGCTGATGATCGGAGGCGTGCTGTAATGTCCTTCCAGACGACGTATGGCCCCGATGGACGCCTTCGCGTTGCCATCCTGGGTTGTACGGGCTCTATCGGCACCCAGGCGCTCGATGTGTGCCGCCAGCATGCCGATCGCCTGCAGGTGACGGCGCTGTCCGTTAACTCCAGTACCTCCGAGCTCGTTGCCGCTGCCCGCGAGTTCTCGGTTCCGGCGGTTGCCGTGGCCGATGTCGATCATGGCGATGACGCCGTGCTGCAGGAGTTGCCCGAGGGAACGAAGCTCGGCGTTGGCGCGCAGGCGGTTTGCGAGCTCGCGCGTCGCGACGATGTCGACTGCGTGCTCGTCGCTATTGTGGGTGCCGCCGGTCTCGAGGCGAGCCATGCGGCCTTGACCTCGAATAAGCGCCTTGCCCTTGCCAACAAGGAGTCCCTCGTCGTCGGTGGCGACTTGCTTATGCCGTTGGCGCAACCGGGCCAGCTTATTCCAGTCGACTCTGAGCACTCCGCCATCTACCAGTGCTATCTGGGGGAGAATCCGCGCGAGGCCCACTGCATTTGGCTCACCTGCTCGGGCGGTCCGTTCTTTGGCCGCACGCGCGACGAGCTCGATCGCGTGACGCGTGCCGATGCCCTCGCACATCCCACGTGGGCCATGGGTGCCAAGATCACCATCGACTCCGCCACCCTCATGAACAAGGGCCTGGAGCGCATTGAGGCCATGCATCTGTTTAACTGCGACCTCGATTTCATTAACGTGGTCGTGCAGCGTCAGTCCAAGATTCACTCTATGGTCGAGTTCGCCGACGGCTCCGTGATGGCGCATCTCGGTGCTTCCGACATGCGTATTCCCATCCAGTTCGCGTTCTCGTATCCCGAGCGTTGGGATACCCCGGCGCCTCGTATCGATTTCCGCGAGCTGGGGCAGCTCACGTTTGATGCTGCCGACATGGATACCTTCCGCTGTCTGGCACTGGCCGAGCGTGCCGGCAAGACGGGTGGCACCATGCCGTGCGTGCTCAATGCCGCCAACGAGGTCGCCGTCGATGCCTTCCTGCACGATGGCTGCAGCTTTACCGATATCGATCGCATTGTGGAATCCTGCATGGACGCCCACGATATGCAGGTGGTCGATTCGTTTGAGCAGCTTCGCGACATCGATGCGTGGGCGCGTGAAAAGGCTGCGCAGGTGCTCGCCGCAACCCGTTCCTAACCCATAAGGATTGCTTTTTCGTTTTATGGATACTGTTCTGAGCGTTCTCTCATCGGTCTTTTGGGGCCTGCTGATGCTTTCCGTCCTCGTGTTTTTGCACGAGGGCGGCCACTTTTTGGCGGCGCGTGCCTGCGGCGTCCGTGTGACCGAGTTCTTTTTGGGTCTGCCGTGCCGCTTTGACATCCATTACACGTCGCGTCGCATTGGAACCAAGTTTGGCGTGACCCCGCTGCTGCTGGGTGGCTACGCTGCCATCTGCGGTATGGATCCGACCGACGTCTCGTGCGCCGATCGTGTGCTCGCGGCTATCTATCGTCATGGTCGCGTGACCGTGGCCGACCTTGCCGTCGAGCTCGAGCTTTCCGAGGAGGATGTTGTCGAGGCATGCGTCCTGTTGCTGGGCTGGGGCTCCATCGCACCTTGGTATGAGGAAGGGGAGAAGCCCTCGTCGAGCTACTATCCCACCAAGTATCAGACGCTGCCGCGAGACGCGGCGGGCTACACCACCTTTGACGGCCGCCGGTTCGATCGCGAACATTCAACTGCCGAGGGCGATGTGTGGGAGCTGCCGTGCGGCGAGGCCGAGTTCCTTGCGCAAGAACGTTCGCACACCTATCTTGGCCAGGGCTTTCTCACGCGCGCCTTTATGTTGCTCGCGGGCATTATTGTCAATATCCTGACAGGCTTTTTGCTGCTTATGAGCATCTACTCTATCGCCGGCGTTTCGGTGCCGGTCGATAGCAATGTGATCGGTCAGGTCGACGAAGGCTCCATTGCTGCCAAGGCGGGCATCGAGGCCGGTGACACGATTCTTAGTGTCGATAGCGTGTCGTGCTCTTCCTGGATGGACGTGTACGATGCGATCGGAGCGGCCGCCGGCAAGGATGATATC
>URIE01000021.1 GCA_900547805.1 uncultured Collinsella sp.
CAACGCTATTGGTCAGCTTAAGAAGTCCGAGAGGGTCAAGCTCATCGGTACCGTTATGAACTACTGCGAGACCGAGACCAGCGAGTACTACTATTCTTACTACACCAAGGATGGTAAGAAGGTAAAGAAGGGTTCTGGCGATCAGGGCGCTTCCAAAAAAGGTATCTTCACCAACCGGGCAAACGTTTAGTTGATTAAGGCCGACCTATGCGTGACATTCACTGCCATATCTTGCCGGGCGTAGACGACGGCGCCGCCGATCTCGATGAGAGCCTGGCGATGCTCGAGGCTGCCAAGCGGGCCGGTGTTACCAGGATCGTCTGTACTCCGCACTGCCGTGATCCTTATTTTGATTACGACAAAATGTGGGATGCCTTTGAGCTGCTGCGCGATAACGCTGACGGTTTTCCGCTCCAGATGGGCTTCGAGGTCAACCATCGAAAGCTCGTTGAGCTTGGTATCGATGCCGCGGATCACTTGCATTTCGATGGGACCAACGAGTTTCTGCTCGAGCTTTCGACGCATGCCGATGCGTATGCGTTTAGAGAGTACGAGAACACGATTTACGATTTGCAGTGCCGTGGCTATCAGGTGATCATCGCTCATCCTGAGCGCTATCGTGCGGTTCAAAAGGATGTAAGCGTGGCGGAGCGCCTGGTCGATATGGGCTGCAAGCTGCAGGCTTCGGCGGACTTTATTGCCGGCGGTCGCTTTGGTCGCGAGAAAAAGCCGGCACAGCGCCTGTTCGATCAGAACCTGTACAGCTTCATCGCGAGCGATGCCCATAACGTGGGTCATTACGACTGTCTGGCGAAGGCTCGCGCGAAGTTTAGCGTGCGCGGAGCTCATTTTCGCTAAAATCTGTCCCTAACGTTCGCATTGAATGAAAGGGCAGCCATGGATATCCAACTTAAGACGGGATGCTTTGACGACGCGGCGTTGGTGCGCCGCGTCGTTTTTATGGACGAGCAGGGCTACGAGAATGAGTTTGACGCTATTGACGAGGCTCCGAGCTGCATCCATGTGACGCTGTACGTGGACGGCGAGCTCGTCGGTTGCTCGCGCGTGTTTCCCGAGGAGCTGGAGCGCGTGGCCGATGCGGAGGCGCCGGTGTCGCCGGCGTGCGATATGGACAAAGGCGTTGCAGCGGGGGAGACCTACATTATGGGGCGCGTCGCGGTGCTGCCGGCTATGCGCCATCGCGGTCTGGCAAGCAAAATTGTCGAGGCGAGCGATGCCGCCGCACGCGATGCCGGCGCCAGGCTCATAAAGCTGCACGCGCAAGAATATGTCCTGCCGCTCTATGCCAAGGCGGGCTACACGCAGATCACGCCGGTAGATTACGAGGACGAAGGCCAGCCCCATGCCTGGATGGCCAAACGCGTGAGCGACAGATAGGGACGTTCCTTTCCTGCCGGCAGCGGGGGACACTCCTTGGCAATCGACGTATAGGCGTTCCGACATACAGTTTTTCGATTCCGTATGTATATATGCGCGCTAATGGGTTATAAAATCTAAGTCTGAACATAGCAGGTCTGCAATGCGGCTCGGGCAACCGAGCCGTTTTTGCGGGCAGGGGTAGCGCGAAAGGACTGCACATGCGTCAATTTAAGACCGAGAGCAAAAAACTGCTCGACCTCATGATCAACTCCATCTACACCAATAAGGAAATCTTCCTGCGCGAGCTTATCTCTAACGCGAGCGACGCCGTCGACAAGCTCAACTTTAAGAGCCTGCAGGATCCGAGCGTCAAGATCAACCAGGGCGACCTGGCCATTCGCGTCTCCTTTGATAAAGACGTCCGCACCATTACCATCTCGGATAACGGCATTGGCATGACCGCCGAGGAGCTGGAGCGCAATCTGGGCACCATCGCCCATTCCGGCTCCGAGGAGTTTAAGACCGAGAACGCCGAGCAGCAGGGCTCCGATGTCGACATCATCGGCCAGTTTGGCGTGGGCTTCTACTCTGCCTTTATGGTTGCCAGCCATGTGAAGGTCGTCAGCCGCGCCTATGGCGAGGATGTCGCCCATGTGTGGGAATCCGACGGTCTTGAGGGCTACACCATCGAGGACGGCGAGCGTGCTGAGCACGGCACCGACGTTATCCTGACGCTGCGCGAGAACGAGAAGCTCGACGCCGACGGCGAGGCCGAGACCTACGATCGCTTCCTGACCGAGTGGGGCCTCAAGAGCCTGATTCAGCAGTACAGCAACTATGTGCGCTACCCGATTCAGATGATGGTGAGCAAGAGCCGCCAGAAACCCAAGCCCGAGGACGCCGGCGACGACTACAAGCCCGAGTACGAGGACTACCAGGAGCTCGAGACCATCAACTCCATGACGCCGATCTGGAAGAAGCGCAGCTCCGACGTAGAGCAGAAGGACTACAACGAGTTCTACAAGTCTACGTTCCACGATTTTGACGATCCCGCCCGCACCATTAGCTTCCATGCCGAGGGTACGCTCGAGTACGACGCCCTGCTGTTTGTTCCGGGCCGCGCGCCGTTCGACCTGTACAGCAAGGACTACGAGAAGGGCCTGGCGCTCTACAGTTCCAACGTGCTGATTATGGAGAAGTGCGACGACCTGCTGCCCGACTACTACAACTTTGTGCGCGGTGTCGTGGACTCTGCCGACGTGACGCTCAACATCTCGCGTGAGACGCTGCAACAGAACCGTCAGCTCAAGGCCATTGCCAAGCGTGTCGAGAAGAAGATCACTGCCGATCTTGAGGACATGCGCGACAACGACCGCGAGGCATACGAGAAGTTCTTTGAGAACTTTGGTCGCGGTCTGAAGTACGGCATCTACTCGAGCTACGGCATGAAGGCCGACGAGCTCGCCGACCTGCTGCTGTTCTGGTCTGCCAAGGAGCAGAAGATGATCACCCTGGCCGAGTATGCCAAGGGCATGCCCGAGGATCAGAAGGCCATCTACTACGCCGCCGGCGACTCGCGTGAGCGCTTGGCCAAGATGCCCGTGGTAAAGGGCGTGCTCGACCGCGGCTATGACGTGCTGCTGCTGACGCAGGACGTGGATGAGTTCACCTTCCAGGCTATGCGTGAGTACGTTGCCGCCG
This sequence comes from uncultured Collinsella sp., assembly GCA_900547805.1. GTDB lineage: Bacteria > Actinomycetota > Coriobacteriia > Coriobacteriales > Coriobacteriaceae > Collinsella. Next base: position 3,082 of record URIE01000021.1, read on the forward strand.
ATATGCCCAAGATCTACGAGGACGATGCCGCCCGCGAGGCTGCCGAGAAGGCCGTGGCCGATGGTGCCGAGCCCGAGGTTGAGGATCGTCACCTGGAGCTCAAGAACGTCGCAACCGGTGATCTTGACCTGGCGACCGAGGACGAGAAGAAGGAGGCCGAGGACGCCACCAAGGAGAACGAGGACCTCTTTAGCGCTATGAAGGAGGCGCTCGGTGACAAGGTCGAGAAAGTTGCCGTCTCCGCGCGCCTGACCGATGCCCCCGCTTGCATCACCACCGAGGGTCCGCTTTCGCTCGAGATGGAGAAGGTGCTCCAGAAGGGACCCGAGGGCGCGCCCGACGGCATGCCCAAGAGCCAGCGCGTGCTCGAGCTCAACGCCAAGCACCCGGTCTTTTCCAAGCTCGTCGCCGCTCAGAAGGCGGGCGACGCCGACAAGATCAAGCAGTACTCCGGTTTGCTCTATGACCAGGCCCTGCTGGTCGAGGGCATCCTCCCCGAGGATCCCGTAGCCTTCGCGGCGGCTGTTTGCAACTTGATGTAGTTCGGGGATACGGCACCGTAACTAGATTAGAACGAGAGTGGATAATCTCCCACTTTTGGCTCGAATGCGGGCTTGAAGTGAGAGATTTTCCACTCTCGTTTCCTTTTGAATGATCCCTCCGTCCCCAAGGGATCATTTATTTGTGCGGGTTGTGGTTTTGTGACCTGCTGAAATTTAAGATACTGTACAACTGTACGTTAACTCATCTTCGTAGTATATTGCTACCCGCAAAACTCAACACCATTGTGCTTTGAGACGTTAAAGCGCCTACTACAATGGTTGTCGATAGTACGATTCGATTCAACGACAGGATGGATGGTCCAAGCGTGAGTCTCGGCAGCAAACTATCCAATGCAAAGGTCTCCTTTGCGATATTTAAGCGCGACATTAAGCGACTGCTTGTGAACCCCGTCGCCTTGGTGGTTACCCTTGGCGTGTGCGTTATTCCCTCGCTGTATGCCTGGTACAACATCGTGGCCAACTGGGATCCGTACGGAAACACCCAGGGCATCAAGATTGCCATCGCCAACAACGATCGGGGCACCCAAAACGACCTGGTGGGCGAGCTCAACGCGGGCGATCAGGTCGTCGATCAGCTCAAGGAGAACGATCAGCTGGGCTGGACCTTCGTCGATTCTGCGGCCGATGCCAAAGAGGGCGTCGAGAGCGGTGAGTACTATGCGGCCATCGTAGTCCCCAAGAACTTCTCGGATAACCTGGTTTCGATGCTCGACGGCAACTACCATCAGCCCAAGCTTACGTACTACGTCAATGAGAAGAAGAGCGCTATTGCGCCCAAGGTTACCGACACCGGTGCAAACACCATCGAGGAGCAGATCAACTCGGAATTTGTCTCCACGGTGGGCGAGACCGTTGCCAGTATTGCCAAGGATGCCGGAGTCGATTTAAAGGACAAGGCAACCCAGACTCAGGATTCGTTGGCCGGTTCGGTATCAGAGGCTTCCGATACGTTGGGCGAAGTGCGTGATTCGATTGGCGACATGAATGCCGCCATCGATAAGACGAGTGGTTCCATTGCCTCGGCAGATGCGGCACTTGCCGGTCTGCAGGGTCAGGCGCCGTCGCTGACGCAGGCGATCTCCCAGGGCAATGACCTGCTGGGCGAGGCTCGCGCCACGGCGGGCAACTCTGTCGCCTCGCTCTCCAAGGCGCTCTCGGAAGGCAGCCTTGCGCTCACCAAGACGTCAGCCTCCGCAAACGCTGCGATTGGCAAGCTGACGGGCACGGTCGCATCTACGACTACCCGTATCGACAACTCGCTTGAGTCTCTCCAAGCGACGATCGACCACAATAAGGCCGTTATCGGGCACTTGGAAATTCTCGTCAATGACACGTCGACAGGTTCCAAGGAAATTGACGCGCGCATTGTATCGATCATCGATTTGCTCCGCGAGCAGAATGAAAAGCTTCAGAGCATCAAGGACGGTCTGTCTGCGCAGTCGAGCGCCATGGCGAATGACGCTGCGGCTGTCTCGGGTGCCAGCGACGCTATCAATAATGCAATTCAGACCGGTGCGACCAACCTTGGCCAGGCTCAGACGGACCTGGGTCAAAACGCGCTGCCGAAGGTCTCGAGCGCACTTGATTCGTTTGCCGCCGTCTCGGGTGATCTGACGGGAATCGTGTCTGGCCTCACGCCTACTATTGCAAGTGCGCGCGGTACACTTTCGCAACTCAACGCCACGCTCGGTCAGGCCAAGACCACGCTGTCCCAGACCGATGCCTCGCTTGCCAAGGTCCAGGACAAGCTCGCAACCGCCGCCAACGACATCGCGGCGCTACAGACCTCCGAGTCCATGGGCGAGCTGGCCGGCCTGATGGGCGTCGACGTCGATGATGTTGCAGACTTCATGGCATCTCCGGTCGAGCTGACCTCAAAGTCAATTTACCCGGTCAAGAGCTTTGGTTCGGGCATTGCCCCGTTCTATACCAATCTGGCGCTGTGGGTGGGCGGCTACGTGCTTATCGCCATCTACAAGCTCGAGGTCGACCGCGAAGGCATCGGCAGCTTTACCGCGCGTCAGGGCTACTTTGGCCGCTGGTTGCTCCTGGTGATCCTGGGCGCGTTGCAGGCCATCATCGTTACGGTAGGCGATCTGGTGATCGGCGTGCAGTGCGTCAGCCCGCTGCTGTTCGTGCTGGGCGGCATCGCCATCTCGTTCACCTACGTCAATATCATCTATGCGCTGTCCACCACGTTTAAGCATATCGGCAAGGCTATCGGCGTCATTCTGGTTATCGTGCAGATCCCGGGTTCGTCGGGCATGTACCCCATCGAGATGATGCCAGGCTTCTTCCAGTGGCTGCACCCGCTGCTGCCCTTTACCTACGGCATCAATCTGCTGCGCGAGACGGTCGGCGGCATGTATTCGTTCAACTACCTGTTTAACCTGTGCATTCTGGGCGTGTTCTTGATCGTGGCGCTCTTTATCGGCCTGCAGCTGCGTCCGCTGCTGCTCAACCTTAACCTGCTCTTTGATAAACAGCTCTCCACGACCGGTATGATGATTTGCGAGTCCAACGACCTGCCGCGCCAGCGCTACTCGCTGCGCACGGCCATGCGCGTCATGCTCGATTCCGATTCGTACCGTCGCGAACTGCTCGATCATGCGGTCGCCTTTGAACATCGCTACCCGTACTACATCAAGGGCGGTTTTGCCGCCGTGGTGGGCGTTCAGGTCCTGCTCTTTGTCCTGTCGACGGTTCTCGATATCGACAATAACGGCAAGATCATCCTGCTTGTCATTTGGATCATCTCGGTTATTGCCATCTGCGGCTGGCTGATCAATATCGAATATATCCGAGCGAGCCTCAATACCCAGATGCGCATCTCGGCGCTTTCGGATGAGGACCTGCGTCGCGAGATGCGCGAACACACGGCCGCCATTCCTGCCGCCCGCCACATGTTTGGCCTCAACGCCAGCGAGCGTGGTGCCAAGGGCGGCGATCAGTCCACGGGCCGCTTGCCGCATATCGGCTCGCACCATAAATCTCAGGGCAGCGACAGCACAGCCACAAATGATGGAGATACCACCGCGCTTGGCAAGCACTCCAAAGGAGGTGAGGCATAAATGAAGAACATCCTGCATCTGTTTAAGCGCGATGTCCAAAACGTGTCTCGCTCCGTGATCGGCTTGGTTGTCGTGATGGGCCTCATTATCGTACCGTGTCTGTACGCGTGGTTTAACATCGCCGGCAGCTGGGATCCGTACGGCAACACCGGCAATCTTAAGATCGCCGTGGTCAACACCGATGAGGGTTACGAGAGCGATTTGATCCCCGTCGAGGTTAACGTGGGCGAAAACGTGACCGCCACCCTACGCGGCAACGAGAGCTTCGATTGGGTTGTGCTCAACAATCGCGAAAAGGCTATCGAGGGCGTTAAGTCGGGCGCGTACTATGCTGCCGTCGTTATCCCCAAAACGTTTAGCGCTGACATGATGACGCTTTTCTCGACCGACGTGAAACACGCCGATATCGAGTTTTACGAGAACCAGAAGGCCAACGCCATTGCGCAGATCGTGACCGAGAAGGGTTCGAGTGCCGTTCAGAGCCAGGTTAACGAAACTTTTACCGAGACCATTACGAGCATCGGTCTTAAGACGGTGTCCAGCCTGCTCGATTACATGAGCACCGACCAGGTCAGCAACTTTATCGCCAACCTGTCCTCGACGCTTGGCGATTCGATTGAGGACCTGCGAGACGTTCAGGCAAATGCTTCGTCGCTGGCGGGCATTTTGAGCTCCACGTCCGATTCGCTGACGTCGGCGAGCGGCATGCTCAAGCAGACCGGTGCCGTCGATGAGTCGACAAAGCAGCTCATGGAACATGCCAAAAGCGGCATCGATGATTCCAAAGAAGCGCTTAAGGCGGCAAACGATGCCATCGATGCCGCAATCGATGGAAGTGCGGGTTCGTTCGACAATGTGTCTGCCGAGCTCGCGAAGGCGTTCGACACCGCAAACCAGCATGTCGACCTTACGGTGTCCCAACTCAACGATGCCGCTGCGGCCCTCAATGCGCGCGCCAAGGATATCGATGCGATGGCCGATCAGCTCCGCAGCCTTGCCGACCAGGTGAGCGATGAGAATTTGAAGGACGGCCTCAAGTCCGCCGCGACGTCGCTGGGCAGAATCGCCGTTGAGTACCGCAACAATGCCAAGGATCTGGCGGCTACCGCGAAGTCTCTCTCCGATAGCATGGCCGAGGTCAACAACTTGCGTGCCGAGGTCGATCAGGCCATCGCTGATGCCAAGGCCGGCATCGCGGGTGCCAAATCCGATTACGATTCCACGTTCTCGGTTAAGGCCAAGGAGCTCAAGAAGACGGTTTCGGGCATTCTGGACTCGCTTGATGGCATCTCGGGCGACCTGGATAGCGCCGTAGGCGGCCTGACCGACGCATCCGGCTCGTTGGCGAAGGGCCTCTCCAAGGCCGCCAAGCTGGTCAACAAGGCTTCCGATCAGCTAGGTGAAGCGTCCGATAAGATCAGTGCGTTTAAGGATGAGCTCGATGGCGCCCTGATGTCGGACGACCTTGCCACGATCAAGACGATGATTGGCAACGATCCCGAGGGTTTGGCCGTGTCGCTTTCCGGTCCCGTCGCGCTCGATCGCAAACCGGTCTATCCGATCCGCAACTACGGCTCGGCCATGGCGCCGTTCTACACGATTCTGTCGCTCTGGGTCGGCTCGATCGTGCTGGCGGCCATGATGAAGGTGTCGGTTGACGATGAGCTTATCAACGAGCTCATCCCCGTACGCCTACACGAGATCTACCTGGGTCGTTACTTGTTCTTTGGCGGTTTGGCTCTGCTGCAGGCAACGCTCGTGTGCGCGGGCGACATCCTGTTCTTTGGCATCCAGTGCGACAACCCGCTGCAGTTTGTGCTGGCGGGCTGGGTCGCGAGTCTCGTGTTCTCCAATATCGTCTACACGCTCACGGTTTCGTTTGGCGATATCGGCAAGGCGCTCGCTGTCGTGCTGTTGGTCATGCAGGTCGGCGGTTCGGGCGGTACGTTCCCCATCGAGATGACCGGCCCTGTGTTCCAGGCGATCTATCCGTTCCTGCCGTTTACCCATGGCATTAACGCCATGCATGCCGCCATGGCTGGCGCCTACCATATGGAGTACTGGGTTGAGCTGGGCATTCTGGCGAGCTATCTGATTCCGTCGCTGGCCCTGGGCGTCGTCTTCCGCCGTCCGGTCATCAAAGCCAACGACTGGATCATCGAAAAACTGGAGTCAACCAAATTGATTTAGTTCAGACACGTAAACGCTGTCAGAACATCGAGGCCTTCCAGTTTTACACTTTATTATGCTGGATTGCGATGCAACGCCGGTTGTTGCTACAGTAGCGGGGCGTGCCGGGGGTCCGGTGCGCCCCGTTTTTATTTGACCATGAGGCGGCACGCAGCCATACGCGTGCGGACACCACGCCCAGTTTGAGTGTGAGGATGTTCCATGGCCCAATACGCTGCCAACGAAATCGAAAACATGCCCGATAGCCCTGTTGCTCGCGATGACCTGGGTGCGGGCGGCACCTCCCGTGGCGCCGGTGCTCGCTCGCCGCTGTTCTGGAAAGTTCTACTGCTTTCGGTGGCGATTATCTGGGGCTACTCCTTTACCACTATGAAGGACGCGCTCGACACCATCCCGGTGTTCGAACTGCTCTATGTTCGCTTTCTTCCCGCAGCGCTGGTCATGTTTGTTATCTTTCGCAAGCGCATCGCCGCCCACCTTAACGCTCGCAATCTGATTGTTGGTCTGAGCATGGGCGCGCTCATGTGGGCAGCCTATGCCTTGCAGACGGTCGGTCTGGCTCAGACCACGGCGGGTAAGAACGCTTTTTTGACGGGCACCTATTGCATTCTGGTCCCGTTTGCAAGCTATGTCCTGAGCGGTGAAAAGCTTACCCGGTATAACCTGGGTGCAGCGTTGTTGTGCCTGGCGGGTATTGGCCTGGTAGCGCTCGATAGCGTCGAGTTCAATGCCGGCGATGTTATTACCTTGGGCGGCGCGATCTTCTTCGCCATCCAGATGGCGGTGACCGCCAAGTACGGTCGCAAAATGGACATCAACGTCATCACGTTTTGGATGTTTGTGGGCAATGGCGTCTTGAGCCTTATCTCGTCGCTGCTATTCGAGACCCAAGCGCCTCTGTCCGTGTGGACCCCGAGCTTTATCGGCGTGATGGCCTTTCTCTCGGTGGGCTGCACGTGCGTGGCGCTGCTCATCCAAAACGTCGGCTTGGCGCACGTTCCGGCCTCGACGGGTTCATTGCTCCTATCGATGGAGTCCCCTTCGGGCGTGTTGTTTTCGGTGCTGCTGATGGGGGAGGCGCTTACCTCGCGTCTGCTCGCCGGCTTCGTCCTCATCTTCTTGTCGATCGTCTTGAGCGAGACACATTTCGATTTTTTGCGCCGAAATAATTGCGCGCAATTGTAAACAACTTGTTGCGCCGCCCTTCTGGGGCGGCGTTTTTTATGTAACGCCCTTACAGTTATGCCTTGCACTTTAGACCATCAAAGTGTTTGCTGCACAAATAATACTGGAGGGCATTTATGGCACCAGCTCAGTCCGATTTTCAACCGCAACCAGCGCCCAAGGCTACCCAAGCAGCGCAAGCCGCTATCGGTGACGGTCTTGTTGCCGAGGCTCAAGCTTTTGCCGACAAGCTTGCTGCGTGGCGCCACGACCTGCACCAGACGCCTGAGTTGGGCAATCGCCTTCCGCAAACCTCTGCGTATATCCAAGCGCGCCTGACCGAGATGGACATCCCGTTTGCCACGCTCGTCGATGGTTCCTGTGTTGCGGGCCTTGTCGGTGCCGGTGCCGCCGCGGCCCAGGGCAATGGCGTCTGCACGGACGAACAGGCCGGAACGGTCATTATGCTGCGTGGCGACATGGATGCCCTGCCCGTTGTCGAGGAATCGGGCGAGCCTTTCGCTTCCACCAACGGCTGCATGCACGCTTGTGGCCACGATATGCATGCGACGGCGCTGCTCGGCGCGGCCCGTTTGCTCAAGGCCCGCGAGTCCGAGCTTGTCGACGCTAACGCCACAGTTAAGTTGCTGTTCCAGCCGGGCGAGGAAACCTTTGAGGGTGCCCGCGCCGCCATCGCCGACGGTCTGCTGCAGAACCCGCGTCCCCAGGCCGCCTTTGCCATGCATGTCAATAGCCAGTCGCCGCTTGGCCTGGTGCTCTATGGGAGTCCGGCGCTCTCGGGCGTGTACGGTTTCCGCATCACGCTGCAGGGCAAGGGTGGCCATGGCTCGAGCCCCGAGATCTGCATCGACCCCATCACGGCCGGCGTCCACGTGCACCTGGCGCTCCAGGAGCTTATCGCCCGCGAGGTGCCGGCGGCCAAGGAAGTCGCACTTACCGTTGGTAAGTTTGCTGGCGGCTTGGCGGCCAACGTCATCCCCGACACCTGCGTGCTCGAGGGAACGCTGCGCGGCTTTGATGTCGAGCTCATGGCTCATCTCAAGGAGCGTATCGCTGAGGTCGTCAACGGCATTGCCGCAACGTATCGTACGCCGGCGACCATCGAGACGCTTTCGGATGTTCCGCCGCTTGTACTCGACAGCGATATGACTCAGGCGTCGCTTGGCTACGTGGGCGCAGTGCTGCCCAAGGCGGCTTTCCTGCCGCTTTTCCATGCCATGGCGAGTGAGGACTTCGCGCTTATCTCGAGCGAGATCCCGAGTGCGTACTTTACGGTGGGCGCGGCCGTGACCGATACGGACGAGCATTTTGCCCAGCACCATCCCAAGGCGCGCTTTAACGATGCCGAGCTGCCGCTCGGTGCCGCGGCCTATGCCGCCGTCGCTCTCGGATACATTGCGGACCACAAGGAGTAATCCATGTCCCAGCAACGTAATTTTTTCCCCGGCTGGCTCGTGGTGGTCTCCGGCTTTGTGATCATGGCCACGTGCTACACAATTTTCGTCAACTGCATGAGCCTGTTCCAGCCGCTGATCGTCAGCGACCTGGGCATTTCCCTTGCGCAGTACAACATCTCCAACGCTATCTCCACCGTGGTGAGCGTCGTGGGTTCGCTCGTTATCGGCCATGTTGCCGATAAGGTGAGTGGCCGCGTATTGGGCTCGCTCACCGTTATCGCCACCTCGGCGGTGCTCGCGGGCATGAGCTTTGTGGGCGAGCTGTGGCAGGTCTACGTGCTCTTTGCCGTTTCTGGCTGCTTCGCTGTGGCCTCGACCCGCCTGCTCATTAGCCTGGTGACCGCCAACTGGTTTACGGCCAAGCGAGGCCTTGCCATTTCCATCGCACTTTCGGGTTCGGGCTTTGGCGGCGCTATTCTGTCTCCCATCGTGAGCTCGCTTATCGTGAGCGTTGGCTGGCGTTCCGCCTTCCTGGTACTCGCTGCCGTCTGCATGGTGGCGGCGCTGCCCATCACGGCCTACTCCTTCCGCACCAAGCCTTCTGAGATCGGCCTTAAGCCGCTCGGCGAGAACCCGGGCGATCCGTCCGTCTCGACGGCTGGCGACAAGGACGAGCACACGGCGCCCGAGGTTAGCGTCGGCTGGTCGCGCATTAAGAAGAGCCCGGCGTTTTGGCTGCTCGTCGTTGCCTTCCTCTTTATGGGCTTGGTCAATGGCGCCATCCTGCCCAACCAGGTTACCAACATGACGAGCGTTACCGTCAACGGCGCCAAGATCGTCACGGGCGGCCACGATCCCATGTGGGCAGGTACCGTGCTTTCGGCCTATATGGTCACCGTCGTTATCGCCAAAATTTCGCTCGGTGCGATCTATGACCGCTTTGGCCTGCGCTTTGGCAATATCCTTGGCTCCGTTGCGTGCATTATCGCCTGCGTGGCGCTGTGCTTCCCGACGACGGACTTCGGTCCTATTGTCGCCGCTGTGAGCTTTGGTATCGGAACGTGCATGGGCACCATCACGCCTACCATCGCCGCGTCCAAGCAGTTTGGCATGGCCGACCTCGGCAAGGTCACGGGCACCATCACCTCGCTCGAGATGGTCGGCGGCACCGTGGGCGCCATTGTCTCGGGCGTGCTGTTCGATGCCACGGGCTCCTTTGCGAGCACCTGGATCGTGTGCTTGGTGTGTTCTGTGGCCATGCTCGTATTCCTGCTGGCCTCGGAGCCCATCGCCGCCAAGCTGCGCGCAAGCGTGGCGGGGGAGTAGACGTCCGTCGCTCTTTTCTGTTCGCCCCGTACTGTCCGTGGCCGTCTTGGAAGCCGAATGGATGCTCGTACCGTCATTCGGTTTCCAAGGCGGCCACGGGCCTACGAATGATCCGTTTTCCTCCGTCCCCAAGGGATCACGTGATCCGAAGGGGACGGAGGAAAACGGATCACATGCCGCGGCGGCGCGCCTGGCCGAACGAGTCCCCATACCCTCGTTCGGTCAGACGCGCCGCCGCGTTGCTGCTTTGTGCCGTATAATGACCATTACCTATGACGCGATACAAAAGAAAGGTGTTTGCCCATGCAGGCACAGAAGGCGGAGGGAACCCGCGACCTTATCGGCGCCGAGATGCGCGCCTGGCAAAAGATGCAGCAGATCGCTGCCGGCGTGTTCGAGCCGTTTGGCTTTAAGCCTATCGAGACGCCCGCGATCGAGCAGGTGGACGTGTTTGTCCACGGTATCGGCCAGTCGACCGACGTCGTGCGCAAGGAGATGTTCCGCGTCTTTAGCGGCGCCAACCTGGAGCGCGTCTTTACCGAGGGCACCGATACCAAGCTCAAACCCAAGCAGCGCTTGGCGCTTCGCCCCGAGGGCACGGCCGGCGTGGTGCGCGCCGTCGTGGAGAACAACCTGGTACCCCAGGGCTCCACGCCGTTTAAGGCCTACTATGCCGAGGCCATGTTCCGCGGCGAGCGTCCCCAGAAGGGCCGCCTGCGCCAGTTCCACCAGGTGGGCATCGAGTGGCTCGGCGCTCCCGATCCAGCGGCAGACGCCGAGTGCATCATCATGCTCATGGAGTTCTACAAGCGCCTGGGCTTCGATCTTTCCAAGCTTCGTCTGCTCATCAACTCGATGGGTGACGCTCAGTGCCGTCCGGCTTACCGCGAGCAGGTTAAGCAGTTCATCCTCGATCACGCAGACGAGATGTGCGACGAGTGCCGCGAGCGCGCCGAGCTTAACCCGCTGCGTGCCTTCGACTGCAAGAACGACCATTGCCGCGAGATCATGGCCGAGGCTCCGCTGATGGGTGACAACCTGTGCGACGAGTGCCGCGAGCACTACGAGCAGGTCAAGCGCTATCTGGATGCCGCCGGTATCGAGTATGTCGAGGATCCCACCTTGGTGCGCGGCCTGGACTACTACACCCGTACTGTCTTTGAGGTCGAGGCCCCTGGCGCCGGCGTCGGCTCCATCGGCGGCGGCGGCCGCTACGATGGCCTGGTCGAGCTCGAGGGTGGCAAGCCCACGGCGGGCGTCGGCTTTGCCGTCGGTTTTGAGCGCGCCATGCTGGCCCTGCAGGCCTTTGGCAGCGATCTGGGTGCCGAGGAGGCCCCGTGCGTCTATGTCGCCAACGCCGGCAAGGAACTGCGCCAGAACGTCTTTGCCATTACGCAGGAGCTTCGCGCCGCAGGCATCGTGACCGAGGCCGACTATCAGGGCCGTTCGCTTAAGGCCCAGTTTAAACAGGCCGATAAGGTGGGCGCCAAGCTCATCCTGGTCCTGGGCGGCGACGAGCTTGCCGCCGGCAAGGTCAAGGTGCGCGACATGGAGAGCCACGAAGAGGTTCTTGCCGATCTGGCCAACGTCGTCGAGGCGGTTCGCGAGCGCCTGTAGCGCATGATTTTTGAGCTGAGGGTCTGCTAGCGTGCCCTGCTCACGGAGAGCGATTGTTACGGGGGTGTTTCGCATTTATGCGGAATGCCCCCGTTTGTGTATGCCGTCCACCGAGAAATACGACCATTTAGGGCAAAAACCCTTGCAATGCAGAAAATACTTTTGTGTGGTAAAGCGCAATCAGTGTCGAAAGTATTTCTCAAGCGCCTATAATGAATACCGCATGTTACGTGCATAGAAGGAGGAATGGGAGGAAACGTGGCTGAGAACCTAAGCAACCAGTCTGTACCCGAAGCCGCGGCGCGCGTCGCTGCCGTGGTCAACCGCCTCGTTAACCGAATCGGCTCGAATGCCGAGTCCAGGGAGCGTCTCGCCGAGATCGAGATCCCCGAGGAGCTGCGCGACAATCTGGCGTTGTTCCTGCGCCTGGAGCGTCGTGTGCTTAGCGAGTATGATCCCGAGATCGCGGACCTGTTCGACAAGATTCTGTCGGCCGAGATTGTGGCCAACGCCGGAAACCCCGGCACCCGTGCTGCCGACGAGTCCGTCGACGAGCAGGGCGTGCCCACCGCCGACGAGCCCACTGCCGTGGCATTTCGTGAGGTCGTCGATTTGATCGACAGTCTGCCGCTCGATAAGCAGCAGGTTATCGTCCGCGCCTTTACGAGCTTCTTCCATCTGGCAAACCTGTCGGAGGAGAACTACCGTGTGGCGCAGCTGCGCGAGCGCGAGGCCGGCGCATCGACCGATACCGAGGTCGATCCCGCCAACGAGCTCACCGTCGCCTATCACCAGCTGGTGAATGAGCTGGGCGTCGAGGGTGCCAACGAGCTGCTCGACAAGCTCGAGTTCCACCCTGTCTTTACCGCACATCCCACCGAGGCCCGTCGCAAGGCCGTCGAGGGCAAGATTCGCCGTATCTCCAACCTGCTGGAGGAGCGTCCGCGTCTGGGCGGCTCCGACCTGGTGGAGAACGAGCGCCATATGCTGCAGGAGATTGACGCCTTGGTGCGTACGAGCCCCATCGCGCTCAAGAAGCCCACGCCGGTCGAGGAAGCCGATACCATCATCGACATCTTCGATAACACGCTGTTCGACGTTATCCCCGTCATCTATCGTCGTTTTGACGACTGGGTGCTGGGCGACAAGGCCGGTACCGTGCCGCCGCTGTGCCCGGCGTTCTTCCATCCCGGCAGCTGGATCGGTTCCGACCGCGACGGTAACCCCAACGTCACCGCCAAGGTGAGCCGTGAGGTCGCCGCCAAGTACTTCACTCACATGGTGCTCAAGCTCGAGGACAAGTGCCGCCGCATCGGCCGCAACCTCACGCTCGAGGCCACCTACAGCAAGCCGTCTGCCGAGCTCATCAACCTGTGGAACCATCAGGTCGAGATGAGCACCCAGTACACCGCACGTGCTGAGCTGATCTCCGAGCACGAGCCGCATCGCGCCGTCATGCTCGTCATGGCCGACCGTCTGAACGCCACCGTGCGCCGTATCACCGACACCATGTACCACAGCGCCGATGAGTTCCTGGAGGATCTGCGCGTCGTCCAGCGCTCGCTGGCTGCCTGCGGTGCCGTCCGTGCCGCCTACGGCCCGGTCCAGACCATCATCTGGCAGGTCGAGTCCTTCGGCTTCCATATGGTCGAGATGGAGTTCCGTCAGCACTCCGTGGTGCACGCCCGCGCCCTCAAGGATATCCACGAGAACGGTATCCATGGCGACCTGCAGCCCATGACGCGCGAGGTCATCGATACCTTCCGCGCTATCGGCTCCATCCAAAAGCGCTACGGCAAGAAGATGGCGCACCGCTACATCATCTCGTTCACCAAGAGCGCCCAGCATGTGGCCGACGTCTTTGAGCTTGCCCACCTGTCCTTTGCACACGAGGAGGATGTCCCCGAGCTCGACGTGATCCCGCTGTTTGAGCAGCTCGAGGACCTCGAGGGCTGCGTCGACGTGCTCGACCAGATGCTTACGCTGCCCGTGGTGCAAAAGCGCCTTGCCCAGACCAACCGCCGCATGGAGGTCATGCTGGGCTATTCCGACTCCTCCAAGGACGCCGGTCCTACCACGGCCATGCTCGCGCTGCACTCCGCGCAGGAGCGCATTGCCAAGTGGGCCGAGAAGAACGATATCGACCTGGTGCTCATGCACGGTCGCGGCGGTGCCGTGGGCCGTGGCGGCGGTCCGGCCAACAAGGCCGTGCTGGCGCAGCCCAAGGGTTCGGTCAACTGCTTCTTTAAGCTCACCGAGCAGGGCGAGGTCATCTTTGCCCGTTACGGTAACCGCACGCTGGCTCAGCGCCATGTTGAGTCCGTTGCCGCCGCAACGCTTTTGCAGTCGGCTCCGAGTGTCGAGAAGACCAACACCGAGACCACGCAGAAGTTCTGGGATATGGCCGAGAAGCTCAACACCGCAAGCCACGAGCGCTATCTGGACCTGCTGAACACCGAGGACTTCACACCGTGGTTCTCGACCGTGACGCCGCTGACCGAGGTCGGTCTGCTGCCGATCGGCTCGCGCCCGGCCAAGCGCGGTCTGGGTGCCAAGTCGCTCGACGACCTGCGTACCATTCCGTGGATCTTCAGCTGGAGCCAGGCGCGCATTAACTTGGCCGCTTGGTACGGCCTGGGCACCGCCTGCGAGCAGCTGGGCGATCTTGACCAGCTCAAGGCTGCCTACCAGGAGTGGCCGTTCTTCCGCACGTTCATCGACAACATCGAGATGTCGATCGCTAAGACCGACCAGCGCATCGCTAAGATGTATCTGCACCTGGGCGATCGCCAGGATCTGTCCGAGAAGGTCTTCACCGAGATGCAGCTCACCCGTAAGTGGGTCCTTGCCATCGTCGGTGACGAGTGGCCGCTGCAGCGTCGTCGTGTGCTCGGCTGCGCCGTTCGTGTGCGTAACCCCTACGTCGACGCCCTGTCCATCGCCCAGGTCCGCGCCCTTCGCGAGGTGCGTATGAACCAGGACGAGATGGCCGAGGAGAAGAAGGCCGAGTACATGAGCCTGATTCTTTCGACTGTGACCGGCGTCTCGGCAGGATTGCAGAACACGGGGTAATCGATAGCCCTGTGGCTCTCATCGGGACCCGACGGGTTTCCCTCTGAATGCGTCCTCGCACTTGAAGCCCCCTTATCCTGCTCCTTCGGAGCTGCGGATAAGGGGGCTTCGTGCTGCGGAATGCATTCAGAGGGAAACCCGTCGGGTCCCTTCGTCCTCGGTCTTCGGGGATTGGGGCTGAAGGGAATAAAGCGCGCTTCGCGCTTAGTGTGGAGTGCGGCGAGGGCTTCTTGCGTCCTGCGGAGTGTGCCTAAAAGTAAACTAATGGCGGGCCCTGCGATGTCCGGTCTTCAGTGGATTACTGCTGGGGGAATAATGGCGCGCTCGCGCGTTTGGAAAGGGCTTCGTGCTGCGGAATGCATTCAGAGGGAAACCCATCGGGTCCTTTCGTCCTCGGTTTTCGGCGGATCAGCCGCTGGGTGAGGGTGGTGCTTGGGGCGACGTGCAAAAAACGGAGTTTTCAGCAGCCAAAGATTGGTGCATAAGGCTATGGGTGACGTTCGCGGCCCCTGTTGATGCTTTTGCACGACGATTGGGCTTTGGCGATGTTCATATATGGCTGGTTTCTCGCCGCATGCTATCCAGATGGGTCGAGTCATGAGGACTATCTACCTTTTGAAAGACTTTTGACACCAAAATCTTATCCCGCGATGCTGAATACTCGCAAAAATGCACGCTCCGGAGGGTACCACCCTGTTACGGCTAGAAATCCATGCGCCATTTTATGCAATTAATTAACGCATTTATGCAAAATTGCTTACGTGCGTACGTCTCGGGGTAGATGATTGCCTCGGCGCTGCGTAAGTCATCCTGTCTATAGTGTCTTTGACAGGCGGCCGCGGTCCCATTTGGGGTCGCGGCCGTTTTGTTGTGGGTCAAATATGAACGTTGTGTTAATGAGTCGGTGGACGGTGGTGTTTTTCGGTGAGCGGCGTATCCTTCCAACGGTTTATCTAGTGTGTCAGTTGAAAGGAAGAGGGCGCTCGTCATTGTTTGAATGTGAACTGCCGTTTGACCACAAGACGTTGCATCTGGAGCTCGAGGATGAGAACTTCGCTGGTGTGATGGAGGGTCATCAAAACGAGTTTAAGACCACGAAATCGCAGGAAGAGCTGGTAGAGGAGTCGCTTGCCAACCCTTACGGCTCGCCGTCGCTCGAGGAGCTTTGTGCTGGCAAAAAGGATATCGTCATCATTAGCTCCGATCATACGCGTCCCGTTCCCTCGCGTGTGACGATGCCTATTCTGCTGCATCACATCCACTCCGCTGCGCCTGAGGCGCGCGTTCGCATTCTGGTTGCTACGGGTATGCATCGTCCGTCGACGCACGAAGAGCTCGTCAACAAGTACGGCGAGGAAATCGTTGCCAACGAGGAAATCGTTATGCACGTCGCGACTGACGACAGCATGATGAAAAAGATCGGCACCCTGCCTTCTGGTGGCGAGTGCATCATCAACAAGATTGCCGCCGATTGCGATCTGTTGCTTGCCGAGGGCTTTATTGAGCCGCACTTCTTTGCCGGTTTCTCCGGCAGCCGCAAGTCCGTGCTGCCCGGCATCGCCAGCTACAAGACCATCATGTACAACCACAACGGTCAGTTTGTGAATGATTCTCACTCGCGTGCCGGCAACCTGTGCCACAACCATGTGAGCGAGGACATGTTCGCCGCCGCCGAGATGGCTCACCTTGCCTTTGTGCTTAACGTGGTGCTCAACGGCAAGCACGAGGTCATCGGCTCCTTTGCCGGCGACATTCACAAGGCGCACGAGGCCGGCTGCGAGTTCGTGAAGAGCCTTGCCGGCGTTGAGCCTGTCGAGTGCGAGATTGCCATCACCACCAACGGCGGTTACCCGCTCGACCAGAACATCTATCAGGCCGTGAAGGGCATGTGCGCTGCCGAGGCCACGCTTCCCGAGGGCGGCGTGATCATCGACGTCGCCGGTTGTGCCGACGGTCACGGCGGCGAGGGCTTCTATCACAACATCGCCGACAACGACCCGGCGGAGTTTGAGCGCGCCTGCATCGACCGTCCTAAGGACGAGACCCTGCCCGATCAGTGGACGAGCCAGATTTTTGCCCGCATCCTGGCGCATCACCCTGTGATCATGGTTACCGACCTGTGCGATCACCAGATGCTCAAGGATATGCACATGACGCCGGTCAACACTATCGAGGAGGCGCTCAAGCTCGCCTTTGAGATGAAGGGCGCCGATGCCAAGGTTGCCGTTATTCCCGATGGCCTGGGCGTTGTCGTCGCGCAGCACTAGTGCGCTGCCTAAACGAATCGTTTTTAACCGACAAGAAAGATAAGGTTTTATGCTTACCAAACTCCTCTGCGAATTCGGCGCAACGGCCCTCATGATCATCTTTGGCGTGGGCGTGCACTGCGATACCGTGCTCAAGGGCACCAAGTATCAGGGCTCCGGCCACATGTTTGCCATCACCACTTGGTCTTTTGGCATCTCGGTCTGCCTGTTTGTCTTTGGCGGCGCCGTGTGCATGAACCCCGCCATGGTGCTTGCCCAGTGCATCGTAGGCCTGGTGCCGTGGAGCAGCTGCATTCCCTTCATGATTGCCGATATGCTCGGCGGCTTTGCGGGTGCCGTGATCGCGTGGCTTATGTATGCTGATGAGTTCAAGGCTTCCGATGGTGTCGTCGATCCCATTGCCCAGCGCAATATCTTCTCGACCAACCCCACCACCGAGGGCACGAACTATGCTCGTAACTTCTTCTGCGAGGCTATCTGCACCTTTGTGTTCATCAGCGCCATCCTTGCTGCCGCTAACCGCGCCGGCGAGAACGTTCTGATGCTCGCTATCTGCGTCGGTCTGATCGTTTGGGCTGTTGGCATGGGCATGGGCGGCATCACCGGCTTCGCCATGAACCAGGCTCGTGACCTTGGTCCTCGCATGGCCTATCAGGTGCTGCCGATCAAGAACAAGGCCGACAACAACTGGAAGTACGGCCTGCTTGTTCCTGGCATTGCTCCGTTTGTTGGTGCCGCTCTGGCCGCACTGTTCGTGCACGGTTTCTTGGGCATGTTCTAGTCCAAGACAATTGATATAACGCCCGGGTCCGGCATAGGTTAACTTTCCGCCGCGTCCTCGGACATGCAAGAAGCTCCCGCTGCGCACTTCGTGCGGCGGGAGCTTCTTGCGTCCTGCGGAGTGCGGCGGAAAGTTAACCTATGCCGGACCCTGCGGGAATCCAGTTGCGTTCGAACAAGCAACCCAACATATATCTGAATTTGGATGTGGTGGGCACTTTGTTATGAGGCGCTTTGAGGTGCGAGTGACACTTTGGGATGGGGATCCCACTTTGGGAAGGGATAGTTACTTAGTTGAAGAGAGGCTTAATGGCTGAGAGGTAGTCTTTGGCTACTTCGGCCTTATCTGCTTGAAAGTTGTGCCAGGCCCACCATTGGACCATTCCTACGAAGCTTGAGGCTATGTGGTGTAGCAGGAAGCTTCGGTCCATGGTGGCGGCGGGACCGTTTGGGTCGGTAGGGACGGTTTCGGCTGCTCGTGACATGATGGTCTTGCGTAGGCAGTCGGCGAAGACGCGGGATCCGGCGCCGGCTACGAGGGCTCGAACGCCCTGGCGGCGCTCCCAGAGGTTGTTGAGGATATGCTCGACCTGCACGAGTGGGTCGTCGAGCGGTGTGCCATCGTCGTCGAGGGCGTGGGTGCAGATGTCGCTCACGAGCTCGGACAGTAGGTCGTCTTTGCTCTTAAAGAGGCCGTAGAATGTCGCGCGGCCTACGTGAGCGCGCGCGATGATGTCGCCGACGGTAATCTTGCCGTAGTCCTCTTCGCGTAGGAGTTCGGAGAACGCCGCGACGATGGCGGCGCGGCTTTTTGTCTTGCGGGCGTCCATGGCTATGCGTCCGCGTGAACAAGCAGGCAGCGGAGCGTACCGGAGCAACCCTCGTAGGGGCGTTTGCCGGCGCCGTAGCCGACGGCTTTGATGCGGTAGCGGGCCGGTAGGTGCTCGGACGTGCGCCTGTCTCTTATACACATCTGACGCTGCCGACGA
>URIE01000022.1 GCA_900547805.1 uncultured Collinsella sp.
AGCGGCACCGGAACCGCCGTTGTGGCCACTAATCAAGATCTTGTCGGCAGCACCCTTGGCAACACCGGTAGCGATGGTGCCGACGCCGGCCTCGCTGACCAGCTTGACCGACACGCGCGCGCCAGGATTGGCGTTCTTAAGGTCAAAGATGAGCTCGGCCAGGTCTTCGATGGAGTAGATGTCGTGATGCGGTGGAGGCGAGATCAGGCCGATGCCGGGCGTGGACTGACGGACCTCGGCAATCCAGGGGTAGACCTTCTTGCCGGGCAGGTGGCCACCCTCGCCGGGCTTGGCGCCCTGGGCCATCTTGATCTGAATCTCGAAGGCGCTGCACAGGTAGCGGCTCGTCACGCCAAAGCGCGCACTTGCCACCTGCTTGATCGCAGAGTTCTTGGAGTCGCCGTTGGCCAGCGGGGTCTCGCGACGCGGGTCCTCGCCGCCCTCGCCCGAGTTGGAGCGTCCGTGCAGGCGGTTCATAGCGATAGCCATGCACTCGTGCGCCTCTTTGCTGATGGAGCCGTACGACATGGCGCCGGTGTTAAAGCGGCGGACGATGTTGAGCGCGGGCTCGACCTCGTCGAGCGAAACCGGCGTGCGGCCGCTGGCATCAAAGTCGAGCAAGTCGCGCAGGCGCACGGCACGGCCGGTACGGTGCAGACGGGCGCTGTACTCCTTAAAGGTGTCGTAGCTGTCCTCACGGCAGGCGGTCTGCAGCAAGTAGACAGTCTGAGGGTCGATCAGGTGATCCTCGCCGCCGATCGGGCGCCACTTGGTCAGACCCAGCGTGGGCAGCTGATCGGGAGCCGGGCTCTTAAGGATGGCGAGCGCGGCGTCGTAGCGCTCGTTTTGCTCGCGCTCAACGTCCTCGACACCCATACCGCCCACACGGCTCACCGTGCCGGCAAAGTACGCGTTGACGAACTCCGGCGTAAAGCCCACGGCCTCGAAGATCTGCGCCGAATGGTAGCTCTGCACCGTGGAGATGCCCATCTTGGACATGATGGAGACGATGCCGGCGGTCGCAGCCTTGTTGTAGTTGGCGATGCCCTGCTCGGCCGTCACGTCCAGGTCGCCGTGTGCCGCCAGATCGCGGACGCACGCATGTGCGCTGTACGGATAGATGCCGCTCGCGGAGTAGCCCACCAGTGCCGCAAAGTCGTGCGGAGACACGGCGTCGCCGCACTCCACCACGATATCGGCAAAGGTACGCACGCCGGCGCGGATCAGGTGGTTGTGCACGCAGCCCACGGCAAGCAGCGACGGTACGGGCACCTCGCCCGCTCCGGCGCGATCGCTCAGCACCACAATGTTCGCGCCGTCGCGAACCGCGGCCTCGACGTCTTCGGCAAGCTGCTTGAGCGCAGCCTGCAGCGCGCCCTCACCCGCGTCGCGGCGGTACACGGCACGGAAACGGCGGGTCTTAAAGCCAACACGGTCGATGGCACAAATGCGGTCGAACTCCTCCTCGCTCAGCAGCGGGCGCTCCAGACGCACCAGCTGGCAGGCCGTGCGGGAATCCTCGAGCAGGTTGCCGTGGTTGCCCAGGTAGAGCGTGGTCGAAGTTACCATATGCTCGCGCAGGGCATCGATCGGCGGGTTCGTGACCTGGGCGAACAGCTGATAGAAGTAGTCAAAGAACGAGCGGGTCTTCTTTGACAGGCAGGCCAGCGGCGCGTCGATACCCATCGAAGCGAGTGGGGCCTTGCCCTGCTGGGCCATGGGACGCACGACCTCGTCGACGTCATCCCAGTGATAGCCGAGCTTGGCCATGCGCACGGCCGAGGACACCTCGGCATCCTCGGCGGGCGCGGGCGCGGCGGGCTCATCGAGCGCGTCGACGGCCAGCGTCTCCTCGGCAATCCAATCACGGTAGGGCTTTTCCTTGGCGTAACGGGCGCGCAGCTCGTCGTTGTAGATCACGCGGCCGCGGGCAAAATCGACCTCGAGCATCTGGCCCGGTCCCAGGCAACCGCTCGTCAGGATGTTCTCGGGGCGTACCTCGATGGTGCCCACTTCGCTTGCCAGCATAAAGCGGCCATCGCGCGTCACGTAGTAGCGGGCGGGGCGCAAGCCGTTGCGGTCGAGGGCGGCGCCCAGGGTACGACCATCGGTAAAGGCGATAGCGGCAGGACCGTCCCACGGCTCCATGAGCATGGACTGGTAAGCGTCGTAGGCGCGGCGCTCCTCACTCAGGCTGTCGTTGTGGTCCCACGGCTCGGGCAGCAACATGGACGCGGCACGCGTGAGCGGGCGACCGTTCATGACCAAGAATTCGAGCACGTTGTCCAGAATCGCGGAGTCGGAACCCTCGCGGTTGATGATGGGCATCACGCGCTCAAGATCGTGCTGCAGCACGGGGCTGTACAGGTTGGGTTCGCGGGCGCGGATCCAGTTGACGTTGCCCTTGAGGGTGTTAATCTCGCCGTTGTGGATGATAAAGCGGTTGGGGTGCGCACGCTCCCAGCTGGGCGTGGTGTTGGTGGAGTAGCGCGAGTGGACGAGCGCCACGGCCGTTTTGACGGCGGCATCGTTGAGATCGATGAAGAAGCGGCGCATCTGCGTGGCGACCAGCATGCCCTTGTACACGATAGTGCGCGAGCTCATGGAGCAGACGTAGAAGATCTTGTCGCGCAGGGCAAACTCGGCATCGGCCTTCTTCTCGATAGTGCGACGGCACACGTACAGGCGGCGCTCGAAGGCGTCACCCGCCGGCGTATCGTCGGGGCGGCCCAGAAAGGCTTGCAGAATGGTGGGCATGCAGGCGCGTGCCGTCTCGCCCAGGTCGTGCGGGTCGACGGGCACCTCGCGCCAAAAGAGCAGCGGCACGCCGGCCTCGGCGCAGCCCTCCTCAAACACGCGACGGGCATCCTCTACGCCCTTGTCGTCCTGCGGAAAGAACAGCATGGCCACGCCATAGTCGCCCTCTGCCGGCAGAATCTGGCCGCACTTTTGGGCCTCTTTACGGAAAAAGTGATGCGGAACCTGGAACAGGATACCGGCACCGTCGCCGGTATTCTTTTCGAGTCCCGTGCCGCCGCGGTGCTCCAAGTTAACCAGAATGGACAGTGCGTCATCCAGAATCTGGTGATGGCGCTCACCGTTGATATCGGCAAGCGCGCCGATGCCACATGCATCGTGGTCGAATTCGGGGCGATAAAGGCCCTGCTGCTGAGCGGAATCTGCCTGCATCGCGATCCTCCCCTAGATATTTAGACAGTCAGTTGAATAGGCATACTAGGAGCATCGCCGACCCGTTGTGTTTCCCACCCGTTTCGAAACAATCGCGTAACGCACACCGACCATCAACGTCTTGCTATCAAACATGTACGTCAGCCCCCAAACATGTCGAAATTTGACATCTTTGGAGGCTGACGTACACGTTTTAGTGCAGGGACAGCCGGCACATATGCATCTGGCCCCTTTGAATCATTCTGGAAACAAGGGCCATGCGGACTTTTGCATGATGGGGCTCGACACAGCAGGCCTCAAGGGCGGCAACAAGACGCCCAAGTTCGGCCTGTAAGCTCACCGCTTCAAACATCTCAATCTGTAACAGGAAGACCCAATTTTGGCGCCTAGATGTTACAGATTGAGATTTTCTGCGGGACGGTTTTAGTTTGTCTCGATCCGTAACACCTAGGCCCAATTTCCATCCCTAGTTGTTACAGATCAAGACAGTTCGCAGCCCCCCTTCATCATCCTATTCAAATACAACAATTTTGTTAGTCTTGGTTAACTTTTAAGCTTAAAACGGGTATCCTTTGCGGCGTCAAGCAAACGGCACGCACACCGTGCCAGATCAAGGAGGCCCCTATGGCGCACCGAGCAGACCGACAGACAATGCAACTTGTCCTTATCCGTCACGGAGAATCCGAGTGGAACAAACTCAACCTGTTCACCGGCTGGACCGACGTAGAACTCACCGACACGGGCCGCGAAGAAGCCGCAGCAGGCGGTCGAGCCCTCAAAGAAGCGGGCTTCGACTTCGACGTCTGCTACACCTCGCGTCTCAAGCGCGCAATTCACACCCTCGACATCGTGCTCGGCCAAATGGATCGCGAGTGGTTGCCCGTCATCAAATCCTGGAAGCTCAACGAGCGCCACTACGGAGCGTTGCAGGGTCTCAACAAGGCCGATGCCGCAGCGGAGCACGGCGACGAGCAGGTGCTCATCTGGCGCCGCTCCTTCGATGTCTGCCCGCCGGCACTCGAGCCGGACGACGCGCGCGATCCCCACACCCAGGAGCAATACCGTGATGTCGCGCCCGATCAGCTGCCCTATACCGAGTGCCTCAAGGACACGATCGCCCGCGCCTGGCCTTATTTCGAAGACGAGATTCGCCCCCAGATGCTCGCCGGCAAGCGCGTACTCATCGCCGCACACGGCAACTCCCTGCGCTCACTCGTCATGAAGCTCGAGCACCTCACGCCCGAGGAGATCCTCAAGGTCAACATCCCCACCGGCGTGCCGCTCGTCTACACCTTCGACACCGATTTCAACGTCCTCGACAAGCGCTACATCGGCGACCCGGCGACCATCGCCGCCAAGATCGACGCCGTGGCCAATCAGGGCAAAGCGCACAAGTAGCCCCAACCCAAAACCGACGCGTGGCGCCGCACGGCCCAGATGCGACGTCACGCCGCCCATACACAGGAGCGCACCATGCTCAACCATCTCAAACAACACTTTGGCTCCCGACGCACCGGTGGTCACGGAGGCCTAGACATTGCGCGGCATATCGGCCCCGGGCTGCTCGTGACCGTCGGCTTTATCGACCCGGGCAACTGGGCCTCCAATATGGCCGCGGGCTCGCAGTTTGGCTACGCGCTGCTGTGGATCGTCACGCTGTCCACGATTATGCTCATTGTGCTGCAGCACAACGCGGCGCACCTGGGTATCGCCACGGGCGCCTGCCTTGCCGAGGCCACGACACGTTACCTCCCCCGCTTCGTTGGACGCACGGTACTCGCCAGTGCCTATCTCGCGACTGTCGCCACCGCCATGGCCGAAGTCCTGGGTGGCGCGATTGCCCTTCAAATGCTCTTTGGGCTGCCCGTGCGCGCGGGCTGCGTCATCGTGGCGGCAGTATCGATGGCGATGCTCATGACGAACTCCTACAAGCATGCCGAACGCTGGATCATCGCCTTCGTAGGCGTGGTAGGACTCTCGTTTTTGGCCGAGCTTGCACTAGTCAAGGTCGACTGGCCGCAAGCCGCCGCAAGCTGGATCACGCCTAGTATGCCCACTGGCTCTGCCGCGATTATCGTGAGCGTCCTGGGTGCGGTCGTTATGCCACACAACCTTTTTCTGCACTCCGAGGTCATCCAATCCATGCACTTCGAAGGCCAAGGCGAGCAGGTTATCGAAGAACGTCTGCGCTACGAGCTCTTCGACACGCTCTTTTCGATGGGCGTGGGCTGGGCAATCAACTCGGCCATGGTCATCCTGGCCGCAACGACCTTCTTTGCGCACGGCATGGTCGTAGACGACCTCACCGTCGCAGCGGCCACGCTCTCCCCCATCTTGGGCCCGGCGAGCTCGACCATCTTTGCGGTAGCGCTGCTGTTCGCGGGATTATCGAGCAGCGTGACAGCGGGCATGGCGGCGGGAACCATCACTGCGGGCATGTTCGACGAGGAATACGACATCCACGACCGACATTCCTCGGTCGGGGTGGCGGCCTGTTTCGCCGGAGCAGTGGCGGCGTGCCTGGTCGTTCCAAATCCTTTTGAAGGTCTCATCTGGAGTCAGGCACTGCTGTCGCTTCAGCTGCCGATTACGGTCTTTGTGCTCATACGACTCACCAGTTCACGCCGCGTCATGGGCAAATACGCCAATTCGCGCCCGCTCAACGCGCTGCTTGTAGGGATTGGTGCCATCGTGACGATTCTCGATGTCGTGTTGTTGACAGGGATGTAATGGGACGGGGCACCTACCCAGGCAAACGTCTCGATCTGTAACATCTAGACCCGCTTTTGATGTCTAGATGTTACAGATCGAGATCATTCCGAGGGACAGCTCCGTTTGTCTCGATCTGTAACAGGAAGACCCGTTTTGAGCCGTTAGACGTTACAGATTAAGACAAAAGGTCGGCCGGACTCACAACAGACAGGATCGGCCAACAGCAACCGTGATCCCTTGGGGGCGGAGGAAAAGGGTCCCGGCCGAGAATTCGACCGGGACCCTTGGACAGAGCTATGTTCGGCTTTCGCCGTGTGCCTGCGAGTTACTCCTCGACGAGCTCAAACTGATCGGGACCGACGCCGCACACCGGGCACACGTAGTCCTCGGGCAGCTCGGGCGTGTCGACCTCAACCTCGTAACCGCAAACGGTGCACACAAACTTATACGTCTTCTTCTCCTCAGCCATGATGTTCTCCTCTCGAACGTGACTGCTGGTGTACTTACTTATTAGTATATATTCTCAATAACATAATGCAAGTATTTTTAGAACATTTCTAGCCTTGATACGACGAGGCTTTGGGCGGCGTCTTGCCCTTTAGCACCTTGTGATAGTAGTCGTACGTCAGCGGCGTCTCGTCGCTCAGGCGCTCGGCATCCTCGACCTCGCCAATAAACAGCAGATGCGTGCCCACATCCACAGTGTCGATCAAACGGCAGCTAAACAGGGCCGCCGCGTGCTCGGGCACATAGGGCATGCCCAGAGCCGTCTCGCGGGTCTCGTATTTGGCAAACTTGTCATAATCGCTGCTGGTGCGGAACCCAAAGTTACCGATGTAGAGCATGTCGGCGGTCTGATCGATCACGGTCAGCGCGAACGCTTTGGCCGATGCGATGACGCCCGAGGTGACATTGTCCTTGTTCACGGCAACCGAAATACGCGGCGGCATGGACGTCACCTGCACCGCAGTGTTGATGACGCAGCCGGCGCGCAGCCCGTCTGCCGCGGCGCTCACCACGTACAGGCCACTCGGCATGGTAAAGAACGCAGTTTTGTCCATAACGATCACTCCCCTAGCTCGGGTTGGAACCTCATGAATGTATGTACCCACAAAAAAGGCGGCACCTATAACGGACGCCGCCTTTGAGACATATGTGTCAGAACAGTAAGAAAGATAAGACGCCCGCAGTTGCGGTGAAATAGGGACTGAATAGCCCCTCAAACAGGCAAAACAGTCCGTATCTCACCGCAACTTATATAGAGCGCCTACCGGTTGCGTTCCTTGAGGGCGCGGTCGATCTCGCGTTGGACATCACGCTTGGCCATGTCCTCGCGCTTGTCGTAGAGCTTCTTGCCGCGACCCAGACCCAGCAGCAGCTTTACGCGGCCGTCGGTATTAAAGTAGAGCTCCAACGGAACCAGCGCATAACCACGGTTGCGAAGTTTGCCGTCAAGAAAGTCGATCTCCTTGCGGTGCAGCAGCAGACGACGCCGACGGTCGGGATCGCGATTCCACACGCCACCATGGCTATAAGGGTGGATATGCAGTCCGACGAGCCAGCACTCGCCGCCACGAATCAGCGCAAAAGTGTCAGTGATCTGACAGGCGCGCTCGCGAATCGACTTGACCTCGGTGCCGCTCAGCTCAATACCGCACTCAAACGTCTCATCGATAAAGTACTCGTGATGTGCCGAGCGATTCTTGGAAATGAGTTTGCGCTCGCGCTTACTGGGCATCGCCGGCCTCCTTGGCGCCATCGGAACCCTTGCCCGTAGCTTCGCGCTTTGCCTTGCGCTCGGCATTGAGATCGGCATCGCTCTCGCGCACCAGTTTAATAATCGCCGCGCAGGCCTCCTCGCCCACCAAGTCGCGAGCACGCACCGTCAGGCGCGTCGCCTCCTGCTTGTCGCCGTCGCTTGCAGCATCGGTCGCGCACATAATCAGGCAGATGGCAATCTCGGCCGAAGGCGAGGTCGGAACGCCTTGCAGGGCCAGTTCACCCATCACGTGCTCGTCGCTCTCATCGGCGGCATCCGGATAGGTGGTATGGATCTTGTTGAGCAGGCGCGTCGTATGCGCATCGTTGGGCGCCAGGCGCAGCGCCAGACGCGCGCAGCCCACGGCAGCCGAAACGTTCTCGGTCTCGGGCTCCAAGAAGTACTGACCTAGATTGGCGTAAGCGCGGGCGGCGCACTTGCCATCGCTTGCACGCTCCAGCACCGAGAACGAGAGCGATGCCCATTCCTGCTTGTCCTCGAGTGCGCGGAACAGCTCGGCCAAATCCAAGCGATAGTTGCAGTTCATGGGGTCCCAACGCACAGCCTGCATCAGGGCATTACGAGCGCTCACATAATCCTGCTGGCGAATGTAGGCAAACGCCATATCAGAGTACAGGCGGTCAAACGGCACCTCGACCTGCACGAGCTCGCGCGGATCCTTCTCCACGCGGCGATAGGCCAAGCGCTCAAACTTGCTATCGAAGCTAAAGTATTGGCGCTTCTCCTCCGTCTTGCACTCAGCGTCGATATACTCCTCGGCGAGCTCTACCAGACGCTCCAGCAGCGGCGTCGCCGTAGCCAGGTCGCCCTGCGCCAGATAGTTCTCGGCATACGTGATGTCTTGCAAGCTGATGGGCAGATCCATGGCTACTCCTCGATCTGAGCGAAACACGGCAGGTGCCGTACATACGGTCAATACACAAAACCCGGGTCTCTTACGAGGCCCGGGCGTTCAATTTTGGTAGCCCGTACCAGATTCGAACTGGTGATCTCCGCCTTGAGAGGGCGGCGTCCTAAACCGCTAGACGAACGGGCCATATGTAGCAAATGCAATGGCTGGGATGGAGGGAGTCGAACCCCCATTGACGGAACCAGAATCCGCTGTCCTGCCATTAGACGACATCCCAATGACTGCATCGCTGCGCTCGGCTGTGCCTTTGCGCAAGAAAGAAATATACGGGAAGTCTCGCCGTGACGCAAGCCCCAATTTTGACTTTTTTGAAATTCAGTCAAATTGGCCTAATTTAGTCCAACCCGTGAAGGACCTGTGAAGCCGACCGCTGTACACGAAGGGCAAAACGCCGCGAGCGGTAGCCGTCAACCGTTGGCAGATTCTACCGTGAAAACGATAGCACCAGGCAACACAATCGAAGTATCAATGATCACGTAGATATCGAGGCGCCATGGACGAAGAGCTTGATTACCTATGGGAGACCCTGGGCCTTGAGATCACTGCCGACCTTTGGCCCGAACGGGACAAAATCCATCCCACACTGCGCCCCGCCATTACTGTGGTGCAGGCAAAATACCGCCGTGCATCCTTTTTGATCATGCGGATGTCATGGCACGCGGGACTCCCCGACCTTAAGCGAATCCAGGCAAGCCTCGTCGAGTTGTCCGGCATGCCGACCGTCATATCCGAGGCGCACCTGGAGCAGCGCCAGCGCGAGCGACTGCAACAGCAGCGGATTCCCTTTATCTGCCCCGGCGTTCAGGCATATCTGCCCTTTATG
This sequence comes from uncultured Collinsella sp., assembly GCA_900547805.1. Taxonomy (GTDB): domain Bacteria; phylum Actinomycetota; class Coriobacteriia; order Coriobacteriales; family Coriobacteriaceae; genus Collinsella. The sequence goes on from URIE01000022.1 coordinate 9,415, forward strand.
GACGAGGAGTACTGGAGCGGCAAGCCCAACAAGCACGTAAAGGTCTACGATCCGCACGAATGGGCGCAGCTCAAGGATTGAGCCGAGCGAGCCCTCCGATGGAAAACACGTCCCACCCCGAGCGCTCAAAACGGGTCGCACTTTCCGCAGCCGCTACAGCAACGCCTCGGTCCAAGCCGCTTCCCTAAAGCCGGGAATCGTAAAGTCGTCGCCCACCAGCAGCGGACGCTTGACCAGCATGCCGTCGGTCGCCAACAGCTCGTAGCACTCCTGATCCGTCATCCCCGCGTCCAGGCGCGCCTTCAGGCCCAGCTCTCGATATTTCATGCCCGACGAATTAAAGAAACGCCGCACCGGCAGCCCCGAACGAGCAATCCAGGTCGCAAGCTCATCGGCCGTGGGGTTGTCCAAAACGATATCGCGGTCGATATACTCTACCCCATGTTCGTCCAGCCATGCCTTGGCCTTCTTACAGGTCGAGCACTTGGGATATTCAACAAACAGTACGGTCATGGGAATCCTCCGAATATAGATCGGCCAACGCAGGCACACGCCACACGAGGCGCCTTCGTATGATGGGCCAATTGTATCCCACGGGTCACACGCTAAACGAACCGTACCCCGAATCCGCGTTTGATGAACGGCAGCAGCTCCATTGCCTCGGGCGTGATATGGCCCGCAACGTTCATGCGCTCGTCACCGGGAAGATCGACCCGCGCAATCTCAAGCTCGCCTTCGTAGCGCCCATATCCGCTATTGCTCACAGCGATCGACCCCGCCTTTCGCGGCAGGCCGGCTCCGGCATCCGTCGGCACGGAATCCGGCTTAAGCTTCGTACGTGACTCCTGAGACCTAAAGATGAGGACACTCGAGTCGGGCCGGTCGTGATGAATCTGCCCGCGCACATAGGCATAACCGGGCTCAAGCTCGCATTGCAGGTCCACGTATCCGGCGGAAACTTGAGCAAACTGCGCCCAGCCCGCATCGGAAAGATCGGGGTCGCCGACCAACACAATGTCGCAATCGGCGCCATGTGCAAGCTCAAGCATATTGAGAGCAACCTTTGACGCGCGACCGCGCTGCGCCTCGACCGTCGGCAGTCCCTCGAATACCGGCCCGCGAACGTTAGCATCACCCGGCACAAAAGCCATGATTTCGAATCCAAGCGCCGCAAGACGAAGATTCGTCCGAGCAACATCTTCAAGAGCTAAACCGGTATAAGGCTTGGGGTAAAAATTGTGGCAGGCGGCAAAACGAGTCACATCGGCGCCGGCTTCACGCCACGATGCGATTTCATCAGAACTCACCGTCGATGCATTGACCACAATGCGAAATACACCGGACAGCTCCGCGACCCGCTGGGCGCTAAAACCATAGTCCAAACGAAGGTATTCCAACCCCAAATCGCGCAGGTCCTCGATGCGCTCAAGCCCGAGCAAATCGCACGTGCGCGGCCCCACATCGGCAATGAGCGCAATGCCGCGGGCGGAAAGCAGCGACAGAACATGACGGACTTTATCTGCATACGCCGCTCCCCCATCCTCGGGAATATGCAGCGAGGTGAACGCATAGCGCGCACCCGCCGCGGCACCGCGCTCAATCGTCCGCTCAATATCCTGCAGAGGGCTGGAAAGATAAATCGAAATACCCGTTTTCACGTTTCAACGCTCCTTTAAAAAAGGCCGGCGGAGCAGTTAGCCCCGCCGGCACAACCATAGCATCAAGAAATCTGCCGTGCGCCGCAAGCCCTGAGCAACACGGCTCGCGATATCAAACTATTCGCCAAAGAACTCGTTGATCTTCTGTTCGTCGACGCCAAAGAACCACGTCAGGACAAAGCCGGCGGCATAGGCAAGCAGCATAGCGGCAACGTAGCCGAGCTGCTGGCCAGGAACGACGATCAGCAGGCCAAACAGACCGGAAACGCCCTGAGAAACCGTGCCGATGTGAAGCAGCGCCGCGAGCGCGCCGCCAAATCCGGCACCCAGGCAGGCCGTCACAAACGGACGAACGAGCGGCAGCGTAACGGCATACATCAGAGGCTCGCCCACACCGAGGATTCCAACGGGAATGGACTCTGCGACGTACTTCTTGAGCTTGGCGTTCTTGGTCTTAAAGTACAGCGCCAGACCGGCACCGACCTGACCGCCGCCAGCCATCATAAGGATGGGGAGCAGGTAATTGATGCCCTTGGTAGCGCCGTCGGGATCGTTGAGCATAGCGTGGATCGGCGTGAGCGCCTGATGCAGGCCGACGGAAACCAGCGGCAAGAAGCCTGCCGACAGGATATAGCCGCCCAGGACGCCCAGCTTCTCGAAGATAAAGGTCAAAACGCTAAAGATGGCAGTCGTCAGCCATGCGCCAACCGGCTGGATGACGAGCATCAGAGCAAAGGCGCCGATGATGAGCACCAGCAGCGGGGACAAGAACGTGTCGAGTGCGTTGGGCATAACCTTGCGAATCTGACGCTCCATCCAGGCAAAAAATGCGCCAGCGATAAGAGCCGCGATCATGCCGCCCGCTGCGGGGTTATACTGCGCATTGGTGAGCGGCAGCAGAATGGCAGTGGCAGGATCGGCCGCGCCAGGCGCAAGCAGGGGCATGGCACTGTTGGCGATACACATCATGCCGGCGATGCCGCCCAGCGCAGCGGAGCCACCAAACTCACGTGCCGCGTTATAACCCACCAAGATGGGCAGATAGGCGAACAGGGCCCAGCCCATGGAACGAATGCCCTGGTACCACCACTCGCCTGCAAGCGCGCCTGCCGTCGAGACGTTAATGACGTTGCAGATACCGTTGATGAGGCCAGCCGCAATGATGCCGGGAAGCAGGGCGACGAAGACATTGGAAATCTTCTTGAGGAAGGCCTGAACCGGCTTGGACTCGTACTTGGCTTTCTGCGCGGCCTTGTTTGTGGCCGCAGCGTCAACCACGCTCTCGTCGGCAACGCCTTTCGCAAGGCCGGTGAGCTTGGAGAACTCCTCGAGCACCTTATTCACCTTGCCCGGACCCAGCACGATCTGCATCGTGTCGTCCTCGACCAGGCCCATCACGCCGTCGAGCGCCTTAATACCCTCCGTGTCGACGTTGCCCGTGTCTTTGACGGTCACGCGCAGGCGCGTCATGCACGCCGCGTTTGCGAGCACGTTGTCTTTACCGCCCAAAAGGTCCAGCAGCTTTTGAGCCAGCTCTTTGTTCGTCATAACTCCTCCTTGTATTGGGTATCTCGTCTAGATGTCATATCAGCTCACGCCGTGCACCTATTGGACATCGGCATTGCTCTTCTCATGGCCACTCACCGCAGTACGGACATGGCCGTGCGCCCGTTCAAGAGCTACCGCAGCCTGCTCGGCATCGCAGTCCAACAGCACCGAGACAATAGCGGTTTTTACGTGGCCGCCGGCATCCGCAAGCGCCTGAATAGCGCACTCGCGCGTGCAGCCGGTCGCCTCCATCACGATGTTCTGGCCGCGCACCACCAACTTCTCGTTCGTCTGCTGCACATCGACCATCAGGTTTTGGTATACCTTGCCGATCTTGACCATGGCACCGGTCGAAATCATGTTGAGAATGAGCTTTTGAACCGTTCCCGCCTTGAGCCTCGTTGAGCCGGTCAGCACCTCGGGACCGGGCACGGGTTCAATGGCAAGATCTGCGCTCTCCCCGATCTTCGACCCTTGGTTGCAGGCAATTGCGATCGTCTTGCACCCAGTTGCCTTGGCGTACACAAGGCCGCCCACCACATAGGGAGTACGACCGCTTGCCGCCAGGCCAACGACAAGATCCTTGTCCGAGAGTCCACGCTCCCGCAGGTCGCTCGCGCCAAGCTCCTCGCTGTCTTCGGCACCTTCGACAGCCTTGATAAACGCCGTCTCGCCTCCGGCAATGAGCCCGACAATCAGATCGGGTGACACGCCAAACGTGGGCGGACACTCCGAAGCGTCGAGTACACCCAGACGACCGCTGGTGCCTGCGCCCATGTAAAAGACGCGCCCGCCGCGCTCGAGTGCCTCAGCAGCCCAGTCGATTGCTGTGGCAACCTGGGGCAACACCTTCGTGACCGACTGGACGGCACGAAGATCCTCATCATTCATCGTCGTGACGATTTGCAGCGATGTCATCGTATCGAGGTTCATTGACCTTTGATTACGCTGTTCGGTCGTGAATTTTGTTAAATCGAGCATTTCATTCACCTCATCTTTCCTGTTTCTCGATGTAGTTTTGCTTAATGACATGCGTCGCCCGTTCGTAGTCGCTGGCAACGTAAGCAGCGTACAGGGCATCGACAACCATAAGCTGGGCCATACGCGAAGCCATGGCACCGCTGCGGACCAAGGGCTCACTCGCAGCGACGCCGAGCACGGCATCGGCCATGGTGGCAAGCTTGGATGATCCATCTACTTTGGTCACGGCCACAACGGGACAGTTGTGACGTTGGGCCTCGGCGGCGCAGTCCAGCACCTCTTGCGTCAAGCCCGAGTAGCTAAAGGCGATTGCCATATCGCCCTCATGCATGTTCTTGGCACACAAGAGCTGATCATGCCAGTCGTCGTACAGATGGCACTCCTTGTCGACACGCATGAGCTTTTGCGCCAGATCGTGCGCGACCAAACGAGAGGCACCGATACCGAACAGATTGACCGCGCGTGCCCGCTTAAGATAGGCCGCACATCGCTCCAAGACGGTGTAATCGAGCGTTCGCGCCGTCGCTTCGATCGTGCGCACGTTGCTTTTCATCACCTTCCCCACGATACGTTCGACGCTGTCATCCATGGAGATGTCCTCGAGGGCAACGTCTTTCTTGTCACCCAAGAGCGCCAGCTCGGCAATCAGTTCGCGCTGGAACTCCTTGTAGCCCGCAAAACCCAAGCGCTTGCAAAAGCGCAAAATGCTCGAGGGCGAGGAGAACGTGGCATCGGCAAGACCGCGGACGGACAGCCCGACCACCTCGTGCGGATGAGCGCTTACATATGCGATGACATTGCGTTCCGCCGGGCTCGCGCTGAGCTCACGCTCGCGAAGCCGCAAAAGCAATCCGTTTGCCATCTCAAACACCTCCGTTGAGAAGAATTAAAGACCAACGAACGATTCGTACCGGATATAAACAGCTTTTACGGTACATTGTGCCGCATCGTGGCGCACAAAGGGCGAGCGTTCTACCGCTCGCCCCTCAAATCCGACCGCTCGGAAATACGCGCGACACAAAATAATTCAACAAGGTCGCATTATCAAAAACGGGCTTGTTACCGGCTAGCGCCTCGCATGGGCGCCGATCGGCCGAGTCGCATGGCGCACCAACACCGCTGTCAGCAATACCAACAGCATCGCGGTAACATAGCCCGCAGCATCGAATCCTAAATCGATAACGTCGAAATGCCTGCCGGGAACAAAGATCTTATGTACCTGATCGCCAACGGAGCAGACGGCGCAAAAGAGCAACACGGGCACGCAACGGGAGCATACGCTCCACGGACGCCTGGAAAAGCAAACCACGACCACCGAGGCGAACAATCCGACGAAGAAAAACTCTACGGTATGGGCAACGCGACGGACGTTCGTGCCCACCCACATGCGAATGGAAGCAAGTCGGCCAGACCGGACATTCGAAGCAGCCGAATCGGTGCCCCCGGTCATCCCGTTCTCGGTCTGAGCTTCACCCGCGACATCGGCAGCCTGTACGCCCGTAGCTTGACCCTCCACCACACGCGCGGTGGACTCGCTCAGCAACGACGTCTCCACCGCATTTTGCTCCGTCAGCACCCAGATGCCCGCCAGCGTTGCAGCGAACAGAACGATCGCGGTCCATCCGATTATTTGTTTTACGCGCGCCAAGGGCCTACCTCCTTTTTTGAATATCAGCGAGTGTAGCCCCAAATGACATCGTCACCGTATCAAAATTTGAATCGCAACAGGAAGCGCCAAAGCAACGCAAACCCCTACCCCGCCTCGCGCATCCAGCGATCGAACGTCCCCACGCACACGCCCAGGCACTTTGCTGCCTGGCTGCGGGTAATATCGCCTGCCTCATAGCTATCGCGTACCAGCTCAAACTGAGGAGGGCACGGCTTGCGAGGTCGACCGAAACGGACCCCTCGCGCCCGCGCCGCTGCAATCCCCTCCGCCTGGCGCCGATGAATATTCTCGCGCTCCACCTGCGCCACGTAGCTCAGCAGTTGCAGCACAATATCGGCAATCAGGGTATTAGTCACATCCGGCGTGCCGCTTGCCCTGGCGCGCGTGTCAAGCAATGGCATGTCCAACACCACAATGGCAACCCCGAGCTCCTTGGTAATGCGTCGCCATTCCTCAAGAATCTCGGAGTAATTACGGCCAAGTCGGTCGATAGAAAGCACCACCAGCACGTCCCCGTCTCCCAGGATGTGCAGCAGCTCGCGATACCGCGGGCGATCGAAGTCCTTGCCGCTCGCATGGTCGGCATAAATATTCGCCGAGCCCACGCCATAGGCGCCCAGCGCATCCAGCTGCCGATTAAGATTCTGATCGCGCGAACTCACCCGCGCATAACCATACACCGTCGCCATCTCATCCCCGCTTTCTTGTAAACCTGCCAAAAAGGGACAGGTTTATTTTGGTAGGTTTTACCTCTCGAATAGCAGGTAAGCGGGCGGCCGAGCAGACGGCAAGGTAGCCATGATCCAAATGCGGAGGGCGGCCCCGAAAGACCGCCCTCCGCTCTCCCGCCATGAGTCGAGATTTGGCTAATGGATAAGCTTAAAGTCCAAGTGCCCACGCGTGGTATTGACGCGCGAGACCTCGATAATCACGCGCTGGCCCAGTTCATAGCGAGTCCCCGTGTCGGCGCCCGTCAGCGTAAGCGCATCCTCGTCGAACTCGAACCACTCGTTGCCCAGACTCTTGATCGAAACCAAGCCTTCGACCTGCGTCAGGTCCAAGCGCACAAAGAGGCCCATGCTGCTAACCCACGAGACGGTTCCGGCATAGCGCTCGCCCAGGCGATCCTCATAGTACTGGGCAATCTTGATCTTTTGCGTCGCATGGCTGGCGGCATCGGCCGCACGCTCCGCATCGCTGCACGCACGGCAAATCTGCGGCAGAATGCGCGGCAGCGACTCGCGCCCCTTGCCGATCAGCCGCGGCGTACGGACCAGGGCGTCCTTGCCGCCGAGCTGCTCATAGGCCAACTGCAGTTTGAGCACGCGGTGCACCACCAGATCGGGGTAGCGACGGATGGGACTCGTAAAGTGGCAGTAGCACGGCGCGGCGAGCGCAAAGTGGCCCTCGTTGCGCGGCTTGTACAGCGCGCGCTGCATGCTGCGCAGAAGCAGCGTGTTAACGAGCGGTGCGTTGGCCGTACCGGCGGCAGCATCAACTGCAGCCTGCAGCTCATCGGGACTCCCCAGGGCAATACCGGCAGCACGGCGATCGTCGATGATGTCCAGCTGCGCCAGCGCAACGGCGGCACCGTGCAGGCTATCGGGGCTCGGATCCTCATGCACGCGATAGCAGGCCTCGATATCACGGTCTGCCAGCCACTCTGCAACGCACTCGTTGGCGAGTAGCATGGCTTCCTCGATAAGCGACGTGGCACACGAACGCTCGCGCGCCACAATCTGCACGGGTACTCCGTCCTCATCCAATAGAGCGCGAATCTCGGCCGTGTCAAAATCGACTGAGCCGCGGGCACGACGAATACGACGGCGAAGTTCGGCGAGTTCGTTGGCGGCGACAAGGAAATCGCCGAGGTCGACGTTATAGCCGCGAGCAGTTTCCTCGCACGCAAGACCGCGCTCAAGCGCCTCCTCGCGCGAGGCCTCAGCAGCCGCAACATCCTCAGCGGCGCCTTCCAGCACCGAATACTCAACCGCGTCGGCACGCACCAGCAGCGCCTCGGCGCCGTCATAGTCCATACGCACACGCGAGCGAATCACGCTGGGGTAAGGATCGTAATGCCGCACGCGACCCTGCGCATCGAGCTCAATGTCAACGGTAAACGCAAGACGGTCCTCGTCAGGGCGAAGCGAACACAGGTCACAGGACAGGCGTTCGGGCAGCATGGGAAGCACGCGATCGGCCAGATACACCGATGTCGTACGATGGCGAGCCTCAAGATCGATATGCCCGTCCCAAGCCACATAGTGAGAAACGTCAGCGATATGCACACCCAGCTTGTAGCCACCCTCGGGCGTGCGCTCAAGCGAAATGGCATCGTCAAAGTCGCGCGCGTCGACCGGGTCGATCGTGATGACAAAGCGGTCGCGCAGATCGCGGCGGAGCGGGTCCTTAAGCGCCGCGGACACATCGAGCGAAAGCCCCTCGGCCTCGTCCAGCGCGGCCTCGGGATAGCTATCGGTATAGCCGTAACGCGCCATCACGTATTGAACGCCCAAATCGGGCGCGTCATCTCCGCCAATGCGGCGTTCGATCGTCACGGTGCCCGATTCCAGGCGCGTCGGGTAGGTCAAAATGCGCGCGACAACGGCATCACCCGGGTGGACGCCCAGACGATCCGCCGAGGTATCCTCGGGCAGAATGAAGAAGTCGGCCTTCAGGCGCGAATCGAGCGGCTCGATCACACCGAGCGGACCAGCGGTCTGGTACGTACCCACCACGCTTATGGCTGCGCGCTCAACCACGCCTTCGATCACGGCGCGCCGCTCACCGTGCGGGCTGTTCTTAATGCTCACGGCAACGGTATCGCCATCCATGATCTCGCGCTTACCGCGGCCCATAACCTTGTAGTCGCCGCTCTCGGTTATGACATAGGCGCCATGCTCATGGAGCTGCACGCGCCCGGTCAGGCTCGGACGGCGTTCGCTGCGCACCGGCCCACGCTTATTGCGAGCACCGCGCTTATGCTTGTTATTGCGCCCCATGGCGCCTCCTTGCTATCGATGACGAACTCCAAAGAGTCTACCCAAATGATTCGCTTTCCTGCCGTCCCCTAGAGATCAAAAAACGGGCCGCCCCATAAGAGACGACCCGTTGGAAGGGATGAATTCCAGGCATGCCTACACGCGCAGGTAGCGGCGCATGGCTATGGCAGAACCAAAGAGACCGATAATCACACCGACCAGAATCAGCGCAGCATAGGTCACCAGGTAGTACTGCATCGGCAGGGCAAACGACATCCAGCCGATGCTCTCCTGCAAACGCGGAATCATCAGATTGCGCAGCAGCTCCAGAACGCCGATGGAAAGCAGCGAGCCCAAAATGGCCTGCAGTACGCCCTCGGTGATAAACGGGCCGCGAATGAAGCCATTGCTGGCGCCGACCAGACGCATAATCGCAATCTCACGACGACGCGCCGTGATGGACAGGCGAATCGTGTTGTTGATGAAGATGAATGCGATAAAGGTCAGAAGGCCAACGAGCACCACGGCGGCGATGCGGATGTAGTTGGTCACCTGGAACAGGCGGCTCACTTCCTCCTGGCCGTACAGCACGCTCGCGTTGACGTCGCCGTCATCCGCGATCTTCTGGAAATCGGCATCCTTCTTGAGCTTTTTGGCCGTGCTCTCGACCTTGGACGGATCGTCCATCTCAATTGCAAACGAAGCCGGCAGCGGGTTCTGGCCATCGAGCGCGCTCATGGTGGCGTCGGCGTTGCCCGACATCTTGCTCGTATACTCGGCCAGCGCGTCGTCCTTGTCCTTATAGGTCACGGACTTGACGTTATTCCACGTCTTAAGCTCGGCCTCAAAAGCCTGGACATCGGCCTGATCGGCGTCATCGCTAATGAACGCGTTGATGACAACCTGATCCTCGACGGTGCCGATCACGGAGTTCAGCATCGCGGAGCCCATGATGAACAGGCCGATGATAAACAGCGAAAGGAAGATCGTGATGACGGCGCCGAGCGAGGTAGTCCAGTTACGGAAGAAGTGGCTGATTGCCTCTTTGAAGGAGTAGCCCACGTTAGTTGGTGCCATAGTTGCCGTAACCTCCCCTCTCCTGGTCGCGAATAACGTGGCCGCCCTCGAGGGCGATCACGCGACGGTGCATGCTATCGACCATCTCGCGGTCGTGCGTGGCGACGATCACGGTGGTGCCGGTGCGGTTAATACGCTCGAGCAGCTTCATGATGCCCAGCGAGATCGCCGGGTCGAGGTTACCCGTGGGCTCGTCGCAGATCAGCAGCGGCGGACGGTTGACCATAGCGCGGGCGACGGCGACGCGCTGCTGCTCGCCACCGGAAAGCTGGTCGGGCAGCGAGTCCATCTGATCGGCCAGGCCGACCAGACGCAGCACCTCGGGCACCTGGCTGCGAATGACGCCCTTGGGCTTGCCGATGCACTGCAGGGCAAACGCCACGTTTTCGTAGGCAGATTTTTGAGGCAGAAGCTTAAAGTCCTGGAACACGGCGCCAATCTGGCGGCGCAGGAACGGAACCTTGCGGTTCTTGATCTTCATGAGGTCCTGACCGGCAACCAAAATGCGGCCGCTCGTCGGCTTGACGTCGCGGTTGAGCGTCGACAGCAGCGTGGTCTTACCCGAGCCGGAATGACCGACCAGGAAGACGAACTCGCCCGGATAGATCTCGATGTTGATGTCGTCGAGTGCAGGCTTGTTGGGCTGTGCCGGATAGATCTTGGTGACATGCTCCATAAGGATGACGGGCTCGACACCGGCCTGCTTGGCCATCTTCTTGCGGCTGGCCTGCGGATCGATGGGCGCAAACACCGACGTAAAATCGGGGTTGTTGAGCGCGTTATCGAGGCTTGCGACCTCGGCTGCCTGATCGCTCTCGACCACCGGGGCAGCAGGCTGCGTGGGATCGGGAATAGCGGCAAAAAGACCAGGCTGCGCAGGCTGAGGAGCCGGTGTCGCAGGAGCCATGGGGTCGGGGATGCCAGCCATAGTAGACTGCGGCGCGGCGGTACCGGCCTGAGGCTGTTCCACGCGAGCGGTCACGGTCTGAACGGGCTCAAAACCCGCCGTGCCGGAAAGCGCGACATCGCTGGTGGGATTGTAGGCAAAGGGATCGGATGCCGGCTGTGCCTGATCTGCCGGCTGAACGGGGGCCTGATCGACATGCTGGCCCTCTGAATCCGGAGTGGCGAAACGACTGCCCTGGACGCCTAGCTGCGTCTTGGGGGCATCATCGCCCGCACCGGAGGTACGGAAGTGGTTACCCACTGGTGCTCCTTATCGTCGTGCGTTTAAACTACATGAGCGCTTTGTATTTTAGCAGCATTAGCTTTGCTGCACATAAGAAGCATGGCGGGCTTTGGGATCCCACCGGCCGGGCACAGGGTTACCTTCCAAATCGTCCTCGGACATGTCGGAGCCCCCGCTG
>URIE01000023.1 GCA_900547805.1 uncultured Collinsella sp.
CGCCGATCTACTACACGCCGGCGTCCGTCCTGCTCAAGAACGCCAAGGACATGGGATACGAGATGACGCTTATGGGTACCGATGGCATGGACGGCCTGCTCTCCGTTGAGGGCTTCGATACGTCTCTTGCCGAGGGCGTACTGCTCATGACCCCGTTTTCTGCCGACGATGAGAAGAACGCCGACTTCGTCAAGGCCTATAAGGATGCCTACGACGAGACGCCTAACCAGTTTGCCGCCGACGCCTACGATTGCGTCCACGCCATCGCCGAGGCTATCGATAAGGCAGGCATCGACATTACGGCCGACGGCGCCGACATTGCCGGCGACCTTGCCAAGGCCATGCGCAAAATCAAGATCGAGGGCCTGACGGGCGAGTTGACGTGGAACGACAAGGGCCAGGTTGAAAAGCCCGCTACGGCCTATGTGATTCAGGACGGCAAGTACATCGCCGCCTAGGTGCGTACAAAACGCGACCGGTGAGGCAGTTTTAATCAGGGCAGGGGCGCTTGTAACAGAATGGAAATATTACTTTCACACAATAAAGTGGCTAAACTGCATAAATAGACAGGGATACGCATATTTATGGATAAACGGACAAAACAAAAGAATAGTTGAAATAATCGCCACTTTTCTCAACTAAAGCGTCTACTATTTTGCGAACGCCGAACACGGCGAAGGATGGCCTGTTGGGTAACCGAAACCCGACGAGATTTGAGAGGAGAGCCGCATGTCGAGCCTCACCGGTAAGTCATTGAACCCTGTTATGAATCGCAGGAGCGTTATCGCGAGCGCAGCAGGTCTGGGGGCGATGTCCATTCTAGCTGGCTGCTCCTCCAACGGCGGCGACAGCGGTTCCGCTTCGGGCGACGCTTCGTTTAAGATCGGCACCATCGGCCCGCTGACCGGTGCCGCCGCGTCCTACGGCAAGTCCGTTACCCAGGGCGTCGAGCTTGGCTGCAAGGACTTCTCCACCAAGGAGCTGCCGCTTGCCAGCAAGGCCGAGGACGACCAGGCCGACGGCGAGAAGGCCGTCAACGCCTTTAATACCCTGCTCGACTGGGGCATGCAGGCCCTTGTCGGCCCGACCACCACGGGTGCGTCGGTTGCCGTTGCCGCAGAGTGCGGTAACGACCCCAAGACGTTCATGATCACCCCGTCCGCGTCCTCCGAGGACGTCACCGACGGCAAGGATTGCGTCTTCCAGGTTTGCTTTACCGACCCCAACCAGGGCGTCAACGCTGCCAAGTTCCTGGCGCAGAAGTATGCGGACGAGAAGTTCGTGCTGTTCTATAACTCCGGCGACGCCTATTCTTCGGGTATCGCAGATTCCTTTAAGGCCCAGGCCGCTGAGTCTAAGCTCGAGATTGTTGACGAGGAGACCTTTAAGGACGACTCTGCCACGAGCTTTACCAACCAGCTGACCAAGGCCAAGCAGGCCGGCGCCACCATGATCTTCGCGCCGATCTACTACACGCCGGCGTCCGTCCTGCTCAAGAACGCCAAGGACATGGGCTACGACGTCAAGATGATGGGCTGCGACGGCATGGACGGCATCCTGGGCGTTGAAGGCTTCGACACTTCTCTTGCCGAGGGCCTGCTGCTTATGACCCCGTTCTCCGCCGACGACGAGAAGAATGCCGACTTCGTCAACGCTTACAAGGATAAGTACGGCGATACCCCCGACCAGTTTGCCGCCGACGCCTACGATGGCGTGCACGCGGTGGCTGAGGCCCTCAAGGAGGCCGGTCTTGGTGTCGACGCCGATCCGACCGAGGTCGCCGAGAAGCTGCCCAAGGCTATGCTCAAGATTACCGTTGACGGTCTGACCGGCAAGCTCACCTGGAACGATAAGGGTCAGGTCCAGAAGGACCCCACGGCGTACGTTATCACCGATGGCAAGTACGTACAGGCCTAATAGACCGCCTTACATAGAGCGGTTTTGATCCCAAGCAGGGGAGGTTTTGGCCTTCCCTGCTTGCTTGGTATCTAGGGACAGTGTAACGTCCCTGTTTCATACATCAACTGGAAACCTATTCGAAAGGGGGATGTGGAACATGACGGTCTTTATCCAATACCTGGTCAACGGCCTGTCCATGGGCAGCGTCTACGCCATCATCGCGTTGGGCTACACCATGGTCTACGGTATCGCCAAGATGCTGAACTTCGCTCACGGCGACGTCATCATGGTCGGTGCCTATGTCTCGTTCTGCGCCACGTCGTATCTCGGCCTCCCGGGCTGGGCTTCTGTAATTCTCTCTTGTGCGGTCTGCACGGTTCTCGGTGTTCTCATCGAGGGCCTGGCCTACAAGCCGCTGCGCCAGGCGGGACCGCTGGCCGTTCTGATCACGGCCATCGGCGTGTCCTACTTCCTGCAGAATGCCGCCCAGCTCCTGTGGGGCGCCACGCCCAAGAACTTTACTTCGCTCGTCACCTTCCCGGTGCCGGAGTTCTTGGCCAAGTTCAACGTGAGCGCCGTGTCGCTCGTCACCATCGTCGCCTGCCTGGTTATCATGGCCGGCCTGATGTTCTTTACAGGTAAGACCAAGATGGGCAAAGCCATGCGCGCCGTGTCCGAGGACAAGGCCGCCGCTCAGCTCATGGGCATCAACGTCAACCGCACCATCTCGATGACGTTTGCCATCGGCTCTGCCCTTGCCGCCATCGCCGGCGTGCTCCTGTGTTCCTACTCGCCGGTGCTGCAGCCCACGACGGGCGCCATGCCTGGCATCAAGGCCTTCGACGCCGCCGTCTTCGGTGGTATCGGCTCCATTCCCGGCGCCTTTGTCGGTGGCATTCTCATCGGCATCATCGAGGCAATGGCACAGGCCTACATTTCCACGAGCCTTGCCAACTCCATCGTCTTTGGTGTTCTGATCATCGTCCTGCTCGTCAAGCCTGCCGGCCTCTTGGGCAAGTACGTCCCTGAGAAGGTGTAGGTGAGCGTTATGAAGTTTCTTAAAGACAAGCAGACGCGTCACGACTTTGTTACGTACGCCATGTGCCTTGTGGCGTTCGCCATCGTGTTCTTTATGCAGTCTAACCACATGATTCCGCGCATGATCGCCGGTCAGCTGGTTCCCATTACGGCCTATATCGTCATGGCCATCTCCCTTAACCTCGTCGTCGGCATCGCGGGCGACTTGTCGCTGGGCCACGCGGGCTTTATGAGTGTCGGTGCCTATACGGGAATCGTCACCGCCGTCGCGCTGGAGAGCGCCGTTCCCTCCGATCCGGTGCGCCTTATCATCAGCATCGTGGTCGGCGCTATCGCCGCCGCCATCCTGGGCTTCTTGATCGGTATCCCGGTCCTTCGCCTGAGTGGCGACTACCTGGCCATCGTGACGCTGGCCTTTGGCGAGATCATCAAAGAGATCGTCACCTGCCTTATCGTGGGCGTCGACTCCCGCGGCCTGCACGTGATCTTTAACATCACGGGCAACTCCACGATCGACGACCTGCACCTGCTCGAGGACGGCACCGCCATCATCAAGGGCGCCCAGGGCGCATCGGGCGTGTCGACGTACTCGACCTTCCTCGCCGGTGCCGTCCTGGTCATGGTCGCACTCGTGATCGTGCTCAACCTGGTTCGCAGCCGTACCGGCCGTGCCATTATGGCCGTGCGCGACAACAAGATCGCTGCCGAGTCCGTGGGCATCTCCGTCACCCAGTACCGCATGATCGCCTTCGTGGTTTCCGCCGCTCTCGCCGGCGCTGCCGGAGCCCTCTTCGGCGGTAACTTCTCGCAGCTTTCCGCCACCAAGTTCGACTTCAACACGTCCATCCTCATCCTGGTATTCGTGGTCCTGGGCGGTCTGGGCAATATGCGCGGCTCCGTCATCGCGGCGGCGCTGCTCACGGTGCTTCCCGAGCTGCTCCGTCAGTTCTCGGACTACCGCATGCTCATCTACGCCATCGTGCTGATCCTGGTCATGATCTTTACCAACAACCCGCAGCTCAAGGCGTTCTTCGCACGCATTAAGGACCGCTTTGCTTCCAAGAAGGAGGTGGCAGCCGATGCCCAGTAAGTTTGAGTTCAACAAGGGCAAGATGGTCCCGTATCCTTCTGGCGCCATCGTTCCCGACCGCGACCTGGGCCAGCGCCCGGCGCTCGAGTGCATCCACTTGGGCATTGAATTTGGCGGCCTTAAGGCAGTCGACGACTTTAGCCTGACCATCGGCAAGACCGAGATCGCCGGTCTGATCGGCCCTAACGGCGCCGGTAAGACCACGGTCTTCAACCTGCTCACCAAGGTGTACCAGCCCACGCACGGTACTATCCTGCTCGACGGCGAGGACACCTCGGGCAAGTCCGTCTACCAGGTCAACCGTATGGGTATAGCCCGTACGTTCCAGAACATTCGCCTGTTCAACACCATGACGGTGGAGGACAACGTTAAGGTCGGCCTGCACAACCAGGAGCGCTACTCTGGTTTTGAGGGCGTGCTGCGTCTGCCGACGTACTGGAAGCACGAGAAGGCCGCCCACGAGCGCGCCATGGAGCTGCTGTCCATCTTTGATATGGAGCACCTGGCAAACGAGCAGGCCGGCTCGCTGCCTTACGGCGCCCAGCGTCGTCTGGAGATTGTCCGCGCCCTTGCGACCAACCCCAAGTTGCTGCTGCTCGACGAGCCTGCCGCCGGTATGAACCCGTCCGAGACCGCGGAGCTCATGGAGAACATCGTCAAGATCCGCGACACCTTCGGCATCGCCATCATGCTCATCGAGCACGATATGTCTCTCGTCATGAACATCTGCGAGGGCATCTGCGTGCTTAACTTTGGTAAGGTCATCGCCAAGGGCACGGCCGAGGAAATCCAGAACAACGATGCCGTTATCGAGGCGTATCTGGGCAAGCAGGATAAGGGGGAGAACTAAATGGCAGAGCCGATGCTTTCCGTCTACAACATCAACGTCTGGTACGGCGCCATCCACGCCATCAAGGACATCTCCTTTAACGTCAACGAGGGCGAGATCGTGGCCCTGATCGGCGCGAACGGCGCCGGCAAGTCCACGACGCTTAAGACCGTCTCGGGCCTGCTGCGCTCCAAGACCGGCTCCATCAAGTTTATGGGCGAGGACATTACCCATACGCCTGCCGACAAGCTGGTTGGTAAGGGCCTGGCCCAGGTGCCCGAGGGCCGTCGCGCCTTTTTGCAGATGACGGTCGAGGAGAACCTGGAGATGGGCGCCTATACACAGCCCAAGTCCACGGTGGCTCCGGGCCTGGAGCGCGTCTACGAGCAGTTCCCGCGCCTTAAGGAGCGTCGTCGCCAGGTCGCCGGCACCCTTTCGGGCGGTGAGCAGCAGATGCTCGTTATGGGCCGAGCCCTTATGAGCAACCCCAAGCTGCTCATGCTCGACGAGCCTTCCATGGGCCTGGCGCCGATTCTGATTGAGCAGATTTTCCAGATTGTCGAGGACCTGCACAAGGCCGGCACCACGGTGCTTCTGGTCGAGCAAAACGCGCAGATGGCGCTTTCGATTGCTACGCGCGGTTACGTGCTCGAGACCGGTAAGATCACCATGACCGGCACGGGCCAAGAGCTCCTGCACGACGATAACGTCCGCAAGGCTTACTTGGGCGGTTAATCCATTCAACAAAGGGGCGCTGACTATCCCGGTCAGCGCCCCTTTTTAGTTGCGGTGAAATAGGGACTAATTGGGGGTTCAAGAAGCCAAAACAGTCCCTATTCCACCGCAACTTCATGGGGGCGTGCGACAATGCCCGTCGGAAAACACTTGCTGCCTTTGGGGGTCTATCTATGCTGTACGAGTTTTGTGCCGAGAACTTTGAGCGGGTGCCGGCGGCTATCGAGGCCAGTGCGGGACGCATTGAGCTGTGCGACAACCTCGCCGTCGGTGGCACCACGCCTTCCGCCGGCGTTATCAGCGCTACGGTCAACTATGCTCACGAGCATGATGCGCAGGTGATGTGCATGATTCGCCCGCGTGGTGGCGACTTTCATTACAGCCAGGACGAGCTGCGCATGATGGAGATGGATCTGGGCCTTGCAGTGAGTGCCGGCGTTGACGGCCTGGTCTTTGGATGCTGCAAGCCCTGTGCCGGCGGCTGGGCGCTCGACGAGCTCACCCTCGGCGCCCTCGTGATGGCTGCGGGCTGTGCGGCAGAGGAGTGCAAGCGTGAGCTCATCGACATCACCTTCCACATGGCATTTGACCAGCTCTCACCCGAGGCTCAGCTCGATGCAATTGACACGCTTGCCGACTGCGGCGTTACGCGCATCTTGACGCACGGCGGAGCGGCCGGCACGCCGATTGAGGGTAATTTCGATCATCTGGCTCGCTTGATCGAGTATGCGGGCGATCGCTTGACCATCCTTCCCGGTGGTGGCATCACCGCGGCCAACCGCGATGCGGTCGCGGCGGCGCTGGGCGTGTCCGAGCTCCATGGCACCAAGATCGTGCCGCTGGAGGTATAGCCCATGGCGCTGGTATTTGATGTTCAGCAGGCGAGCGGCAAGCCCGACGACAACCGTCGCCCCGGTACTTCATGTCCCTTTTGCGACACGGAGGGGCTCGTCAACATCATCCAGCGTGATGGTGACTGCATCTGGCTCGAGAATAAATTCAAGACCTTGCGGGCCACTCGCCAGACCGTATTGATCGAGTCGTCCGACCATGACGCCGACCTGGTGACCTATGCGCCGGATGAGCTGCATCATGTGATGCGGTTTGCCCTGGGGTGTTGGCAGCAGATGATTGATTCCCAACAGTACCGCAGCGTCCTCATGTACAAGAACAAGGGTCCGCTTTCGGGCGGCAGCCTGGTTCACCCCCACATGCAGATCGTGGGCTTGGAACAAGAGGACGGCTATGCGGCGCTGACCTCAGCCAACTTTGAGGGCATCGATGTTTGGCAGCGGGGAAGGGTCGCGGTCAATATCTCGACCGAGCCGATCATGGGCTTCTTCGAGGTCAACGTCTCGGCCCCACAGGGGGTCGCCGCCAGCGACGACAAGCGCGACCAAGGCGAGGCGGATCTATTCGCCGATGCGATTCAGGTGTCCCTGCGCTATATCCTGCACGAGCACCACGGCGGTCGCGCGGAGTCGTATAACTTGTTCTTCTACCATATGGACGGCCGAACCGTCGCCAAGGCGCTTCCGCGTTGGGTGGTATCGCCCTACTTTGTGGGTTATCGTCTGGCCCAGGTCAATGCCGAGACCACACTCGATATCGACGCGGAGCGCCTGCGCGCGCATCTGGAGGCGCTCACGTCGTAAGGCGGGCGTCCGCGCAATGCGGACAGCCTAACGTGTCATCGCGTCGCGGCCGGCCTCGACACGCTTGCGCTGTTTGGCGCGCTCCTCGCCGGTCAGGCGCTCAAAGAGATGTCCGATAATCGAGGCCAGCACCTGTTGGAACAGCGTGCCGCACATGACGGGAAACACGACCTCGCCGGGAAAATACTGCGTGGCGATGACGGCGCCCGAAGAGATGTTGCGCATGCCGCAGGTAAAGCACATGGTGGTCGTCTCGCTATACGGCAGGTGCAGGGCGCGGGCGACCAGGATGCCGATGATAAAGCCGCTGATGGCGAACACCAGGATAAAGAGCGCGACTTCCAAGCGTTCGACGTTCATGTGCAGCACGTACTCGCTCATGGCGGTGGAGTTGGACGCGATGACGCCCATCATCATGAACTTGCAGGCGGGCGAGAGCGCGGGGGAGAGCTTCTCGTGGCCCCAGCCGCGCGTGAGTTCGTTGATGACGATACCGAGCACGGCGGGGATGGCGATCATAAAGGCCATGTTCTGCATCATGCTCGGCACATCAATCGAGACGGTGGCGCCCAGCAGGAGCTTGAGCGTAAGCGGAATCGTCACGGGCGAGATGACCGAGGACGTCAGGATAATGGTGAGCGCGAGCGGGCCGTTGCCGCCGAACATACTGATCCACATAAAAGCGGTGACGGCTACGGGCACGCTGTACTCGAGCACGATGCCGCAGACAAGGTTGGGATTGGAACCAAAGAACAACGAACCCATGGCATACGCCGCGATGGGGATGAGCGCCGCCGAGACCAGCAGCGCCAGAATCAGGTGCAGCGGACGACGGAAAACCTCGGCCACCTGATGGAAGGTGTTGCTCAGTGCGCCCTGAAACGTCATAAAGGCAAACAGGTAGGGAACGATGGGCTTGAGCACGCCGATCTGCTGGGGAAAGAGCACGCCGAGTGTCACGCAAATCGGGACGATGACCTGCATGTGCCCCGCGAGGAACTTACCCAGTCCAACCCATTGCTTCATATAATCCTGCGACTCCCTTTGCCCATGAATGCATTTGAATGGATATGCTAGACGCTTGCATACGTTCGTGCGGCAGAAACGCTCGATTATTTCGAGGCTATTACCGCCCTCGTTTATCGAAACCACGGCGTGCTGGACGTTGTGCGTCCGCGCTGCACGGTATAATAAATCCGTTCAACAGATCTGCCTGCCGAAGCGGGCATACACAGAGGACTCATCGCTATGAACCGTGAGAGGTATCGCGGCGACCTGCCCCTATCGGGGGTGGGCGCCTATGTCATCGCTTAAGACGACGCATCGCTGGGCGGTCGCTCGGCAAAACCCCGAGCTCGAAAAGGAGCTTTCGGCTGGCCTGGGCATACCCGGGCTGGTGGCGCGCATTATGGTTGCACACGGCATTACATCCATTGAGGAAGGCCAGCTGTTTTTGACACCTTCGCTCGATCGCGACTGGGCCGACCCACTCATTATCCCGGGCATGTCGGTCGTTGCCGACCGCGTCGAGCGTGCTATTCGCAACCACGAGCACATCGCGGTCTTTGGCGATTTTGACGTTGACGGTATTACGTCGACCTGCCTGTTGACCGAGGCACTGCGCACGTTTGGCGCCAATGTCACACCATTCATCCCGCACCGCTTTGACGAGGGATATGGTCTTTCGCGCGCGGCGCTCGACCGCGTTAACGAGCTCGCTCGCCCCCAGCTGATCGTGACCGTCGATAACGGCATTGCCGCCAAGGAAGAGGTTTCCTATCTGGAGAGCCTGGGGATCGATTTGGTGGTCACGGACCATCACGAGCCCTCCGACCAGGTGCCGCAGGGTGTACCCCTGACCGACCCCAAGCTCGAGGACGAGGGCCCCTCGCGCGAGCTTGCCGGTGCTGGTGTGGCGCTCAAGCTGGTGCAAGTCCTGGGTGAGCGCCTGGGCAAGCCGTCGTATTGGCGTTCGCTAATCGAGGTCGCGGCGCTGGGCACCGTGTCCGACATGATGCCGCTCACGCCCGAGAACCGCGCGCTGGTTGCCGAGGGCATTCAGCAGATGCGCGTAACCGCTCGCCCCGGCTATATCGCGCTTGCCGCGCTTGCCAAGGCGGACCTTTCGAGCATTACGGCGGATGGCCTGTCATTCTCGCTCATTCCCCGCTTAAACGCTGCCGGTCGCATGGCCGATCCCAAGCTGGCGCTCGACCTGCTGCTTGCCCGCAATCCCATCGAAGCAAGCGCGCTGGCGGCTGAGCTCGAGGAAATCAACCGCCAGCGCCGTGAGATCGAGGCGGAGCTCACGCGCGATGCCATGGCAAAGGTCGAGGAGACCTATGACGGCGGACGCGCGATCGTCGTGGGCGGCGAAGGCTGGCACGAGGGTGTCAAGGGCATCGTGGCAAGCCGTCTGACCAACCGCTATCACGTGCCGGCGCTGCTGTTCTCGATCGAGGACGGTATCGCGCGTGGCTCTGGTCGCTCGGTGGGCAAAGTTAACCTGTTTGACGCCGTCGAGCGCTGTTCCGACCTGCTGATTCGTCGCGGCGGACATGCCGGTGCGGTGGGTGTGACCATCGAGGCATCCAAGCTCGATGAATTCCGTCGTCGCCTTTCCGCCGTGCTATCGGAGATTCCCGCCGAGGACTTTGAAGACATCGACGAGGTTGCCGCCACGGTCGACCTTTCCGAGCTGAATATCGAGACTATAGAGCAGATTTCCCGTCTTGAGCCGTTTGGCCAGGGCAACAAGGTGCCGCTGCTGGCCGCCGAGGGCGTGACGATGTGCGATCGCGCCGTGGTGGGCAAAACCGGCGAGCACATGCGCTTTGTGGCGACCGATGGCGCCGCGAGCGTGCCGGCCATTATGTTCCGCGTGCCGCAAATCGATAAGCTTATCAACTGCGATAGCGCTGTCGACTTGGTGTTCGAGGCCGTGGCCGAGCATTGGCAGGGACGTGTGAAGCCCAAGCTCATGATCAAAGATGTCTTGGTGCGCGATACCACGGCGTCCAATATCGACGATCCGGCATGTGAACTTCGCCGCGGCGTGCAGCCGGCGGATTCTGGCCTGCGCCTGGAGTCGCGTAAACGCGAGACGCTCGCCCAGCTTTCTTATGCTGAGCTCACGCGCTCGCTTATCCATAGCTTTATCGGCTCGAACCAGCCGCACCGCGCGCAGGTCGAGGCGCTCGATGCCCTGGCCGATCACCAAAGTGTTCTGGCCGTTATGGGAACGGGGCGCGGCAAGTCGCTCATCTTCCATGTGCATGCCGCGCGCGAGGCGGTTCTTCGCGGGCGTGCGAGCATCTTTGTCTATCCGCTGCGCGCGCTCGTTGCCGACCAGGCCTATCACCTCTCGTCGACGATGGCGGCGCTCGGTATTGGCGTTGGCGTGCTGACCGGCGAGACCGTGGAGGCCGCACGCGATGACGTGTTCGCCGGTCTAGCTTCGGGCCGTACCGGTATCGTGCTCACGACGCCCGAGTTCCTGTCTATCCGCCGTGACCGTTTCGCGCGTTCGGGCCGCATCGGCTTTGTCGTTATCGATGAGGCGCACCACGCCGGCCTTGCCAAGGGCGGCGACCGTAGCGCCTATCTTGACATGCCCGATATCCTCAAAGCCCTGGGCGACCCGGTCGTTATGGCTGCGACGGCCACCGCGACGGCTCCGGTCGTGGCCGAGCTTGCCCGCATGCTGCCGATCACTCGCACGGTGGTCGACGAGACCGTTCGCGAGAACCTACAACTCGAGGACGACCGTGATCTTGCGAGCCGTGAAAATCGCTTGGTGTCGATCGTGGCGACGGGGGAGAAGACCGTCATTTACGTCAATTCGCGCGACCAGTCCGTGGCGCTCGCCAAGACGTTGCGCAAGCGCGTGCCCGATTGCGCAACCCATATCGCGTTCTATAACGCGGGGCTTGCGCGTTCCGATCGCCGTCGCGTGGAGGAAGCATTCCGAGACGGAAGCCTCAGCTGCATCGTTTCGACCTCCGCCTTTGGCGAGGGTGTCAACCTGCCCGATATCCGCCATGTCGTGCTCTACCACATGCCGTTTGGCGCCATCGAGTTCAACCAGATGAGCGGACGTGCCGGCCGCGATGGCCAGCCCGCCGTGATCCACCTGCTCTATTCGTCGCGCGACGCCCGCATCAACGAGCGCCTGCTCGACTGCTACGCACCCGAGCGCGACGAACTCGTCACACTCTATCGCGCGCTGCAGACCATGTGGCGCTCCAACCGCGGCAAAACCGGGGACGATTCCTTTAGCGCGAGCGATATCGACATCGCGCAGATGTGCCTTGCCATCGATGCTCGCACGCCGGTCGACGAGCGTTCGGTGGAAAGCGGCCTGGGAATCTTCGAAGAGCTTGGTTTCTGTCGAGTTTCGGGGTTTGACGACACCCGTCGCATTGCGATGGCCGAAAACCCCGGCCGCGTGCAATTGAGCAGGTCAATTCGCTATTTGGAGGGCTTGCGCTCGCGCATGGAGTTCTCGGCTTTCCGGAGTTGGGCGCTCGATACGTGCGCTTCTGATATGCTAGCCAAAGTTAACCGCCCGATCGTACCGCGGGCCTAGGGGAAGGGGACCTCGATGGATGCCGCAGCCCGTACCGCCCATGATTCCACCCTCCAGCCGTTTTCGGAGATGGAGCACTATAAGCACGCCGATGAGCTGCCGCCCGAGATTATGGCGGACAGCTACGACAAGCTGGAGCGCCTGTGCCTCAAATATATGAATGAGGAGGACTTCTCCAAGGTGGAGCAGGCCTACTGCTTTGCCGCCGAGAAGCACTGCAACCAAAAGCGCCGTTCGGGCGAGATGTACATTAACCATCCCGTCGAGGTAGCTATCATTCTGGCCGACCTCAAGATGGACTGCGACGTGGTGTGCGCAGCGTTGCTGCACGATACCGTCGAGGATACCGAGACCTCGCTTACCGATGTTTCCGGCCTGTTTGGCGATACGGTGGCCGAGCTCGTCGATGGCGTGACCAAGCTCACCAACATCGAAGTCGACAGCATGGACGAGAAGCAGGCCCTCACGCTGCGCAAGATGTTCCTCGCCATGTCCAAGGACATCCGCGTCATCATCGTCAAGCTCGCCGACCGCCTGCATAACATGCGCACGCTTGCCGCCCTGCGCGAGGACCGCCGTCTGTTTAAGGCGCGCGAGACCATGGACGTATACGCGCCCTTGGCCGACCGCCTGGGCATGAGCTCTATCAAGTGGGAGCTCGAGGACCTGTCCTTCTTCTATTTGGAGCCCGATGCCTACCAGCGCATCGCGCGTATGGTAGCCGAATCGCGCGAGGTTCGCGAGCGTTATCTGGCCGAGACCATCAAGACGCTCACCGATGAGCTCAATCGCATTGGTCTTGAGGGCTTTCAGATCAACGGTCGCTCCAAGCACTATTGGTCCATCTATCAAAAGATGAAGCGCAAAGGCAAGGAGTTCTCCGAGATTTACGACCTGGTGGCGCTGCGCGTCATCACTCATTCGGTGCGTGATTGCTATTCCACGCTTGGTGCCGTGCATACCTTGTGGCATCCCATGCCCGGTCGTTTTAAAGACTATATCGCCATGCCCAAGGTCAATAACTACCAATCGCTTCACACGACGGTTATCGGCCCCACGGCCCGTCCGCTCGAGATTCAGATTCGAACCTACGAGATGCACGAGCAGGCCGAGTACGGCATCGCTGCTCACTGGCTGTACAAGAAGTCGGGCGGATCGTCTGCCTCCAAGACTAACGATGCGCAGCGTCTGGACGACCAGATCAACTGGCTCAAGCATTCGCTCGATTGGGCGGCTTCCGACGAGATCACCGATGCCAAGGAATACCTGCACTCGTTGAAGGTCGATCTGTTCGACCAGGAGATTTTCGTCTTTACGCCCAAGGGCGAGGTCATGGCGCTTCGTGCCGGCTCTACACCGCTCGACTTTGCCTACGCCGTTCATACCGAGGTCGGTAACCACTGCGTCGGCGCCAAGATCAACGGTGCGGTGGCGCCGCTCACGCACGAAATCAAGACGGGTGACCGTGTCGAGATTCTGACTAACAAGAGCTCCAAGCCGTCGCGCGATTGGCTCAAGATCGTCAAGACGCCTTCGGCCAAGTCAAAGATTCGCCGTTACTTCGCCGCCGCGACCAAAGACGATGACGCTGCGGCCGGCCGCGATATACTGGCTAAGGACCTGCGTAAGCGCGGGTATGGCATCTCTACGCCGCGATCCACGCGTGCGCTCAATGCCGTGGCGGAGCAGTTTAACTTCAAGCAGCTCGAGGACCTGTTTGCCGCCGTCGGCGCCGGCAAGGTTGCCCCGCGCGCTGTGGGCAATAAGGTTGAGCAAATCTTGGACCCCAAGCCTGAGGAACAGCTCACCAAGGCCGAGGCTATCGCCGAGGTCGTGAAGCAGCCTGCCCGCGGCTCCAACCGCAAGCCGCAAAAACGCGGCAAGAGCGCCAGTAACGGCATTATCGTTAAGGGCGAGAGCAACAGCGGCCTGCTGGTCCGTCTGGCTCATTGCTGCAACCCCGTGACGGGCGACGACATCGTCGGCTTCATCACGCGCGGTCGTGGCGTTTCGGTGCATCGCGCCAACTGCCCTAACGTCAAGGGTCTTATGGAACATCCCGAGCGCATGATCGATGTGGAGTGGGACGGCGCTGCCGACACCCTCTTCCAGGTCGAGATCGTGGTCGAGTGTCTGGACCGCATGGGCCTGCTCAAGGATGTCACCATTGCCATTGGCGATGCGGGCGGCAATATCCTTTCTGCCGCCACGTCGACCAACCGCGAGGGTATTGCAACCCTGCGCTTTATGGTCGAGATCTCGGACGCGAGTGGTCTGGATCCGCTGCTTGCTTCCATCAGCAGTGTCGATTCGGTCTACGACGCTCGCCGTCTTATGCCCGGTGAGGGTGGAGCCCAGCTTAAGCGCCGCGTTTAGTCGCGACGAACGTGCCGCATTATCGATATTCGCTACACTCGAGGCATCGTTTGATGCCTCGAGTTCTATAGAGAGGAGAGGGGCATGAGTGCTGTGTCCTTGGATTTAACTCCCAAGGGATCGGTCGAGATCGAGACACTCGTAAACGGTCCTATTCAGACCAATAGCTATGCTGTTATTTCGGACAATGAGTGCGTGATTATCGACTCTGCATGGGAAGGCGAGCGCTTGGTAGAGCATATTCGAGCCGAGCATCCCGGCGTACGCGTGCTTGGCGCCGTATGCACTCATGGCCATGCCGATCATGTTGGTGGTGTTGCCGGCGTGCGAAGCACCGTTGGCGAGGGCTGCCAGTATGAGCTGTGCGCTAAGGATGTGGCGGTGCCGCATGCGAACATCGAGGAACAGCGAGCTATGTGGGGCATTGAGACGCCCGACCCCGGGGAGCCGACGCGCCTGCTCGCCGAGGGCGATACCATTGAGCTAGGCGAGATTTGTCTACAGGTGATTGAGACGCCAGGGCATACGCCGGGCGGGATCGTCTTGTTTGCTGCCACAAAGCAGGGAAACATTGCCTTTGTGGGCGACACCCTGTTCCCGGGCAGCCACGGCCGCACCGATCTTGTCGGTGGCGACGAGGCAGCGATTCTGCGCTCGCTCTCCAAGCTCGCCCGGCTTCTCCCGCCCGATACCGTTTGCCTAACCGGCCATGGCGATTCGACCACCATGGCACGCGAGCTCATGCAGAACCCTTTCATGCAGATGTAGCTTTATCGTCAGCTTCTGAAGCACGAGAAGCGTCCAAACGTCAAGCTATTTTTCCCCAACGGGTCGATTCCGTAGGGCAAACGGTCAAAAAAAGTCTGTTTGGACGATATTCGTGAACAAACGAACGTTTATGCTCGGGTATGTCGTGGTAAAATCTCAGGCGTTATCGGAGCAACCTTACAGGAGGTTTCTTTTATGCTCGTCAACGCAGCAGACATGCTCAAGAAGGCCGAGGCCGGCAAGTACGGTCTCGGTGCCTTCAACACCAACAACCTCGAGTGGACCCTGGCTATTCTCCAGGCCGCCGAGGAGGCCAAGTCTCCGCTGATCCTTCAGTGCACCGCTGGTGCCGCTAAGTGGATGGGCGGTTTCAAGGTCTGCGCCGACATGGTCAAGGCTGCCGTCGAGGCCACGGGCGTTACCGTTCCCGTCGCCCTTCACCTCGATCACGGTTCTTACGAGGACTGCTTCAAGTGCATCGAGGCCGGCTTCACGTCCATCATGTATGACGGCTCTCACGAGGAGACCTTCCAGCTTAACCTCGACCGTACCAAGGAGCTCGTTGAGCTTGCCCACTCCAAGGGCATGTCCATCGAGGCCGAGGTCGGCGGCATCGGCGGCACCGAGGACGGCGTGACCTCCAGCGGCGAGCTCGCTGATCCTGCTGAGTGCAAGCAGATTGCTGACCTGGGCGTCGACTTCCTCGCCTGCGGTATCGGCAACATCCACGGCGTGTACCCTGCCGACTGGGCTGGCCTTTCCTTCGAGCGTCTGGGCGAGATCAAGGCCGAGACCGGCGACCTGCCCCTCGTCCTGCACGGTGGCACCGGCATCCCCGAGGATCAGATCAAGAAGGCCATCTCCCTGGGTATCTCCAAGATCAACGTCAACACCGACCTGCAGCTCGTCTTCGCCAAGGGCGTCCGCGAGTACATCGAGGCTGGCAAGGATCAGCAGGGCAAGGGCTTTGACCCCCGCAAGCTCCTCAAGCCTGGTCGCGACGCCATCGTTGCTCGCACCAAGGAGCTCATGGAGGAGTTTGGCTCCGTCAACAAGGCGTAAGCGTCGCTAAACTTCCCGCCGGAAGCCCCGTCTCCCTACACTGTTTCCTTTGCGCTCACCTGGCTTCGCCAGAAGTCGCGCCAAGGAAACAGTTCCGGGAGACGGGGCTTCCTTCGTTTACCGCCGCAGGGTTACGAGTCTGAATTAAGAGGGCTACTGGCTTTGCCAGAAGTCGCGCAATGGGAAAAGCTCCGGGCGAACGGGGCCTCCTTTGTTAACTCGCTGCAGGGTTACGAGGCTGAATTCATTTTTGCTACCGTTCAGCGGCGTTGATGGCTCCTTTGTTGGGGCTTTCTATTTATCTCGCTACAATGGGCTTCGAGAGTTCTAATGACTTGGAGTTTGGTATGGCTGTTATTGATGTGCTGCCTTCGGATGGGAAGGTTATTGACGAGGGTCCTGTTGGTTGCTCTGTTGATGTTTGCTGTGATGATTTTCGTCATCTCGATATTGGGTTGCCGCCTGAGATTCTTCGTCTCAAGAATGCTGGGTATTTGAAGAAGGCTGTTGAGGCTTGCGATCGTCTCTTGGAGCAGAACCCTGAGCCTTCGCTGGCTGCTTGTGTTCGTGCTGAGCGGTATCGCATGCTTGAGACTCCGCTTCATTTTTCGGTGTCGCGCGATCAGGCCATTGCGATGATTCGCGAGGAGTGGCCTGAGTTTGCTGAGGAACAGTTTGACGATCTGATCGACCGTAAGCGTATTGACTGGCGCTTCATCGATGGCGAGCTGTTTGTTCTCGACAACTTCCTCGATTCGCTTCGCGTGTACCCCAAGGAGGTTCCGGGACTGCGTCCCGATTCTGCGGACGGCATAGCGCTGCGTAACCAGATGCTCAGGGAGATGGAGTCACAAAACGGGTTGACTCGCGTCATTACTCTTAAGGCGTCCGTGTCTGTTCCCGGTGCTCTTGAGGGGGAGGCCGTTCGCGCGTGGCTTCCCGTTGCTGCCGCCTGCCGTCAACAGTATCAGGTCGAAGTTCTCGATATGACGCCGGAGGGGCATGTTGCCCCCGAGGATGCGCCGGCACGCACCGCTTCATGGTGTTCTTCGACCGATCGCTCGTTCACGGTAACCTATCGTTATCACATTAATGCTGCCTATTGTGACATATATGGAGGTATGCTGCCCGAACGTCCGTGCATGGACGCGCCGCTGCCCGAGGACACTTCCGAGGACCGTCCGCACATCGCGTTTACGCCGTATCTGCGTCAACTGACGGCGCGCATCATTGACGGGCTCGTTGATCCGCTCGACCGTGCTCGCGCCATCTATGATTATCTGACGCAACATATCGACTATCGCTATCAGCCACCATATCTGCTTTTGGGCTCCATCGCCGATGACTGTGCACACTCGCTCCGCGGCGATTGCGGCGTTATGGCGCTCACGTTTATCACGATGTGCCGCATTGCGGGCGTGCCTGCTCGTTGGCAAAGTGGCCTGTATGTTGCGCCCGATTCGGTGGGGCCGCACGACTGGGCCGAGTTCTATACGCCGCAGGCCGGTTGGCTCAACGCCGATATCTCGTTTGGTTCCTCAGCACGCAGGATGGGGGAGGAGTGGCGGCGCCGTCACTACTTTGGCAACCTCGATCCATGGCGCATGGTGGCAAACAATCGGTTCCAGGCGGACTTATCCCCTGTATCTGATGGCATGCGTGAGGATCCCTATGACAACCAGATGGGCGAGGCCTCGGTTGACGGACGTGGATGTCGTAAGCGGGAGATGTTGCGCAAGGTTGAGCTTATCGAAATGCTCGAAGTTCCATTTTCGGACTAATCAACAGAAAGCTGTGATAAACTAACTCACGCATTACGTGCCCGAGTGGCGGAATTGGCAGACGCAGTGGACTCAAAATCCACCGTTGGCAACAACGTGCGAGTTCGAGTCTCGCCTCGGGCACCATACATGCAAGTGAGCGTTCAAGGGGGTCAAGGCCCCCTTTTTCGTGCCGAACTCGCGTGAGCGCGCGGAGCGTTAAACAAACAGGCCAGCGGCCTGTTTGTAGCGGAGCGTGGTGAGGGCGCCATGCGCCCGAAGCCCGGGGCTTCGCGAAGCGAAGGCCCTTCGAGTCTCGCCTCGGGCACCATACATGCACCTGCGCTTCAAGGGGGCTTGGGCTCCCTTTTTCGTGTACGTAATGTGATAACGCGTCGAACGTGTTATTATTCGCAAGGCGTTGTTCCCGCAATGCCCTAAAGAGGAACCCGAGGGTTCCCACCTTTTGGCGCCAATGAGCAGCTGACTGGTCATACAACTTAGATTCCCTTCCTCATATCGAGGATGTCTATGTGTACGACCTGGTTGCTGAGAAGCGCCGGGTTATTTTTTTATGAATGGAGGTAGGGAAAATAGCTAAGTCTGATGACACCCGCATCAACGACGAGATCACTGCATCTTCGTGCCGTTTGATTGGCGTCGATGGCTCTCAGCTCGGCCTGTTCGCCATCCGCGATGCCCAGCGCGTCGCTGACGATCAGGGTCTCGACCTGGTCGAGATCGCTCCCAACGCGGAGCCGCCGGTCTGCAAGGTCATGGACTACGGTAAGTTCAAGTACCAGCAGGCCATGAAGGCCAAGGCTGCTCGTAAGAACCAGTCCAAGGTCGAGGTCAAGGAAATGAAGTTCCGACCCAAGATTGACGTTGGCGACTACGAGACCAAGAAGGGCCACGTTCTGCGTTTCCTCAAGAAGGGCGCACGCGTTAAGATCACCATCATGTTCCGCGGCCGTGAGATGGCTCACCCGGAGCAGGGTCTTAACGTTCTCGAGCGTCTCGCCGAGGATCTCAAGCCTTACGCTACGGTCGAATCCAAGCCTAAGATGGAAGGCCGTAACATGCTTATGCTGCTCGCCCCGATTAAGGGCGCCTTCGATGAAGAAAAAGCGGCAAGCGATACCAAGTAACTAGTGTTCTGTAACCGATTAAGGAGTATTTCATGCCTAAGATGAAGTCCCACAGCGGCACCAAGAAGCGTTTCCGCAAGACTGGTACCGGCAAGCTTATGCGCGCCAAGGCTTTCAAGAGCCACATCCTGAGCAAGAAGTCCACCAAGCGTAAGCGTGGCTTCCGTCAGGAGACCGAGATCGCGGCTGCCGACCGCAAGGTCATCAAGTCGCGTCTCGCCTAAGTTCGCGTTCCCGTTTTTCGTTTTACCGTCTAGGAGTTGATAGAACATGGCACGTATTAAGCGCGCTGTTGCCGCCAAGAAGAAGCGCCGTACCGTTATGCACCGTGCGAAGGGTTACTACGGTGCCGCTTCGCGTACTTACAAGCATGCTAAAGAGCAGGTCCAGCACTCCCTGCAGTATCAGTATCGTGATCGCCGCAACAAGAAGCGCGAGATCCGCTCTCTCTGGATCACCCGTATCAACGCTGCTGCTCGCCTGAACGACATCTCTTACTCTCAGTTCATGCACGGCCTGAAGGTTGCCGGCATCGAGCTCGACCGCAAGGTTCTGGCTCAGATGGCTTACGAGGACATCGAGTCCTTCAACGAGCTGGCCACCATCGCCAAGAAGGCTCTCGAGGCCTAATTGATTCTCTTGAATCGCTAGGGGAGTGTCGCGCTGTGCGCGGCGCTCCCTCTTTTTATCTAAAGCGCAGGTATATATAGTTAAAAGCGCGGGTAGATAGACACTTACAGGTGACCGATCTTTATATACCTCTTAACCGAAGGGTCATCATCTGATACGTGCGGTCTTACTGCACATGACTTTCTATTACCTATATAGAAAGCGATGGATTGTGTAGGACTTGTGAAGAGTGGAATTGACGTTCCACATGGCTTCGCGGTCTGGCAATATATCTCCTTGCCGCGCGGCCCGGTCGGACCGGATGAGCCGCGGGGCGTGCACCTTGAGAACCGGATACTGCGAGGATGGACACACAAGCTGTGTCGCATCCGGGCAGACATCGAACCATTTGAAATGGTCTAACTTGGATTTGTTTTTCGCAAGGCCGCCGAGAGGCGGCCCCGAGAAATTCCTTTTCCTATACAGAACCATATGAATCGAACGGAACCGATCAGCGATGAACTGAGAGGACCGGACGGGCTCGAAGCCCATATATTTTGGACGGAGAGTTCGATCCTGGC